>JAJYTJ010000009.1:3870-42109 GCA_021793115.1 Actinomycetes bacterium | reverse complement strand
CCCCTGCTGGGGCGGTGGTCGACGTGAATCACCAGGTCGGCATTAGCGGAGCCAACGACGACGATGCGCCCCGGTTGCACTGCTTCTCCCCCCCCGGGTCGCCGCGGCCTGCGTGGACCGCGGCGACCCGAACGTCTGCGGAGCGGACCAGGTCAGAGCGTGTCCTTGGTGAGCACGACGACCGGGACTGCGACGGTCTTCTCGACGGTCTGGCCCTGGGCCAGCTTCACTGCCGCGTCGACGGCCTCCTTGCCGAGGTTCTCCGGCTGCTGCGCCACTGAGGCGGCCATGGTGCCGGCCTTGATCGCGGCCTGGCCGTCGGCCGTGCCGTCGAAGCCGACGACGAAGACGCTCTTGCCGGCCTTGTCGCCGAGAGCCTGGACCGCACCGAGCGCCATCTCGTCGTTCGCGGCGAAGATGCCGACCGCGTCCGGGTGGGCCTGCAGCAGGTTGGTGGCGACGTCCAGGCCCTTGGTGCGGTCGAAGTCGGCCGGCTGCGAGGCGACAACCTTGATGTTCGGGTAAGCCGCGATGCCCTCGGTGAAGCCCTTGTTGCGGTCGTTGGCGGCCGACGTGCCGGCGGTGCCTTCGAGGACGATGACCGAGCCCTTCTCGCCCATGGCCTTGGCGAGCGCATCCGCGGCCAGCTTTCCGCCCTGGACGTTGTCCGAGGCGATGAACGAGTTGACGTCCGCGCCGTTGACTGCGCGGTCGACGGCCACGACGGGCACCTTGGAGGAGATCAGCGGCGCGACGATGGGCCCGGCGGCGTCGGAGTCGACGGCGTTGATGATCACCGCCTGCAGCTTCTGGGTCTGGAAGTTCTGGATCTGGTTGGCCTGGGTGGTCGCGTCGTTCTGGGCGTCGGTGACCGTGAGCTTGGCTCCCAGCGCGTCGGCCTCCTTCTGCGCGCCGTCACGCACGGAGACGAAGAACGGGTTGCTCAGCGTCGACAGCGAGAGGCCGATGGTGACGGACGAGGCGGAGGCCGGCGCGGCGGCCGTCGTCTGGCTGCCGCCGGCCGGCGTCGTCGCCGAGGTGCCGGTGGAGCCGTTCGAGGAGCACCCGACGAGCGCGAAGGCGCCCGTCGCCGCGACGACGGCGGCTGCGAGGAGTCGCTTGTTCATGGACGGTCCTTTCTTGGGTGGGATGGTGCGATTCGTGCCATGGGCCGGAGCCCGATCACGTCCGTCGGCGCCGCAGGGTGTCCGTCAGCACGGCGAGCGCGATGACGACCCCGATGACGATCTGCTGCCAGAAGGACGAGACGTTCAGGAGGTTGAGGCCGTTGCGGATCACGGCCAGGACCAGGGCGCCGACGAAGGTGCCGAAGATGCGGCCGGACCCGCCGGCAAGGCTGGCGCCGCCGATGACGACCGCGGCGATCGAGTCCAGCTCGTAGCCGCTGGCCGCCTGCGGCTGGCCAGAGACGAGCCGGCCCGCGAGCACAAGGCCCGCGAAGGCGGCGAAGATGCCCGACAGCGCATAGGTGACGAGCTGCTGGCGTCGCACGTTGATGCCCGACAGCCGCGCGGCCTCCTCGTTGCCGCCGATGGCGTACATGACGCGCCCGGCATACGTGCGGTTGAGGATGAACGAGGCGACGAGCCCGAGCACAACCATGACGAGGAGCGGGACGGGCAACCAGCCGCCGATCGTCTTGCCGAACCATGCGACCTGGTGCGGCTGCGGCACGGGCCGCCCACCGGAGATCACGAGCGCGAAGCCGCGCGCGATCGACAGCATCGCCATCGTGGCGATGAAGGCGGGCAGCCGCCCGTAGGCGATCATCACGGCGCTGACCAGGCCGGTCGCGACGCCGGAGAGCAGCCCGAGCAGGATCGCCAGCAGCGGGTTGAGGCCCACGCTGCCCGACGTGTAGCCGACGACGATCCCTGACAGGGCGGCTACCGAGCCCACCGACAGGTCGATGCCGGCCGTGATGATGACGAAGGTCTGCCCGAACGCCAGGATCGCGACCACCGCCGCCTGGACTCCGACGTTGAGCAGGTTCTGCGTCGTCAGGAAGACCCGCGAGAGGGCCGTCATGACGATGCCGAGCAGGATGAGCGCGACGAAGGCGCCGTTGCGGCCGAGGAGGTGCTGGGTCCGTTCCCACCAGATCGTCACGGCGGACGGCGGGGCCGCCACGGAGGTGTCAGAAGGCACGACTGGACTCCACTTCCTTCACGGCCAGGGCCATGACGGCGTCCTGGGTGGCTTGGCTGTGGTCGAGCTCGCCGACGAGCCGGCCACGGGACATGACGAGCACGCGGTCGCAGATCCCGAGAACCTCGGGCAGCTCCGACGAGACGAGGAGCACGCCGCGACCGTCCGCGGTGAGCGCGTTGATGAGCTCGTAGATCTCGACCTTCGCGCCGACGTCGATGCCGCGGGTCGGCTCGTCGAGCAGCAGCACGGCAGGGTTGGCGGTGAGCCATTTGCCGATGACGACCTTCTGCTGGTTGCCACCGGACAGCGTTCGCACCACGGTGCGCCCCGACGGCGTGCGGATGGCGAGCCGGCGGATCATGTCCGCCGCCGCTGCGCGCAGCCGGGCGAAGTCGACCACCCCCCAGCGCGTCGCTGCGCGCAGCGTGACGAGGCCGAGGTTCTCCTGCACCGAGGCCCCCAGGACCAGTCCCTGTGCCTTGCGGTCCTCCGGGACAAGGCCGAGGCCCGCGTCGATCGCCTCGTCCACGTTGCCACCGCGAACGCGCGAGCCGCGGACGCGGACCGTGCCCGAGTCGTAGCGGTCGACGCCTGCGATTGCGCGCAGCACCTCGGTGCGCCCGGCGCCGACAAGGCCGGCGAGCCCGACGACCTCGCCGGCGCGGACCGTGAGCCCGATCGACTCGAACCGACCGGTGGCGGTGAGCCCGTCCACCTCGAGCAGCACCTCACCCGGGGGCACGCGCCGTCGCGGGTACTGGGCCTCGATGGTGCGACCCACCATCATCCGCACCAGCTCGCCCTGCGCGGTCGAGGCCGGCACCAGGCCGACCGATCGTCCGTCGCGCAGCACCGTCACGCGGTCCCCGATGCGGCGGATCTCCTCGAGGTGGTGGGAGATGAAGATCATCCCGACGCCGCGCGCGCGCAGGTCTGTCATGAGGCCCAGCAGGCGGTCGACCTCGTCGTCGGTGAGCGCCGCGGTGGGCTCGTCAAGGATGAGCACGCGAGCGTCCAGCGAGAGCGCCTTGGCGATCTCGACGAGCTGCTGGCGGGCGATGCCGAGCTCGCGCACGGGGGTCGACGGGTCGACGTCCAGGCCGACCCGGGCGAGCGCCGTCGCGGCCTGGCGGCGGGCGGCCCGCCGGTCGATGACCCCGAACCGCCGCGGCGGGCGGCCGAGCAGCACGTTCTCCGCGACTGACAGCGCCGGCACCAGGTTGAGCTCCTGGTGGATCGTCGCGATGCCGAGGCGCTCGGCATCGCGCGCGGTGTGCAGCCGGCGCGGCTCGCCGTCGACGAGGATGCGGCCGGCGTCCGGCTGGTACACGCCGGCCAGGCACTTGATGAGCGTCGACTTGCCGGCGCCGTTCTCGCCGAGGAGCACGTGCACCTCGCCGGGACGTAGGTCGAACGAGACGCCATCGAGCGCGACGACGCCCGGGAACACCTTGCGCAGCCCCTCGACCGCCAGCAGCGGTGTGACCGTCTCAGCGGACATCGGCAGGACCTCCTTCCGTGGACTGGCGCAGCACGAGCCGACAAGACAGACGTGCGTCCTGGGTGGGCTGCCCGGCGATCTGCGCCAGAAGCATGTCCATCGCCATCCGCCCGAGATCGGCCGTCGGCTGTTCGATCGCGGTGAGCGTGGGGCGCAGCAGCTGGAAGAACGGCATGTCGTCGAAGACGGCGATCGCTAGGTCGTCAGGCACCCGCAGGTGGGCCGCGCGCTCCTGGAGCACCGAGACCGAGCCGAGCGCCATCGCACCGTTGGAGATCAGCACCGCGTCCGGTCGACGTGCGCCGTCGAGCAACTGCGTCATCGCGGCGGCACCCGACGGCGACCGGAAGTCGCCGTGCACAACACCCTCGTCGGGCACTTCGAGGCCGTGGCGGGCAGCCGCGGCACGGAACGCCACCAGCCGCTCGCGCGACGAGCCGGCGTGCTCCGGGCCCGCGATCACAGCGAGCCGGCGCCGACCGTTCTCGGCCAGGTACGCGACGAGCTCCTCGATCGCACGCCCGCCGTCGGCAGACACCAGGGGGGCAGCGACGTCCTCCGCCGAGCGGTCGACGAGCACCAGATGGTGCCCGGTGGCGGCGGCCTCGCGCAGCAGCGGAGAGGTCTCCACCGTCGGAACCACGATGAGGCCGTCAACCTGCCGCTCAAGGAGGATCCGCACGTAGTGGTCCTGCTGCGACGGGTTCTCGTCGGCATTACCGACGATCACGGCGAAGCCCGCGGCGCGGGCCGTGTCCTCCACCGCCCGGGCAAGCTCGGTGAAGTACGGATTGAGCAGGTCGGACACGACGAGCCCGACGGTGTTGGTGCCGGTGGAGCGCAGCGAGCGCGCCACGCCGTTCGGCCGGAAGTTCAGCTCTTGTGCGGCGGCCAGCACGCGATCACGCGACCCGGGAGACGCGGTGACACCCGCGAGCACGCGCGAGACGGTCGCGGTGGACACACCCGCGCGCTGCGCCACGTCCTTGATCGTCGCCATCGACAGAAGCCCCATCGCTTGAACGTAATCGATTACATGCAATCGATTACGGGGACGGTACTCCGTGACCGTTGAGGACGCAACCCCCGGCGCGGCGGCGCGCACACGGCATCCTTGGGCCGTCGCCCGAAGCGCGAGGAGACAACCGCCAGCCGGAGGGGCGCCCCCTTTCGTCTGACCGAACGCGTCGACCAGACGCTCGCCAGGGTGATCGTTACGGCCCCGAGGCACGGGGTGACGTCCCTGGGGTGGTGGAGTTCCTGGCCGACCCAGGCCGTGCGCGAGCGACGTGCCACAGCGTCAGGCGGCCGGGTCAGTCGTGCGGGCGGCTGATGAGTGCGTTCCAGCGCACGAACGCCTCCTCCGGGGTCATCTGTGCGACCTCGGCTGCCGGGACGCCCTTGCCTGTCAATGCCGACGCGAGCCAGTCGGGCACCGGCTCGGCGATGCGTTGAGGGCGCGGTTCCAGTCCGCGCCCCGCCTTGCCGAGGATCTCTACGACATGGGCCAACGCTTGCCTACGGGGATCGCCGCCGAGCTTGGCGGCCCGGAGATCGCCCTGCACGTGATCGGGCCGATCGTCCTGGTCCAGCGGCTCGACGTCCGCCGAGACCGAGGTCGGCCCAGCCGCCAGTCGCGGCAAGGATCACCAGCCGAGCAGGCCGACGCACACCAGACCCCGCGCGCGAGGCGGCCCTGCCCCCGCCCTCAGACCACGTCGAGTTCGGGATAGGCGGGCTGCCACATGCGCCGGCCGATCTCCGCCTCGGGGTCCGACAGCTTGACGCGGGCGTGCCCCTCCTGGTCGGCGCAGGCGGCCACCGCGACGGCGACGTCGGCGGAGACGTGGCGCAGGTCGCCGATCGGCGGCAGCAACGAGGCGCCGGGTCGTTCGTCGTGGACCAAGGCCGCCAGGGCCTCGGCGGCACGGACGATCATCGCGTCGGTCACCCGGTCGGCCCGCACCGCTGCGACGCCGAGCCCGAGCCCGGGGAAGACCAGGGCGTTGTTGGCCTGGGCGATCGTGTGGTCGACGCCGGCGTGCCGAATCGTTCCGTAGGGACTGCCGGTCGCGATGAGCGCACGCCCGTCCGTCCAGTCCAGCAGGTCGGCCGGGTCGGCCTCGCTGCGGTTCGTCGGGTTGGACAGCGGCAGGATGATCGGCGTGGCGCAGACGGCCGCCATCGCCCGCACGACGTCTTCGCTGAAGGCACCGGCGTCGGCGGACGTACCGATGAGGATCGTCGGACTCGTCGCGCGCACCGTCTCGGCCAGCGTGACAGCCGTGGGGTCGGCCGGATGCCACCGGTCGACCTCCTGACGCGCCCGCGCATAGGGCCGCTGGAAGTCGCGGATGCCCGGGTGATCCTCGACGATCAGGCCATGGCGGCCGAACGCATAGAAGCGGTCTCGACCCTCTTCCGGCGCCAGGCCGGCCCGCGTCATCGCGTCTAGGACGATGTCGGCAATCCCGACCCCCGCCGTGCCGGCGCCGTAGACCACCACCCGGTGCTCGGTCAGCGGTAGCCCGCTGCGTCGCACCGCGGTCAGCAAGGCGGCCAGGACAACCGCGGCCGTGCCTTGGATGTCGTCGTTAAAGGTGCACATCCTCGGGGCGTACCGCTGGAGGATCCTGTGCGCGTTGCCAGCGCCGAGGTCCTCCCAGTGCAGCATGGCGTTGGGGTACAGCGAGGACACGGCCTGGACGAAGGCGTCGACGAACGCGTCGTACCGCGGGCCCCGCACCCGGCGGTGCCGCTCGCCCAGGTACCAATCGCTCGTGAGCAGATGTCCGTTGTCCGTACCAACATCGAGCACCACAGGGATGGCTCGGTGCGGGTGGATGCCGGCGGCCGCGGTGTAGACCGCCAGCTTGCCAATGGCGATCTGGACCCCGCCTACTCCCTGATCACCGATCCCGAGGATCCCCTCCGAGTCCGTCGCGACCACCAGGTCAACGTCTTCGGCCTGCAGGCCGAAGTCCCGCAGCGACTGCTCGACGAGCTCGGGGTGGTCGATGGACAGGAAGACCGCACGCGTGCCGTGGTACTCCTCGCTGAACCGCTCGATCGCCTCGCCGATCGTCGGCGTGTAGACGATCGGGAGCATCTCCTCCAGGTGGTCGAGCAGGACGCGGTAGAACAGCACCTCGTTGCGGTCGCGCAGCTGGGACAGCTCCGCGAACTTCGCCAATGGTTCCGTGGCACGTCCGTACTGCACGTACATCCGGCGCGCCTGCTCGGCCAGCGTGGTCACCCTGCTCGGCAGGAGCCCCGACAGCCCGAGCGCCTCGCGCTGGCCGAGGGTGTACGCGGTGCCCCAGTTCGTCACCGGGCTGCGCAGCACGTCGCGCCCCCTGGCCCGCACCCGCAGCACGGTCGGCCGCGAGGCGGTGTCGACGTCAAAGCTTCGCATCGTGGTCATGCTCCCAGATCTTGTGTCCACAGCGGAGAACGCGCACAGACCGTCGCCGAGGCCGGGATCGCGTGCGTCGACGGCGGCAGCACCGACCGAGGCGGCCCGTGGCATCGTCGGGCTACGCCGCCACGCCGACCTGGAGCGTGTGCTCGATCGCCAGGCGCGAGGCGCCGATCAGCGTCGCATTGCGGTCGTTGCGAGTCCGTTCGATCGTCAGATGCTGGGTCGCCAGCGGATGGGAGCCTTGGTAGATCTCCGACCGCACGGCGGCGACGAACGGCTCGACAGTCGACAGCATGCCTCCGAGGTAGATGGCCGTCGGGTTGAAGAAGTTCGTCACGGCGCACAGCACGCCGCCCAGACGCGCGCCCGCACCGCGCACCGCCGTCGTTGCCAGGGGATCGCCCTGCTGGGCGAGGACGACAACCTCGGCAGCGGTGGCGACGTCGAGCCCTTGTGCGCGCAGCATCGCCAGCAGCGCCGCTCCGGACGCGACGGTCTCGAGGCAGCCGTGGTTTCCGCACGAGCACGGGCGGTCGCCGGCGGCGTCGACGCGCACGTGAGCGATGTCGCCGGCGGCGAAGGTGGCGCCGCGGTGGATGCTTCCCTGCACGATGACGCCGGCGCCGATGCCGGAGCCGGCCTTGACCGTGACGATGTCCTGCGGGCCGCCGCCGTGCGCGATGTACTCGCCGTAAGCCATGAGGTTGGCGTCGTTCTCCACGACCACGGGGAGGCCGTACGTCTGGGCGAGCCAGTCCCGAGCGGCGAAGTCCTTCCAGCCAGGCATGCGCGAGGGGAGGGTCACGGCGCCCGTCGCTATGTTGACGGGTCCTGGCAGCGCGAGGCCGAGCGCCCGGACCTGCGGGCGCCCATCGATGGCCAGCGCCGCGGTCACGACCGTGGTGAGCACCGCCTCCGGCCCACTCGCGATGTCGACGGGGATCTCCTCCACCGCCCGGAGCTCGCCTGCCATGTCGACAAGTGCGACCCTCGCGTGGTGGGTGCCCAGGTCCACCGCCAGCACGGTCCCGCCGCTGGGTGCCAACGACAGCGTCTTTGCTCGGCGACCGCCGGTCGACGGGTCGTTCCCGGACTCGACGACGAGGCCGGCGTCGATGAGGTCCTGGACCCGTAGCGACACCGTCGACGGCGCGATGCCGAGTGCTCGGGAGATCGCGATCCGGCTGGTGGCGCGCCCGGAGGCGATGAGTGCGACGACGTCGGAGTGCTCGCCCCGCGACGGGGTGGTCCCCACTGCTGCACCAGACACTGCGACCGCCTTCTCAATTCCTTCGCCATCGAAATAACTCATCCGAGTGTACGCGTCACCACGGCCGCAAACCAGGGTCGACTCCGCCATTGCGACTGGTAAGTCCGAGGGCTAGCCTCGCATACGCTCACCAAGTTCTCGACATACGACGCCGTCAGGCCCGACTTCATGCGAGGTCGAAGAAACTTGCGGCTAACGTCGAAGAAATGACCTGAGCCTATCGTCACGAACAACGGTGTTTCCCCACGATGGAAGAAGGTCTTCATGCACACCGCGTCAACCGGTCGTAGTCGTCGGAGGCTTGCAGGGACCGCGGCCCTGCTCGCGGCCGGCGCGCTCGCTGTGGCAGCGTGCTCGCCCAACTCCAGCACCGGCAGCCCCTCCTCGACGGGGGCCGCGAACGCGGGCTCGGGTACCAGCGCGTCCAGCACGAAGCCCGTCACCTACGCGCTCGCGCCAGGTCAGGGTCCGAACTGGATCGCCCCGATCAGCCCGCCCGACAAGATGATCACGTCCAACAACGCGATCCACACCACGAACTGGCCGTCGCTGTTCACCTACGACGGGACGAGCGGGCGCATGCAGCTGGACACCGCGGCCTCCGTGGCCTCGTCCTACACGTTCAGCCCCGACAACACGTCGATCACCGTCACGCTCGGCGACCTGACCTGGTCGGACAACGGCGCACCCGTGACCTCACGCGACGTGCAGTTCGCCTTCAACCTCATCAAGGGGAACACGGACCAGTGGGGCTCGTACTCCAAGGGCCTGTTCCCCGACAACGTCACGGCATTCACCATCACCGATGACAAGCACTTCACGCTGACGTTCGACAAGGCCTACGCCCAGCAGTTCATCCTCGCCAACGAGCTGACCCTCTTCAGCCCGATGCCCCAGCACGCGTGGGACAAGACGAGCGCCTCCGGCGCGGTGGGCGACTACGACCAGACCACCGCCGGGGCCAAGCAGGTCTGGACCTTCATCGAGGACCAGGCCAAAGACATGACCACCTACAGCACCAACCCGCTGTGGCAGGTCGTGGACGGCCCGTACGTCGTCAAGTCGTGGACCTCGGACGGCAGCGTGACGCTCGTCGCCAACACGAAGTACACCGGCAAGGACAAGCCGCACATCGACACGGTGAACTTCAAGCCGTACACGTCGAACGACGCCGAGATGAACGACCTGCGCGCCAAGGGCGTCGACTACGGCTTCATCACTCCGTCGCAGCTGAGCACCTCGGCGCAGTTCACCGATCTCGGTTACAGCGTCGTGCCGTGGGACGGCTGGTCGGTCACCTACATGCCGTACAACTTCGCCAACCCGACGATGGGCGCCGTCTTCAAGCAGCTCTACGTTCGCCAGGGCCTGCAGAGCGCCGTCGACCAGAAGACGATCTCGGACAAGGTGTGGCACGGGGCGGCCGCGCCCGACTACGGGCCCGTGCCCCAGAACCCGCCGTCGGACTACCTGTCGAGTGTGCAGTCCAACAATCCGTACCCGTATGACCTCACCGCTGCGGCGAAGTACTTCACCGACAACGGGTGGACCAAGGGCTCCGACGGGATCCTGGCGTGCACCAACCCCGGCACGGGCACCGGCCAGTGCGGAGCCGACATCACCTCCGGCACGCAGATGAAGATCACCGTCATGACGCAGAACGGCTCCCAGGAGACCGACAACATGATGGCGGCGATCAAGTCGGCCTACAGCAAGATCGGCGTCGACATGACCATCCAGGACGCGACCCTCGACTCGGTGCTCACCGAGGCGCAGAAGTGCAAGAGCGGCTCGGACTGCTCCTGGCAGCTGGTGTTCTTCGGCACGGCCGGCTCCTGGTACTTCAACGCCTACCCGACCGGTGACCACCTCTGGGCCAGCGGCGTGAAGTGGAACGCGGGCCAGTACGTCGACCAGAAGGCCTTCGACCTCATCAACGCGACTCTGGTCTCCTCCGACCCGAACGCCGAGCAGCAGTACTCCGCGTACCTGGCGCAGAACCTGCCGGTGCTGTGGATGCCGAACCCGGTCTACCAGGTGTCGGTCGTCAGCAACCAGCTGGACATCGGCACCCAGGACCCCGCCGGCGACTTCTACCCGCAGAAGTGGAGCTGGAAGTCCTGACATAGCACGGCCACGGACGACGCGGTGCCGGGCGCTCATCCCGCCCGGCACCGCCCTCCCTGGTCCCACCCGCGAGAACGAAGGAGCCCGGACCCCATGAACGCTGCCGCCCTCACCGGCGACGCGGTCGTCACGCCAGGCACCGCACGACCCGGCGCCGGAGCCGCCGGCCCGCACGCCGGGTGGCGCACGACCTACCGCTGGTACCTGGTCAAACGGCTGGTCCAGGCCGTCATCGTCGTCGCCATCGTCACCGTCATCGTGTTCGCACTGCTGCACACGGCGATGCCCGACGGCCCGGGGGCGGGCATCCTCGGCATGCAGGCCAACGCCCAGCAGATCGACGCGTTCAACCACGCGCACGGCTACGACCTGCCGGTCTGGCACCAGTACCTCAACTACGTCGGCCAGATCGCCCGCGGCGACCTCGGCGTGTCGTTCAAGCTCAACATGCCCGTGTCGGCTGCCATCGCCGCCAGCCTGCCCAAGACCCTGCTGCTGGCCGCCCTGTGCATGGTCATCGCTCTCGTCGTGGCGCTGCCGATGGGGATCTTCCAGGCCGTGCACCGCGGCAGGCTCTCCGACTACGTGCTGACGGCGCTCAACTTCGTCGTGTACTCGACGCCGTCGTTCTTCCTCGGGCTGATCGTCATCATCGTCTTCGCCCAGAAGCTGCGCTGGCTACCCGCCATCGCACCTGGCGGCAACGTCACCGTGGCCCAGCTACTGGCCGACCCCCGCGTGCTGGTGCTGCCCGTCATCACCGGAACCCTCGGCATCGTCGCGACCTTCTCCCGCTACATGCGTTCGGCGACGCTCGACAACCTCAGCGAGGACTACGTGCGGACCGCGCGGTCCAAGGGCACGTCGCAAGGTCGCGTCATCGTGCGCCACGTGGTGCGCAACTCCCTCACCCCGGTCATTGCGATGCTCGGCTACTACCTGCCGGTGATGTTCGGCGGCATGCTCGTCGTCGAGTCGCTGTTCAACTACCCCGGGATGGGCCTGCTGTTCTGGCGCTCCGCCCAGCAGGGCGACTACCCCGTCCTCCTCGGCTGCATCCTCATCATCGCGATCGCCACCGTCGTCGGATCGTTGCTCGCCGACCTGCTGCAAGCGGCGCTCGACCCGCGAACCCGGGGGGCCCTGCGATGAGCGCCCTCATCGAGGCCGAGACCGCCCAAGCCCTCGCAGGCATCTCCCCCGGCCGGCGTGCACTGCGCCGCTACCTGTCGAACCGGCTGGCGATCGTCGGCACCATCATCATCCTGGCGCTGCTTGTCTTCTGCTTCGTCGGGCCCCTGCTGCACCACACCAACCAGACCCAGCCGGACATCTACGCAGACCTCAACGCCGCGCCCGGGGTGGACGGCCACCCCCTGGGAACCGACGACCTCGGCTACGACGTACTCGGGCGGCTCATGGTCGGCGGCCAGACGTCCATCACCATCGGCCTCGCAGCCGGCATCCTTGCCACCCTGCTCGGCACGATCTGGGGCGCCGTGGCCGGCTACGTCGGCGGCTGGGTCGACATCGTCATGATGCGCATCGTCGACGCCGGCATCGCGATCCCGGCGACGTTCCTGCTGCTGATCCTCTCGACCATCACCCGACCGTCGATCCAGCTGATGATCCTCGTCCTGGGCCTCGTCTCGTGGCTGGTGCCCGCCCGACTGATCCGCGCCGAGTCCTTGTCCATCAAGACCCGCGAGTACGTCCTGGCGGTCCGGGCAGTCGGCGGCTCCCACGCCCGCACGGTCATCCGCCACATCGTGCCGAACACCATCGGCACGATGATCGTCAACGCGACCTTTCAAGTGGCCGACGCGATCCTGCTCGTCGCCTACGTCTCGTTCCTCGGCATGGGCCTGCAGCCACCGCAGACCGACTGGGGCGCAATGCTGACCAGGGGCATCACCTACACGTACTCCGGTGCGTGGTGGCTGATCTTTCCGGCCGGCCTGTGCATCGTCCTCACCGTGTGCGGCTTCAACTTCATCGGTGACGGCCTGCGCAACGTGTTCGACGTGCGGGGGCGGGACCTGTGAACGTGACGACGCCCCCGGCCGCGGCGCTGCCCGTCCTGGACATCGACGGCCTGGCCGTCTCGTTCCGCAGTGACGACCACGCGGCTCCCGCCGTCGACGGCATCAACCTGCAGGTCTTCCCAGGGGAAGTCCTCGCGCTCGTCGGCGAATCGGGATCGGGCAAGTCCGTCACGTCGCTGGCCGTCATCGGCCTGCTGCCCTCGACGGCCCACATCAGCGGCAGAGTCACTCTCGCGGGCGAGAGCCTGCTCGACGCGGGCGAGCAGCGCATGAACCAGATCCGCGGCAAGGACATCTCCATGGTGTTCCAGGAGCCGATGACGGCCCTGAACCCGACGATGACGATCGGTGCCCAGATCGCCGAGGCCATCACCAACCACAACCGGTGCACCCCCGCCGAAGCGCACCGGCGCGTGATCGACCTGCTGACCAGGGTCGGCATCCCGGAGCCCGAGCTGCGGGCCAAGGGCTACCCGCACGAGCTGTCAGGTGGCCAGCGTCAGCGCGTCGTCATCGCCATCGCGCTGGCGTGCAGTCCGCGCCTCATCATCGCCGACGAGCCGACGACCGCCCTGGACGTGACGATCCAGGGCGAGATCCTCGATCTGATCCACCGGCTGGCGGCCGGTTCGTCGACGGCGTTCCTGCTGGTCACCCACAACATGGGCGTGGTGGCAGACGTCGCCGACCGGGTGGCGGTCATGTACCGGGGCCAGATCGTCGAGGTCGGTGCGACGCGCGACGTGCTGCAGCACCCGACGGCCGCGTACACCCAGCGCCTGCTCGACGCGGTCCCTCGGCTCCCGGCCGCCCAGTGGGAGGTGATCGAGGCCGAGCCGGCCGATGCCGCGCCCCCCTCCGCGATCGTCGCGGCGCCCGACGCGGGCATGCCCGACGCCGTCGAGACAGCCCTGAGCTTCGACCACGTCAGCATCGACTACCGACGCGGTGGCGCGACGTTCCGGGCCGTGCACGACGTCAGCCTCGCCATCGGGCAGGGCGAGATCGTCGGCCTGGTCGGCGAGTCCGGCTCAGGCAAGTCGACCCTCGGCCGCGCCGCCCTTGGGCTGCTGCCCCTCGCCGAGGGCAGCGTGCGGATGCTCGGCCACGAGGTGCGCCAACGCCTCGCCCTGAGCCGCGCCGACAAGGACACACGCGCGCGGGTCGGCGTCATCTTCCAGGACCCCGGCTCGTCCCTCGACCCACGGATGACCGTTGCCTCGGTCATCGCCGAGCCCCTCGTCATTCACCGCGGCCTGCGCGCTGCAGGCCGTCGGGCGCGCACCGCGCGGGTGCTCGAGCTGCTGGACGCCGTCGAGCTGCCGCGCGCCTACGCACACCGCTACCCGCACGAGCTCTCGGGCGGCCAGCGCCAACGCGTCGGCCTCGCCCGCGCCATCGCGCTGGATCCCAGCCTGCTCATCGCCGACGAGCCGACCTCCGCACTGGACGTCTCGGTCCAGGCCCACGTCCTGGATGCCCTGCGAGCCCTGCAGCAGCGCTACCGGTTCGCTTGCCTGTTCATCAGCCACGACCTCGCGGTCGTCCACTCGATGGCCGACCGCGTCGCGGTGATGCTGCATGGCCAGATCGTCGAGGTCGGCACCAGCCAGGACGTGCTGACCCGGCCACGCGACCCGTACTCACGACGGCTGCTGGCCGCAGCACCGTCCCCCGATCCCGACGAACAGCTACGCCGCCGGACCGCGCGCGCCGCGCTCAGCGCGTCGGTCGACGTCCGATGACCACGATCAGCCTGCCCTGAGGAGGAACCGATCTGATGTCGGCGAACATGACCGACGACGCCCGGACCGAACGCGACAGCTTGGGAACGATCGACGTCCCGGCGGGCGCGCTGTGGGGTGCGCACACACAACGGGCTCTGGGCAACTTCACCATCAGCGGGACGCCCGTCGGCAGGCACCGGGACCTCGTGCGCGCGCTCGGCCTGGTGAAGAAGGCAGCAGCGGTGACCAATGCCGACCTGGCGCTGATCCCGCCCGACGTCGGGCGGGCGATCGCACAGGGGTGCGACGTCGTGATCCGGGGCGAGGCCGACGACGCATTCCCGGTGGACGTGCTCCAGGGCGGCGCGGGGACCTCGACGAACATGAACGCCAACGAGGTCATTGCCAATCTGGCCCTGGACAGCCTGGGGCTCCCGCGTGGGTCGTACGACCACGTGCACCCGATCGAGCACGTCAACAAGTGCCAGTCGACCAACGACGTCTACCCGACCGCTGTCCGCCTCGCCCTGCACTTCGCCACCGCCGGTCTGCTCGAGCGGCTCGACGAGCTGTCACAGGCCTTCGCGGACCGTGGGCGCGCGTTCGCGGCCACGCCCAAGGTCGGCCGCACCGAGCTGCAGGACGCGGTGCCCATGACCCTCGGTCAGGAATTCACCGCCTTCGCGATCACCCTTCAGGAGGACAGGCAACGGCTGCGCGAGGCGACCGCCCTGCTGCGGGAGTGCAACCTCGGCGCCACCGCCATCGGGACCGGCATCACCGCCGACCCCCGGTACCGCGAACGGGTCGTCGCGGTCCTGGCCGAGCTGTCCGGAGTCGACATGGTCCCGGCCGCCGACATGATCGAGGCCACGTGGGACACCGGCGCGTTCCTGCTCTTCTCAGGGGTCCTCAAACGCACCGCGATGAAGCTGGCCAAGATCTGCAACGACCTGCGGCTGCTGTCCAGCGGCCCACAGACCGGGCTGGGTGAGATCCGCCTGCCTGCGCTGCAGGCCGGCTCCTCGATCATGCCGGGCAAGGTCAACCCGGTGATCCCCGAGATGGTGAACCAGATCGCTTTCTTCGTCGCCGGCGCGGACCTGACCGTCACGATGGCGGCCGAGAACGGGCAGCTCCAGCTCAACGCGTTCGAGCCGGCCATCGCCCACGCCCTGCTCACCGCCATCGACTGGCTCGGCCGGGGCTGCAGCGCGCTCGACAGGCTGTGCGTGCGCGGCATCGAGGCCAACGAGGGCCTACTGCGCGAGCGCGCCGGTGCCACGTCCGGGTGGTTGACGGCCCTCGTCCCGCTCGTCGGGTACGCGGCCGCCGCGCGGCTCGCCCACGACGCGGCCGGCGCAGACGTGCTCGACCTCGCCGTCGGTGGGGGGCTGATCGACCGCCAACAGGCCGACCTGCTCCGCGCCGGCTCCCCCGCCACGACCGATACCACCACGTCCGGAGGGACGTCTCGATGACCACTCCGTCCGCACCCCGGATCGCCGTCCTCGGCATGGCGATCGAGTCCAGCCAGTACGCCCAGCACCGGGCGGGCTACCGAGACTTCGTCGTGCGCGAGGGCGAGGACGTCGTCGCCTGGTACCCCTTCCTGACCCCGGGCAGCGAGCTTCGTCAGGCGGCGCAGTGGCTCGGCGTCTTCGCCGCTCGGTCCATCCCCGGCGGACCGGTCCTGCGCGCGGTCTACGACGACTTCAAGGACCGCATGCTGCGCGGCCTGGCGGAGCTAGATCCGGCCACGCTCGACGCGATCTACCTCGAAGTGCACGGCGCGATGAGCGTGGACGGGATGGACGACGCCGAGGGCGACCTTGTCGCGGCCATCCGCGACCTGGTCGGACCTCGGCCGCTCATCGCGGCTCCGATGGACCTGCACGGCAACGTCTCAGAACGCTTCGCGCTCGCCGTCGACCTGCCCACGTGCTTCCGGATGGCACCGCACGAGGACTCGTGGGAGACGCGCGAACGATCAGCCCGCACGCTGGTCGCCTGGCTCCGACGCGGGGAGCGGCCGCACCGGGCCTGGGTCCGGGTACCGATCCTGCTGCCCGGCGAGAAGACGTCGACCCGGGTAGAGCCGGCCCGCAGCCTCTACGCCCGAGTCCCCGAGGTCGAGTCCCTGGAAGGGGTCACCGACGCGGGGATCTGGATCGGCTACGCCTGGGCTGACGAACCGCGCTGCCACGCCACCGTCCTTGTGTCCGGCGACGACCCGGCGGTGATCGGGCCGGCCGCGGAGCGGCTCGCCCGCGCGCTGTGGGACGTTCGGGACGAGTTCACCTTCGTCGGGCCGCCCGGTTCGCTCGACGAGGCCGTGGCTCGCGCGCTGGAGCACCGGGCCGTCGGTGGCCACCGTCCGTACTTCATCAGCGACTCCGGGGACAACCCCGGCGCGGGTGGCAGCGGGGACGTCACGTGGGTGCTGCACCAGCTCCTGGCGAAGCCTGAACTGACCGGGGACGACGCCGCCGTCACCTACGTCGCGTCGATCTTCGACCAACCCGCCATCGAGCAGCTCTTCGCCCTGCCACCGGAGGCACCCGTGGACGTCACCGCCGGCGCACGCGTCGACGGGCGGGTAAGCCCACCGGTGCGCATTACCGGCCGGCTCGTCGGGCGCTACGAAGGCGACCCCGCGGCCGGCCGCATCGCCGTGATCGAGCACGGCGGCCTGCGCATCATCGTCACCGAGTTCCGCAAGGCGTTCCACGCAACCGACGACTTCGCGGCGATCGGCCTGGACCCGGCCCTCGCCGACATCATCGTCACCAAGATCGGCTACCTCGAGCCGACGCTGTACGACGTCGCGCAGGGCTGGACCCTCGCGCTCACCCCGGGGCCGGTGGACCAGGACCTCGAGCGGCTCGGGCACCACCGCATCGAACGCCCGATGCATCCGTACGACACCTTCACCGACCAGCCCGCACTCAAGGCACGGATGCTGTGAACGTCGCACTCGAGATCGCCGTCCAGGACCCGGACGGCATCGCTGCGGCCGTCCACGGCGGTGCCGACCGCATCGAGCTCTGCACCGCGCTGGCGCTCGGCGGGCTCACCCCGCCGGCGGGCCTCATCGCGGCCGCCGTCGCCGCGGCACCGTCCGTCCACGTCCTCGTGCGCCCGCGGACCGGTGGCTTCGAGTACAGCCCGGCCGAGGCGGCCGTGCTTCTCGACGACGTTCGCAGCGCTCTCGACGCGGGAGCCCGCGGCGTGGTCGTCGGCGCGCTGCGGCACGGACGGATCGATGCCGGCCTCGTGAGCCGGATCAGGAGCCTGGCCGGCACAGCGGAGCTGACCTTTCACCGTGCTTTCGACACCCTGGACGATCGAGGCCAGGCTCTCGACCAGCTGATCGACCTGGGCGTCGACCGGCTGCTCACGTCCGGCGGCGCGAGCCGCGCCACGGAGGGCCTCGACGACATCGCCAACCTCGTCACGGGAGCCGCCGGACGCATACAGGTGATGGCCGGCGCCGGGATCGATGCCGCCGCCGTCGCCCCCGTCGTGGCCACTGGCGTCGTGGCGATCCATGCCTCGGCGAAACGGACGATGCAGGAAGTGCACCGCGTCGACCTGGGGTCGCTCGAACGGGCCGGCGCCACCGCGCGGGACACGACCGACGAGGGCCTCGTTCGTGCCCTCCGGAGCGCGCTCGACCAGCTGGGACGGGCACGGTGACGCTCGTTCTGGGGATCGACTGCGGTGGCACCGACACCAAGCTGCTGCTCGCCCGCGAGGCCGACGGCCAGTGGACGGCGCTACGTCGCAGCCACGTCCCCACCCCTCGGCGCGCGGATCCGTTGACCCAGCTCACCGCGCACGTCAAGGAGTTCATCGGCACGGACAGCCCCGACGGGGTCGGGTTTGCGGTTCCGGGGATCATCGGCGAGGACGGCGTCGTCGTCGCGTGCAGCAACGTGCGCTGGCTCGAGGGCACCGCCCCGGCCGATACCGTCTCGGCGGCCCTGGGGGTGCCCGGCGTCGTCGTGCACGACGGCGCAGCCACCGCGCGGGCCGAGGTGGTCCTCGGAGCAGCGCGCGGCTACGCCGACGTCTTCGTGCTCGGCCTGGGCACCGGCATCGCCGGGGCCCACGTCGTCGATGGGGAGATCCGACGCGGGGCGCATGGTGCGGCGGGCGAGATCGGCCACGTCTCACTCGGTGGCGACCGACCGTGCAGCTGCGGGCAGCGTGGCTGCCTGGAGACCTACATCGGAGGAGCCCAGCTCGGCCAGCGCTGGGGCGCTCTGATCGGCGCAACCGCTGGGACGGCCACTGCCCGTGACCTGATCGACGCCGCCGGCAGAGGTGACGCCCGCGCCGTCGCGATGCTCGACGAAGCGACCACCGCGTTGGCCCGCAGCGTGCTGGACCTGGTGGCCCTGGTCGACCCGAGCCTCATCGTCGCCGGTGGCGGCCTCGCCCAGGCCTGGGCCCAGGTCCTCGAACCCACGATCGCCAAGGTGCACGCCGCCGCGACGTTCCACCAGGTGCCCCCGATCGTGCCCGCCCGCCTGGGCAGGTGGGGAGCGGTCTGGGGCACGATCCTGGCCGCACGCTCACGCGCCGGCCTCGAGCGGTCGCCGGCGTAAGTGGACGGAGGGCACGGTGCGGTGCGTGAGGCGGGCCAGGAGTACTGGCCCCTCAACTTCCAGCTCTGGCACGTCGCACCCTCTGATGTCGTCAGTGCGCTGGCCCTTTGGCGTCGGCTGAGTGTGGACCCCTCTCGTGGTGGTTGGTCAGTCGTCGGCGGGGCTGGGTGCTCGGCCGGGGTCGCGGTTCTTGAGCCGGTAGGAGTCGCCTTTGAGGGCGACGACGTCGGCGTGGCGGACGAGGCGGTCGATCATCGCGGCGGCGACGGTGTCGTCGCCGAAGACCGCGCCCCAGCGGCCGAACGGCTTGTTGCTCGTGACGATCAGGCTGGCGCGTTCGTAGCGGGCCGAGACGAGCTGGAAGAACAGGTTCGCGGTCTCGGGCTCGAAAGGGATGTAGCCGACCTCGTCGATGACCAGCAGCGGGTAGCGCCCAGGCGTCGCAGCCGGACGACACTCGAACCTGCGTTCACGGTTGAGCGGCGAGCGAGGCCCACGGAGGGAGCTGCCGCATGACCCAATTGACGCTCCCGTCCGAGGACGTTCGCCCTGGTCCGGCCCCGTCGCGGACGGGAAAGGGTCCCGAGAAGGGTCCCGAAAGTCAGAAGAGACGACTCAGGGGCTTGCTAGGATTGCTCCTAGCAAGCCCCTGATCAGGACTTTCATCTGTCGGGCTGGCGGGATTTGAACCCACGACCCCTTGACCCCCAGTCAAGTGCGCTACCAAGCTGCGCCACAGCCCGCTGGCCCCGCAGGGCCGCCGAGAATGCTACCCCACGCTGCGGGCACGGCCCGTCCCTCGCCTGAGCGTCCCTCCTGGCGGCACCCGTCATGCCGGGACGTCGACCGCGGGCCCGGAAGCCGTTCGCGGCGGCCCGCCGGCACCGCCCAACCGCCACAGTGCCACGGCCACCCACCCGAGCCAGACCCACAGCAGCAGGCCGTAGGCGGCGTACCCCCAGCCGAGCACTGGCCGGAGCACCTCGGCGACGATCCCCACGGTTCCGGTCGCAACGCCGAGCAGGGCCAGCGCCCGGGCGAAGACCCCGCGCAGCATGAGCAGTCCGAGGAGCAGGATCCCGAGCGTCTGGAGCACACCGATCACGGCCGGCACGTCGTTGAGGGCGCTGAGCAGCTCGGCGCCGGCGACGTACGAGGCCCGTACCGCCTCGTCGGTGGCCGCCGCGTACCGATCGCTGAGCACCACCATTGCGAGCGAGCCGTCGCCGGTCGTCGGCCACGCCAGTGAGATCGCCCACGACGAGAGGCTGATCAGGCCCGCGACGGCCGCAAGGGCCCGGTCCCGCCCCCACATCGCCACGGTCAGTGCGAGCGACGTCACCATGAGGAACAGGCTCGGGGCGAGCCACATCAGCTGGCGGACGAGGTAGAGCGTGCGGTGGGCCGCCACGTGCTCCAGCAGCGCGACGCCGTCGGATGAGGCCGCCGCGGGCGACGCGGTCACGATGACGAGCGCGGCGACGTAGACGACCGTGGCGCCCCCGGCCGCCACCGCACCCGCACGGTAGAGCGGACCCCAGTCGCCGCCTCGGCCCCCACGCGGCGCCGTCACGCCCGCACTGTCTCGCCGCGCGCGACCCTCGGGTGAGGGGCGAAGGTCCCGCCAGAGCCGGAGCCACCCGACGACGCGCCGACCGGCCGTGGCGCCCGTACGGTGAGCGCATGCGCTTCGACTACGACTACGTCATCGTCGGCGGCGGCATGACGGCGGACGCCGCCGCACGCGGGATCCGGCAGGTGGACCCGGACGGCAGCATCGCGATCCTCGGCGAGGAGGCGGACCCACCCTACGAGCGGCCGCCGCTGTCCAAGGACCTGTGGCGCGACCCGGCCGGCCACGAGCCGTTCCTCGGCACCGACGGCGCCACCGACGCGCAGCTGCACCTCTCGACGCGCGTGTCGGCCGTCGACCGGACCGCGCGCACCGTGACCGCGGACGACGACGCCTACGGCTACCGCGCGCTGCTCCTGGCCACCGGAGGCCGGCCGCGCGAGCTCAACCTCGGCCCGTCCCAGCAGGTGGTGTACTACCGCACCGTCGGCGACTACCACCGGGCGCGGGCGCTGGCGGGCGGCAGCGTGGTCGTCGTCGGCGGCGGCTTCATCGGCACCGAGGTCGCCGCGGGGCTCGCCATGGCCGGGGCGAAGGTCACGTTCCTCACGCCCGATGCCGAGGTGGGCGCGCGCCAGTACCCACCCGGCCTCACCGCGCGGATCCGGCGTACGTTCGACGAGCACGGGGTGGACGTGCACACCGGCACGCAGGCGCGCTGGCTGGAGCGCTCGTCCGTGGGCACGGTCACCGTGCACGTCCAGACCGGCGAGACGCCCGTGTCGCTCGCGGCCGACGGCGTCGTGCTCGGGCTGGGCATCGAGCCCAACACCGAGCTGGCCCAGGCGTGCGGGCTGCCGGCGGACGACGGCATCGTCGTCGACCGGTTCCTGCGCACGGTCGACCCGGCCGTGCTCGCGGCGGGCGACGTGGCGAGCTACCCCGACGCGATCCTCGGCCGGCGCCGCGTGGAGCACGTGGACCAGGCGACGGTGTCCGGACGCGCGGCCGGCGTCAACATGGCGGCGGCCCTCACGGGCCGTCCCCTGGAGCCGTACACGCACACGCCGTTCTTCTACTCCGACATCTTCGACCTGGGCTACGAGGCCGTGGGCCGGCTCGACGCGAGCCTGCCGCTCCTGGAGGACTGGACGGTCCCCGACGAGACCGGCGTCGTCTACTACACGCAGGACGCCGCGCTCGTCGGCGTGCTGCTGTGGAACGTGTGGGACTCCACCGACGCGGCCCGCGCGCTCCTGGCGCGCTACCACGAGGCCGGGTCGCTGCCGGACCTGGGCGTGCTGCGGGGCGCGATCCCGGCGAGCTGATCAGCGCTTGCGCTTCTCCCGCACCCGGACGGACACGACGATCGGCGTGCCCTCGAAGCCGAAGGTCTCGCGCAGCCGACGCTCGATGTACCGGCGGTAACCGGGGTCGAGGAAGCCGGTGGCGAACACGACGAACCGCGGCGGGCGAGTCGACGCCTGCGTGGCGAAGAGGATGCGCGGCTGCTTCCCGCCCCGCAGCGGGTGCGGGTGCGCGGCGACCAGCTCGCCGAGGAAGGCGTTGAGCCGCCCCGTCGAGATGCGCGTGTCCCACGACGCGAGCGACGTCTCCAGCGCCGGCACCAAACGGTCGGTGTGGCGGCCGGTGCGGGCGGAGAGGTTCACCCGCGGGGCCCACTGGACCTGCACCAGGTCCTGCTCGATCTCGCGCTCGAGGTAGTGGCGACGCTCGTCGTCCATGAGGTCCCACTTGTTGTAGGCGATGACCAGGGCGCGCCCCGCGTCCACCACCTGCTGGATCACGCGCGTGTCCTGCTCGGTCATCGACTCGGACGCGTCGACGAGCACCACGGCGACCTCGGCCTTCTCGATCGCCGCCTGCGTGCGCAGCGACGCGTAGAAGTCCGCGCCCGTGGTCTGGTGCACCCGCCGGCGGATGCCCGCGGTGTCCACGAACACGTACGGCACGCCCTTGAGCTCGACGAGCTCGTCGACGGGGTCGCGCGTGGTGCCCGCGACCTCGTCCACCACCACGCGCTCGGCGCCGGCGAGCTGGTTGAGCAGCGAGGACTTGCCGACGTTCGGCCGGCCGACGAGCGCGACGCGCCGCGGCCCCTCGGGCATCGCGGTGCCGTACGCCGACTCCTGCGGCAACGCCTCGAGGATCGCGTCGAGCAGGTCACCGGTCCCCCGCCCGTGCAGCGCCGAGACGCCCCACGGCTGGCCGAGCCCGAGCGACCACAGCGCGGCCGCCTCCGACTCGACTGACGGCCCGTCCACCTTGTTGGCCGCCAGCACCACAGGCTTGCCGGACCGCCGCAGCAGGCGCACCACCTGCTCGTCGGTGTCGGTGGTGCCCACGGTCGCGTCGACCACGAGCACCACGGCGTCCGCCTCGGCGATGGCGACCTCGGCCTGCTCGGCCACGCGCGCCTCGATGCCGGCGACGTCGACCTCCCAGCCGCCCGTGTCCACCACCACGAACTCGCGCCCGGCCCATTCCGCCGGGTAGCGCACGCGGTCACGCGTCACGCCCGGGGTGTCGAGCACCACGGCCTCGCGGCGCCCGATGATGCGGTTGACCAGGGTCGACTTGCCGACGTTCGGCCGGCCGACGACGGCGAGCACCGGCAGCGCGCGGCGGACCGACGCCGCCTCGCCCTCCTCGTCGCCACCCTCCAGCAGCAGCAGGTCGTCCTCGTCGAGCTCGTACTCGGCCAGGCCGGCGCGCAGCGCCCGCTCGCGCGCCGCGTCGGACGCCGCCGTCTCGTCGTCGACCGCGCCCGTGCCGTCGTCGACCGCACCCGCACCCTCATCGACTGCGCCCGTGCCGTCGTCGACCGCGGCCGTACCCTCGTCGAACGCTTCGTCGCCGAGCGACAGGACGTCGTCGGACGGCGCGGCAGCCTCGTCGGGCGCGGCGGGACCGGGGAACTCGCTGGAACTCACGCACCCATTGTCCCCGACGCCGCACCCCACCTGGTTCGAGCGCATCGTTCGTCGGCGAGCCCCACCCGGTCCGAGCGCATCGTTCGTCGGCGAGCCCCACCCGGTCCGAGCGCATCGTTCGTCAGCGAGATCGACCCTTCCGGCGCACGGAACCCTCGATCTGGCGCACGAACCGTGCGCTCGACGCCAGTCCGGGGTGGGAGCGGGCGACGCGGCGGGGGTGGGAGCGGGCGACGCGGCGGGGGTGGGAGCGGGCGACGTGGCCGGGGTGACGCGGGGCTATGCGGCGGGGGTGGGAGCGGGCGACGCGGCCGGGGTGACGCGGGCTATGCGGCGGGGTGGCGCGGGTCGTCGGCCGGCAGGGCGAGGCCGCTGCGGGCTTGCGCGCCGTCGACGAGGGCGGCCATCGCCTCGCGGAGCCGCTCGCTCGTTGCCCCGATCCGCTCCCGCGCGGGACCCTCGTCCGACGGCCGGATGGGGTCGCCGAACTCGACGTACAGGCGGCGCCGCAGCCCCGGGATGTGCCCGAGCGACTCCCCCGTCAGGCGGGTGCCGAGGATCGCCACCGGCACCATCACCGCGTCGCCGTGCACGCCCAGCCAGGCCGCGCCCGCGCGGACGCCCTCGACGGTGCCACGGCCGCGGTTGCCCTCCGGGAAGATGCCGATGGCGCCGCCCCGCCGCAGCACACCGAGCCCGGACTGCAGCGCCGCCCGGCCGCTCGCCCGGTCCACCGGGATCTGGCCCGCCCAGGTGAGGATCGTCCCCACCGGGCCGTGGAACAACTCGTGCTTGGTGATGATGTGCAGCGGCCGCGGCGCGACGCCGATGAGGATCGGGCCGTCGATGAGCGTCACGTGGTTGGCCGCGAGCACCACCGGCCCCTGCGCGGGCACCCGCTCCCTGCCCACCACGCGCGCGTCCCACACCACCCGGCCCAGGAACCGGCCCACCCACCGTGCCCACGAGGGGCCCACGGGCGACGGCACCCAGCCGGCGGGACGCTCTGCGGTCACGCGCGCCGCCCGGTGAGGCGCTCCACCACGTCGAGGACGGCCTGGACCGTCTGGGGCAGGTCGAGCAGAGAGGAGTCGACGAGCTCGACGCCGTCGGCCGGCCGCTGGAACTCGACGACCGTCGAGTCGCGCGCGTCGCGCCGCAGCACCTGGTCGCGCGTCGCCGCGACGGCCGCCGCGTCCGCCGCACCGTGCACCTCCAGCGCCCGACGAGCCAGGCGCGCCGCGGCGCTCGCGGTGAGCAGCACGCGCACCTCGGCGTCCGGCGCTACCACCGTGGTGATGTCCCGGCCCTCCGCGACGACGCCACGCCCGCCGGAGAAGCCGCCGGTGCGCTCCTCGGCGACGAGGTGGCGCTGGCGCGCGACGAGCTCGGCGCGCACCGCGAGGTTCGTCGACAGCGCGCTCACCTGCTCGGACACCCACGTCTCGCGGATGGGACCCGCGACGTCGACACCGGCGACGTGCACGCCGGGACGTGCCGGGTCCAGGCCCATGACGAGCGGCAGCCGCCGCACCTCGTCGGCCACCGCCGCGCTGTCCGCCAGGTCCACGCCCTCCGACAGGCACCACCACGTCGCTGCCCGGTACATGGCGCCGGTGTCGAGGTACGCCAGGCCCAGGCGCCGCGCGACCGCGCGCGACACCGACGACTTGCCCGACCCGGAGGGTCCGTCGATGGCGACGACGAGGCTCATTCGACCAGCCGCCAGCCGCGCTGCGTGAGCGCCGCGACGAGCTCCGCCTCGCGCTCGGGCAGCACGAAGATCGCCGCCATGCCGGCCGGCCGGCCGGCCGCGTGCTCGATGCGCAGGTCCTCGAGGTTGACGCCCGCGGCGCCGACGTCCGCCAGGAGGCGGGCCAGCTCACCCGGCTGGTCCGGCACCAGCACCGTGACGGCGGCGTACGAGCCCTGCCGGCCGCCGTGCTTGCCAGGGATGCGCGCCTGGCCCGCGTTGCCCGCCGCGATCGCCTCGGCGAGGGCGGTCAGCGCACCCGGTGCCACGTCCTCCGGCCCGGTCGCCAGCGCCGCGCTGGTCAGGGCGTCCACCACGCGGTCCAGGTCGTCGCGCAGCGCGACGAGCACGGACCGCACCGCCAGCGCGTTCGCGGCGAGGATCGAGGTCCACAGTGCCGGGTCGCTCGCCGCGATGCGCGTGACGTCGCGCAGACCCTGGCCGGCCAGGCCCAGCGCGGGCTCGTCGAGCCCCCGCAGCCGCGCCGCGACCAGGCTCGCCGCGAGCTGCGGCAGGTGCGACACCGCCGCCACGGCCGCGTCGTGCTCGGCCGCGTCCATGGCCACCGGCACGGCGCCCAGGTCCACCGCGAGCGACCGCACGGCCAGCAGGGCGTCCGGGTCGGACGAGCCGGAGTCGGCGATCACCCACGGGCGCCCGAGGAACAGGTCCGGCACCGCCGCGGCCGGCCCCGACCGCTCGCGGCCCGCCATGGGGTGCGAGCCGACGTAGCGCGTGAGGTCCGCGCCGGCGGCCCGCAACTCCTCGAGCACGTAGCCCTTCACGGAGGCGACGTCGGTCACCACCGCGCGCGGGTGGGCCGCCAGCTCCGCGCGCACCACGTCGGCCGTGACGTCCGGCGGCGCGGCCACGACGACGAGCGCGGGCTCCGGGTCGTCGGCGCGCGCGGGTGAGCCGGCGCCCACGTCGCGTGCGAGCGCGAGCGCCGTGCGCGACGGGTCCGACAGCTGCACCTGGACGCCCTCGCGGCTCAGCGCGAGGCCCACCGACGCGCCGAGGAGCCCGGTGCCGACCACGCGCACCGGACCCTTCGTCGCAACGGTCACAACCCCACCGCCCGCTGCAGCGAGGCGACCTCCGCCGGGCTGAGCACGCGCGTGCGGCCGGCCTTGAGCTCGCCGAGCCGGATGGGTCCCACCTTGGTGCGGACCAGCCGGATCACGGGGTAGCCGACCTGCTCGAAGAGCCGCCGCACCACGCGGTTGCGCCCGTCGTGCAGCACCACCTCGACGAGGCTCTGCCCGGGGATCATGTCGACGATCCGGTAGGCGTCCACCGTCACCAGGCCGTCCTCGAGCTCCACACCCTTGAGCAGCTGCGGCCCGAGCTTGGCGGGGACCTGGCCGATGACGTCGACGAGGTAGGTCTTGGGCACCTCGTACGAGGGGTGCGTCAGGCGCTGGGCCAGCTCGCCGTCGTTCGTCAGCAGCAGCAGGCCCTCGGAGTCCACGTCGAGGCGGCCGACGTGGAACAGCCGCTCGGTGCGCTCCTGGATGTAGTCCGCGATGGTCTCGCGGCCCTCGGGGTCGCTCATCGTCGAGAGCACGCCCTCGGGCTTGTGGAACGCGAGCGTGACGAGGTCCGGGTTGGTCTGCACGCGGTCGCCGTCCACGTGGATCACCTGCTTGTCGGGGTCCACGCGCACGCCCAGCTCGCGCACCACCACGCCGTCCACGGTCACGCGCCCGGCGAGGATCAGCTCCTCCGACGCCCTCCGCGAGGCCACCCCCGCGGCGGCGAGCACCTTCTGCAGCCGGATGCCCTCTGGGTCGTGCACGTCCCGCGCGGGCTGCCTGGTCCCCCGGCCGCTCCCGCGGCCGGCCTGTCCACTCATGCGTCTCCTCCGGTCTGCTCGGCGCCGTCCAGAGCGTCGAACTCCGGCAGGTAGGGCGCCAGCGGGGGCAGCTCGTCCAAGCTCGTCAGGCCCATCCGCTCCAGGAAGTATCCCGTGGTCCCGTACAGCACCGCACCAGTGCTCGGATCCGTGCCCACCTCGGCCACCAGTCCACGGCTGGTGAGCGTGCGCACCACGGAGTCGACGTTGACCCCCCGCACCGCGGAGACCTGCCCGCGCGTCACCGGCTGGCGGTAGGCGACCACCGCGAGCGTCTCGAGCGCGGCCTGCGTGAGGCGCGCCTGCTGGCCGTCGACGACGAAACGCCCGACGACGTCGGCGTACGCGGCGGCCGAGTAGATCCGCCACCCGCCGCCCGCCTCGCGCAGCTCGAAGCCGCGCACGGGACCGCCGGCCGCGCCGCGGTAGTCCGCCGCCAGCTCCGCGAGCAGCTCCTCGACACGTTCGGTGGGCAGCGCGAGGACCGCCGCCAGGCGAACCGCCGGGATCGGCTCGTCGGCCACCATGAGCACGGCCTCGATCGTCGCGCGGGCGCCGCCCGGCAGGGCGTCCACGTCGAACGCCAGCTCGTCCGCGGCCGGCGGCCGCTCGTCCAGCTCGCCGGACTCGCTCACGGCAGGGCCTCCTCGGTGGTCTGCGGGGCCGCCACCGGCCCCTCGTCGAAGTCGCTGGTGGCCATGACGTGGTCGTCGGCCCCGGTCCAGCGGACCGTGAGCTCACCCAGTGGCGCCGCCTGCTCGAACGCGACCGCCGCCTCCCGGAACAGCTCGAGCAGGGCGAGGAACCGCGCCACGACGACGAGCGTCGAGCCCGCGTCGGCCGCGAGCGAGCGGAACGTCACCGTGCCGCCGCGGCGCAGCCGCTCGCCGATCACCACCGCCTGCTCGCGGACGCTCACGGCCGGCGCATGGATGTGGCTGACGTCGACCACGGGCGCCGGCCGCGGCGCCAGCGCCCGCGCCGCCAGCGCGGCCAGCTCCTGGGGTCCGAGGGACCACACCAGCTCGGGCAGCAGCGCGGCCAGGTGCGGCTCGAGCGTGACCGCCCGCGGGCGGCGCCGGCCCTCGTCGGCCAGCCGGGCCCCGAGGTCGCCGGCCACCCGCTTGTAGGCGCGGTACTGCAGCAGGCGCGCGAACAGCAGGTCCCGTGCCTCGAGGAGCTCGAGGTCCTCGTCGTCCTCCACCTCGCCCGACGGCAGCAGCCGCGCCGCCTTCAGGTCGAGCAGCGTCGCGGCGACGACCAGGAACTCCGAGGCCTGGCCCAGGTCCCACGTGCCCTCGGCCGCACGGATGTGGGCGATGAACTCGTCGGTCACACGAGCGAGGGCGACCTCGGTGATGTCGAGCCGGTGCTTGGCGATGAGGCCGAGCAGCAGGTCGAACGGGCCCTCGAAGACGTCGAGATGGACCTCGAACCCCGCGCCGCCGGCGGGACCCGGCTCGTCCGGCTCAGGCGGCGTCGCCACGCGCGACGAGCTCACGGGCCAGCTGCCGGTACGCCTCCGCGCCGCTGTGCGAGGGCGCGTAGGTGGTGATCGGCTCGGCCGCCACCGTGGCGTCCGGGAACTTCACGGTGCGGGAGATGACGGTCTGGAACAGCTTGTCGCCGAACGCCTCGTGGACGCGCGCGACGACCTCGCGCGCGTGCAGCGTCCGCGAGTCGTACATCGTGGCGAGGATGCCGTCCACCTGCAGGCGCGGGTTGAGCCGGTCGCGCACCTTCTCGATGGTCTCGACGAGCAGCGCCACGCCGCGCAGCGCGAAGAACTCGCACTCGAGCGGGATGAGCACGCCGTGGGCTGCGGTGAGCGCGTTGACGGTGAGCAGGCCGAGCGACGGCTGGCAGTCGACGATGATCTCGTCGTACGTGTCCAGCGCGGGGCGCAGCGCGCGCGACAGCGCCGACTCGCGCGCCACCTCGGAGACGAGCTGCACCTCGGCGGCGGACAGGTCGATGTTCGCGGGGAGCAGGTCCAGGCCGGGGACGGCCGTGGGCCGCAGCACGTCGGTGTAGTCCACCGCCCGGTCCATGATGAGGTTGTAGACGGTGCGGTCCAGCTCGTGCGGCGGCACCCCGAGGCCCACCGAAGCGGCGCCCTGCGGGTCGAAGTCCACGACGAGCACCCGGCGGCCGTACTCGGCGAGCGCCGCGGCGAGGTTGATCGCGGTGGTCGTCTTGCCGACGCCACCCTTCTGGTTGCACATCGCGATGACGCGTGCGGGGCCGTGAGCGGCCAGCGGGGTCGGCACCGGGAACTCGGGCATCGGACGGCCGACGGCGTCGACCGCGACGGTCTGGGCACTCACGCGGCCAACCTACCGGAGCGGGCGGTCAGCGCCCCGACGACTGGCCGGTGCGCGCGGAGGTCGTGGCCCGCGGGTGGTTCGCGATGTACACCTCGCGCAGCAGGTCCGGCGTGACCATCGTGTAGATCTGCGTCGTCGTGACCGACGCGTGCCCGAGGAGCTCCTGGACCACCCGGATGTCGGCGCCGCCCTGCAGCAGGTGGGTCGCGAACGAGTGCCGCAGCGTGTGCGGCGAGACGTGCGCCGCGCCCCCGAGGCCCGCGCGCTCGGCGGCCGTGCGCAGCACGGCCCACGCGCTCTGGCGCGACAGCCGCGCGCCACGCACGTTGAGGAACAGGGCCGGCGTCCCCCGCCCGGCCGCCGCCAGCGCGGGGCGCGCCCGCACCACGTAGGCCTCGACCGCCCGTGCGGCGTACGAGCCCACCGGGACCACGCGCTCCTTGCTGCCCTTGCCGAAGAGCCGCACGGCACCCTCGCCGTCCGTGAGGTCGATGTCGTCCAGGTCCAGGCCCACCGCCTCGGAGATGCGAGCGCCGGTGGAGTACAGCAGCTCCAGCAGCGCGCGGTCGCGCAGCGGCACCGCTCCGTCGCCGGGCACGCCGTCCTCGAGCAGGCGGCGCACGTCGTCGACCGACAGCGCCTTCGGCAGGCGCTTGGGGCGCGCCGGTGGGTGCACCTCGCGTGCGGGGTCCTGGGCAGCCAGCCCCTCGGGCACGCAGAACCGGTGCCAGCCCCGGATGGCTACCACGCCCCGCGCCGCCGACGAGGCCGAGAGCGCCGCCCGGCCGTCGGCCCCGGTGCGCACGGCGAGCACGTAGTCCTCGACGTCCCGCTCGACGACGGCCGCCGGCGTGCCGATCCCCCGCGCCTCCAGGAAGTCGACGTACCGCACCAGGTCCCGGCGGTAGGCCGCGAGCGTGTTGGCCGACAGGCCCCGCTCCACGTCCAGGTGGGCGAGGTAGGCGTCCAGCGCCTGCGCGAGCGCGCCGCCGTCCGGCATGGACGCGAGGTTACAGCGGCAGGAAGACGTCGACGACGACCGCCACGGACAGCAGCGTGAGGTAGGTGATCGAGTGGTGGAACACCCGCATCGCGCGGACCTTGTGGTGCTCCGGGTCGCGGGCCTGCCGCAGCAGCGACAGGCACGAGCCGACGAACCACGCGCCCAGCACCGCGGCGAGCACGGCGTACACCCAGGTCATGTGGGCGACGGGCACGAGGAGCAACGAGCACGCGACCATGGCCAACGCGTAGGCCACCATCTGCGCGGCCACCTGGGCGTCCCGGCGCACCACGGGCAGCATCGGCACGCCGGCGGCGCGGTAGTCGGCCCGGAACTTCATCGACAGCGGCCAGTAGTGCGGCGGGGTCCAGAAGAACACGACGCCGAACAGCAGGAGGGCCGACCACGACACGCCGCCCGTGACGGCCGACCACCCGATGAGCACCGGAATGCAGCCCGCGGCGCCGCCCCACACGATGTTCTGCGACGTGCGCCGCTTGAGCACCATGGTGTAGCCGACGACGTAGATGGCGATGGCGCCGGCCGCGAGCAACGCCGAGGCGGGGTTCACCGCGAACCACAGCAGCGCGAGCGCGACGACCCCGAGCGCGAGCCCGAAGGTGAGCGTGGCCGCCGGGCTCACCGCGCCCGTGACCGTGGGGCGCCGCCGCGTGCGGTGCATCACGGCGTCGATGTCGCGGTCGAGGTAGCAGTTGAGGACGTTGGCGGACCCGGCGGCGAGCGCGCCGCCGACGAGCGTCGTGACCACGAGCACGAGCGATGGCAGCCCCCGCGCCGCCAGCACCATGGTCGGCACCGTGGTGACGAGGAGCAGCTCGATGACCCGCGGCTTGGTCAGCGCGACGTACGCCGAGAGCGTGCTGCGCCACCCGTGCGCCCGCGCGGGCAGCGGCGCAGTCCCCTGTGCCGGGGCCGGGGTCTTCGCCGGTCCGGCAGGGCTCACCGCCGAGGCCGCGGGGGCCGCCGGGCTGGAGAGTCGCACGCCTGTCCGTTCGTCGTCGGAGAGCCGGTCGTCAGGCATCGGTCCGGTCATCGTACATGGGACTTCAGTCCCAGGTCGGGGGCGGGCCGAGGCGGTGCCGTGGGACCGCCGGGCGGCCGTCGCACGGCCCGATATAGGCTCGTCGTGCAGGTGGCGTGAGGCTCCTTCGCTGAGGGCGCCCCGCCCGGCCGCGGGCCCCCGGCCCGCCGGTGCTCAGCGACCCGGGCACGGCCCGGAAGGAATCGAGGTGCGGTGAACGCGAAGGCTCCCCTGGCGACCACGGTCGGCTGGACCGATCTGGACATCCGGGCGGTGGACACGGTCCGGGTGCTCGCGGCGGACGCGGTCGAGAAGGTCGGCAACGGCCACCCCGGCACCGCGATCAGCCTGGCACCGCTCGCGTACCTGCTCTACCAGGACGTGCTGCGCCACGACCCCGCGGACCCGACGTGGCTCGGGCGCGACCGGTTCGTGCTGTCCGCCGGCCACTCGAGCCTGACGCAGTACATCCAGCTCTACCTCGGCGGCTTCGGGCTCGAGCTCGAGGACCTCGAGGCGCTGCGCACGTGGGGCTCCAAGACCCCCGGCCACCCCGAGTGGGGCCACACCAAGGGCATCGAGATGACCACCGGCCCACTGGGCCAGGGCATCTCGTCGGCCGTCGGCATGGCGATGGCCGCGCGCCGTGAGCGTGGCCTGCTCGACCCCGACGCGGCCCCCGGCACCAGCCCGTTCGACCACCACGTGGTGGTCATCGCCTCCGATGGCGACCTCGAGGAGGGCGTCTCCGGCGAGGCGTCGTCGATCGCCGGGACGCAGGAGCTGGGCAACCTCGTCGTCGTCTGGGACGACAACAAGATCTCCATCGAGGGCGACACGGTCATCGCGTTCGGTGAGGACACGCTGGCGCGCTACGCCGCCTACGGCTGGCAGACGCTCGTGGTCGACTGGACCGCCGGCGGCGAGTACCGCGAGGACGTCGACGCGCTCGCCGCCGCGATCGCGCAGGCCAAGGCCGAGACGCACCGGCCCACGTTCATCGCGCTGCGCACGCTCATCGCGTGGCCCACGCCCGGCAAGACCGGCTCGCACGCGGCGCACGGCTCCAAGCTCGGCACGGAGGCCGTCCGCGGCCTGAAGGAGGTCCTCGGCTTCAACCCGGACGCCTCGTTCGACGTCGAGCCCGCCGTCATCGAGCACACCCGCGGCCGGCTCGCCGCCCGGGCCGCGGCCGAGCGGGCCACCTGGCAGCGCGCGTACGACGAGTGGCGCGCCGCCAACCCCGACCGCGCCGCGCTCCTCGACCGCCTCGTGGCGCACGAGCTGCCCGCCGGGTGGGAGCAGGCCCTGCCGTCGTTCCCGGCCGGCAAGGACGTCGCCACCCGGTCCGCGTCCGGCTCGGTGCTGTCGGCCCTGGCCCCGGTGCTGCCCGAGCTGTGGGGCGGCTCGGCCGACCTGGCCGGTTCGAACAACACGACCATGAAGGGCGAGCCGTCGTTCCTGCCGGCCCACCGGTCCAGCTCGGAGTTCGCGGGCGACGAGTACGGCCGCACGCTGCACTTCGGCATCCGCGAGCACGGCATGGGCGCGATCATCAACGGCATCGTGCTGCACGGGCTCACGCGCGCCTACGGCGGCACGTTCCTGCAGTTCTCGGACTACATGCGCGGCTCCGTGCGGCTCGCCGCGCTCATGGGCATCCCCAGCACGTACGTGTGGACGCACGACTCGATCGGCCTCGGCGAGGACGGCCCCACGCACCAGCCGGTCGAGCACCTCGCCGCGCTGCGCGCGATCCCCGGCCTGTCGGTGGTCCGCCCCGCGGACGCCAACGAGACCGCCGCCGCCTGGCGGGCGACGCTCGAGCGGCGCGGCGGCCCGGTGGGCCTCATCCTCACGCGGCAGAACGTGCCCACGTTCCCGCGCGGTGAGAACGGCTTCGCCACCACCGACGGCGTGCGCCGCGGCGCGTACGTGCTCCTCGAGGCGACCGGCGGCGCGCCGCAGGTCGTCCTCATCGGCACCGGCTCGGAGGTGCAGCTCGCGGTGCAGGCGCGCGAGACCCTCCAGGCCGAGGGCATCCCCACGCGCGTGGTGTCCGCGCCGTGCCTGGAGTGGTTCGACGAGCAGGACGAGGCCTACCGCGAGTCGGTGCTGCCCTCGTCCGTCACGGCCCGCGTGAGCGTCGAGGCCGGCATCGCCCTGTCGTGGCACAAGTACCTCGGTGCGCACGGTTCCGCGGTCAGCCTGGAACACTTCGGCGCCTCCGCGGATTACGAGACCTTGTACCGGGAGTACGGGATCACGGCCGACGCCGTCGCGGCGGCCGCGCGATCGTCGCTCGCGGCCTCGAGGGGCGGCGCCGCGTAGGGTGCCGCGCCCCCACGGCCGGGCGGGTCTCCGCCCGGCCGGGACCACAGAAGGGGCAGGACATGACTTCGCAGGACAGCCCCCTGCAGCGGCTGGCAGACGCCGGCGTGGCGGTCTGGCTCGACGACCTGTCACGCGGGCGCACCCGCTCCGGCGGCCTCGCGGCGCTCGTCGACCGCGGGGTCGTCGGGGTGACGTCGAACCCGACGATCTTCGCCGCCGCGCTCGCGCACGGCGACTACTACGCCGAGCAGCTCGCCGAGCTGGCCACGGCCGGGACCTCGCTCGACGAGGCCGTGTTCCGCATCACCACGGACGACGTGCGCGAGGCGTGCGACGTGCTGAGGCCCGTCTACGACGCCTCGGGCACCGTGGACGGCCGCGTCTCGATCGAGGTCGAGCCGGCGCTCGCGCACGACACGGAGGGCACCATCGCCTCCGCCCGGGCGCTGTGGGCACAGGTGAACCGCCCGAACCTCTTCATCAAGATCCCGGCGACCGTCGAGGGGCTGCCCGCCATCACGGCCGTGCTCGCCGCGGGGATCAGCGTCAACGTCACGCTGATCTTCTCGATCGAGCGCTACCGCGCCGTCATGGACGCGTTCCTCGCCGGCCTCGAGCAGGCGCACGCAGCCGGCCTCGACCTCGCGCCGATCGCCTCCGTCGCGTCGTTCTTCGTCTCCCGCGTGGACACCGCGGTGGACCCGCGGCTCGACGCGATCGGGTCGCCCGAGGCCGCCCGCCTGCGGGGCACGGCCGCCGTGGCCAACGCCCGGTTGGCCTACGCCGCCTACGAGAAGGTCGTCGCCACGCCGCGCTGGGCGGCCCTCCAGGCGGCCGGCGCACACCCGCAGCGGCCCCTCTGGGCCTCGACGGGCGTCAAGGACAAGGCCTACCCGGACACCAAGTACGTCGACGAGCTCGTCGTGCGAGGCGTCGTCAACACCATGCCGGAGGCGACGCTCGACGCGGTGGCCGACCACGGCGCCGTCACGGGCGACACCGTGACGGGTACGCGGGACGAGGCGGCCGCCGTCATCGCCGGCGTCGAGGCGCTCGGCATCTCGTTCGACGAGGTGACGGACGCGCTGGAGTCCGATGGCGTGGCCAAGTTCGTGGCCTCGTGGAACCAGCTGCGCGAGAGCGTCCGCACCGGCCTGGACGCGGCGACGACCGGGGCGGCCCGGTGAGCCCCGCCCGCGTCGCCTCCGGGCACAACCCGCTGCGCGACCCCCGCGACCGGCGGATGCGCCGCATCGCCGGCCCGTGCGGCCTGGTGATCTTCGGCGTCACGGGCGACCTGGCGCGCAAGAAGCTCATGCCCGCCGTCTACGACCTCACCAACCGCGGGCTGCTGCCGCCGGGCTTCGCCCTCACCGGGTTCGCCCGCCGCGACTGGGAGACGCAGGACTTCGCCCAGATCGTCCACGACTCCGTCAAGGAGTACGCGCGCACGCCGTTCCGCGAGGCGACGTGGCGGCAGCTGTCCGAAGGGATCCGCTTCGTCGCCGGGACGTTCGACGAGGCCGGGGCGTTCGACCGCCTCGCCGAGACGGTCGAGGAGCTCGACGTCAACCGCGGCACGGAGGGCAACCACGCGTTCTACCTCTCGGTGCCGCCCGCGTCGTTCCCCGTCGTGTGCGAGCAGCTGGCGCGCTCCGGGCTGTCACAGCCGCGCGAGGGCACGTGGCGCCGCGTGGTCATCGAGAAGCCGTTCGGCCACGACCTGGCCAGCGCGCGCGAGCTCAACGACATCGTGTCCCAGGTGTTCCGGCCGGACGACATCTTCCGGATCGACCACTACCTGGGCAAGGAGACGGTGCAGAACCTGCTGGCGCTGCGGTTCGCCAACCAGCTGTTCGAGCCGATCTGGAACTCCAACTACGTCGACCACGTGCAGATCACCATGGCCGAGGACATCGGCATCGCCGGCCGCGCCGGGTACTACGACGGGATCGGCGCGGCGCGCGACGTCATCCAGAACCACCTCATGCAGCTGCTCGCGCTCACCGCGATGGAGGAGCCGGTCTCGTTCGACGCCGAGCACCTGCGCGCCGAGAAGACGAAGGTGCTCTCCGCGGTGCGGCTCCCCCGCGACCTCGGCAAGCACACCGCCCGTGGGCAGTACCTCGGCGGCTGGCAGGGCGGCGAGAAGGTGGTGGCCTACCACGAGGAGGAGGGGTTCAACCCCGACTCCGTGACCGAGACCTTCGCGGCGATCCGGGTCGACATCGACACGCGCCGCTGGGCGGGGGTCCCGTTCTACCTGCGTACCGGCAAGCGGCTGGGCCGGCGGGTCACCGAGATCGCCGTCGTGTTCAAGAAGGCGCCGCACCTGCCGTTCGAGTCCTCCGACACCTCCGAGCTGGGCAAGAACGCGATCGTCATCCGCATCCAGCCCGACGAAGGTGTCACCGTCCGGTTCGGCGCCAAGGTGCCGGGCACGGCGATGGAGGTGCGCGACGTCACGATGGACTTCGGCTACGGCCACGCGTTCACGGAGACCTCGCCCGAGGCGTACGAGCGGCTCATCCTCGACGTGCTGCTCGGCGACCCGCCCCTGTTCCCCCAGCAGGAGGAGGTCGAGCTGTCCTGGCGCGTGCTCGACCCGGTGATCGACTACTGGCACAAGCACGGCAAGCCCGACCCCTACCCCGCGGGCTCGTGGGGGCCGGCCTCGGCCGACGAGATGATGGCCCGCGACGGACGCACCTGGAGGCAGCCGTGATCATCGACCTGCCCGACACCACGACACGCGACATCAACAAGCGCCTCGTCGAGGAGCGGGACGAGGGTGGCGTGGTCGCCCTCGGCCGCGTCCTCACGCTCGTCATCGACGCCGGCGCGCACGACCCCGAGGAGGCGATCGACGCCGCCAACGCGGCCAGCCGCGAGCACCCCTGCCGGATCATCGTGCTGTCGACCATCGACACGCGCCCCGACTCCCACCTCGCCGCCCAGATCCGCCTCGGGGGCGACGCCGGCGCCAGCGAGGTGGTGCTGCTGTACCCGGCGGGCGAGCTCGGCGACCACCTCGACAGCCTGGTGACGCCGCTGCTCCTGCCCGACGCGCCCATCGTCGTCTGGTGGCCCTTCGAGGTGCCGGACCACCCGGGCGAGCACCCCATCGGCAGGATGGGCATGCGCCGCATCACCGACACCACGCAGTGCAGCCACCCGACGTCGACGCTGCGCCGCCTCGCGGGCAGCTACACCGCCGGCGACACCGATCTCGCGTGGACCCGCGCCACGCTGTGGCGCGGGATCATCGCGGCGACCCTCGACCAGCCCCCGTTCGAGCCGGTGCACAAGGCCGTGGTGCGGGGCGAGGCGACCCACCCCTCGCTCGACCTCATGGCGGCGTGGCTCGGCTGGGCGCTGCGCTGCCCGGTGGAGATCGACCGCATCCCCGGAGCACCCGCGATCACCGAGGTGCGGCTCGAGCGGTCGGCCGGGGCGATCGTGCTCGACCGGCCGGACGGCAAGACCGCCGAGCTGCACCAGCCCGGCCAGCCGCCGCACCGTATCGCGCTGCCGATCCGTCAGCTCAAGGAGTGCCTCGTCGAGGAGCTGCGCCGGCTCGACCCGGACGAGGTCTACGGCGAGGTCATCACCAAGGGCCTCGGGAAGGTCCCGGCGTGAGCACGGTCGGCGCCGACCCCGACCCGGTCCACGGCGAGCAGCCCATCGTCGTCGCGCCCGACGCCGCGCGCGGTCGCCACGTGGGCGCTCGGGCCCGCGACGTCGAGGTCGTCGTCCATCCGGACGCCGCGGCCGTCGCCGATGCGACGGCCGCCCGCCTGCTGGTCCGGCTCCTGGACCTGCAGTCGGTGCGCTCCCCGGTGCACGTGGTGCTGACCGGCGGCACCGTCGGCACCGCGACGCTCGCCGCGGTCGCCGCGTCGCCCGTGCGGCACACGGTCGACTGGTCGGGCGTCCACGTGTGGTGGGGCGACGAGCGCTTCGTCGCCGCCGACTCCCCCGACCGCAACGAGCGCCAGGCCCGCGAAGCGCTGCTCGACGCGCTACCCCTGCCGCCGGACCACGTCCACGCGATGCCGGCCGAGGGGGCGGCAACCGACGAGGGGGCGGCCGCCGAGGCCTACGCCCACGAGCTCGCCCGGTACGCGCCGGCCGACGACGACGACGTGGACGACGTCAGCCCGAGCGGCGGCGTGGCTCCGCCAGCCGGACTGGTCGGAGCACCGGCCGGCGGTGCGGGCACCGCCGTCCCGGAGTTCGACGTGCTGCTGCTCGGCGTCGGCCCCGACGGCCACGTCGCCTCGTTGTTCCCCGGCCATGCCACGCTGCACGAGGAGGCCCGCACGGTGGTCGGCGAGCCCGACTCCCCCAAGCCGCCGCCGCGCCGCGTGTCTCTCACCTATCCGGCGATCCGTGCCGCGCGCGAGGTGTGGTTCGTCGCGGCCGGACAGGACAAGGCCGAGGCGGTCGCGGCCGCCCTCTCCGGGGCGCGCGTCGACGAGATCCCCGCCGCCGGCGCCCTCGGCACGGAGCGCACAGATCG
>JAJYTJ010000009.1:0-3860 GCA_021793115.1 Actinomycetes bacterium | reverse complement strand
CTGTGCCACTGAGCGCACGCTCTGGCTCGTCGACGTCGCCGCCGCCAGCCGCATCCCCGCCTGAGGTCAGCGCCGCCCGCGACCGCGGAGCACCGCGGCCACACCGACCGCGACGAGCAGCACCACGACGACCGCCACCATGCGGAGAGTCGCGCCCGTCGCCAGGTCGACGGTGCCGGCTGTCCTCAGGCTGACGGCTCCCAGACCAGCCACGGCCGGCGTTCTACCACCGCACCACGGCCCGGCGCACCCGCCGTGGGACGGGTCTCAGCGGCCGCGACGGGCGCGCAGGGCGGCCAGCGCCTCGTCCAGGATCGCGGCGCCGTCCTCGTCGGACCGCCGCTCCTTCACGTAGGCCAGGTGCGTCTTGTACGGCTCGTTGCGGAACGGCGCGGGCGGGTTGTCCTTGTTCTGCCCGGCCGGGAACCCGCAGCGCGGGCAGTCCCAGGTGACGGGCGCCTCGGTGACCGCCTCCTCCGCAAAGCTGGGGCGCGTCTCGTGGCCGTTCGCGCACCAGTAGGAGATCCACACGCGCGGGGCAGCCTCGCCCCGCTCCGCCTCGCCCATGGGGCCGGCACCGACGCGGGACCCCCGGATCGCACTTCCGCTCGCCATGGTTCCTCAGCTCCAGCGTTCCAGCAGGCCGAGCCCGGTGATGATGACCACCCAGGCGATCGAGACCGTGATCGTGATGCGGTTGAGGTTGCGCTCCGCCACGCCCGACGAGCCGACGTTCGAGGTGATGCCGCCGCCGAACATGTCCGACAGACCGCCGCCCCGGCCCTTGTGGAGCAGCACGAGCGGCACGAGCAGGAGGCTGCTGAGCACCAGCAGCACCTGAAGGACGATGCGCAGGACGGTCACGGGAAGTGGTTCCTCACGAAGCGGTACTGGACGGCATCAAGGGTAAGCGACGTTTGCCCTGCTGGTGAACGACCTTCGGCACGGATCAGGGCATGGGACGGCGGGGCGGGCGACGCCCGCCCCGCCGTTCCGAGCGGTCAGAGCCCGACGGCGTGCGCCTGGTAGCGCACGATCTTCGCGAACTCCTCGGGGTCGAGGCTCGCGCCGCCGACGAGCGCGCCGTCGACGTCGGCCTTCGCCATGATCGCGGCGACGTTCGACGACTTCACCGAGCCGCCGTACAGGACGCGCACGGTGTCCGCGACCTCGACGTCGTACAGCGCGTCGATGCGGTTGCGGATGGCCTCGCACATCTCCTGGGCGTCCTCGGGCGTCGCGGTCTCGCCGGTGCCGATGGCCCACACGGGCTCGTAGGCGACGACGACCTGCTTGACCTGCTCCGCCGTCAGGCCGGCGAGGGCGCCGTCGAGCTGCGCCAACGTGTGCGCGACGTGGGTCCCGGCCTTGCGGACCTCCAGGGGCTCGCCGATGCACAGGATCGGCGTGAGCCCGGCCGCCAGCGCCGAGGCCACCTTGGCACCCACCAGGGCGTCGTCCTCGTGGTGGTACTGCCGCCGCTCGCTGTGCCCGACGACCGCGTAGGTGCAGCCGAGCTTGGTGAGGAACAGCGGCGAGATCTCGCCGGTGTACGCGCCCGACGTGTGCGTCGACACGTCCTGCGCGCCGTAGACGATGCCGAGCTTGTCGGCGTCGACCAGCGTCTGCACGCTGCGGAGGTCGGTGAAGGGCGGGATGACCGCGACCTCGACCGACGCGTAGTCGTGCTTGGCGTCCTGCAGCAGCCACGCGAGCTTCTGCACGGTGTGGACCGCCTCGTGGTGGTCCAGGTTCATCTTCCAGTTGCCCGCCATCAGCGGGGTGCGACCAGCCATGGTGCTCAGTCCTCCAGGACCGCGATGCCCGGCAGGCTCTTGCCCTCGAGGAACTCGAGGGAGGCGCCGCCACCGGTGGAGATGTGGCCGAAGTCGGCCTCGTCGAAGCCGAGGATCCGGATCGCGGCGGCCGAGTCGCCGCCGCCGACGATGGTGAACGCGCCCGCCGCGTGGGCGTCGACGAGGGCCTTCGCCACCGCGCGCGTGCCGGCCGCGAACGCCTCGAACTCGAACACGCCGGCGGGGCCGTTCCACACGACCGTCTTGGCGTCGACGATCTTCGACGCGAACAGAGCGGCCGTCTGCGGGCCGACGTCCAGGCCCATCTGGTCGTCGGGGATCGCGTCGATCGCGACCACCGTGGCCGGGGCATCGGCCTTGAACTCGGGCGCGACCACCGTGTCGACCGGCAGGACGATCTCGACACCCTTGGCGGCCGCGGTCGCCAGGTAGCCCTTGACGGTCTCGATCTGGTCGGCCTCGAGCAGGCTCTTGCCCACCGGGTGGCCCTGCGCCGCGGCGAACGTGAAGGCCATGCCGCCGCCGATGACGAGCCGGTCGGCCTTCGTCAGCAGGTTGGAGATGACGCCGAGCTTGTCGGAGACCTTGGCGCCGCCCAGGACGACGACGTAGGGCCGCTCGGGGTTCTCGGTCGCCTTGCGCAGCGACTCGACCTCCTTGAGCACGAGCAAGCCCACCGCGTGGGGCAGCCGCTTGGCGACGTCGTACACCGACGCCTGCTTGCGGTGCACCACGCCGAAGCCGTCGGAGACGTACACGTCGGCCAGCGCGGCCAGCTCGTCGGCCAGCGCGCCCCGGGCGGCCTCGTCCTTGCTCGTCTCGCGCGCGTCGAAGCGCACGTTCTCGAGCAGCGCGACCTGGCCGTCCTGCAGCGCGGCCACCGTGGCCTTCGCCGACTCGCCGACGAGGTCGCCGGCCAGCGCGACCGGCTGGCCGAGCAGCTCCCCCAGGCGCGTGGCCACGGGCGCGAGCGAGTACTTCGCCTCGAAGCCCTCGCCCGACGGGCGGCCGAGGTGCGCCGTGACGACCACGCGGGCGCCCTTGCCGAGCAGCGCCTGCAGGGTCGGCAGCGCCGCCCGGATGCGGCCGTCATCGGTGATGACACCGTCCTTGAGCGGGACGTTGAAGTCGGAACGGACGAGCACGCGCTTGCCGCGCAGGTCGCCCAGATCGTCGATGGTCTGCATGTCTCCTACCTGGTCATGTCGTCGCGGACCGGGCCCGGCCGCGCAGGGGTGAGGGGGCCGCACAGCACAGCGTCCGCGTGCGCCGGGCGGCGGGAAGGCCGGGGCGCACGCGGACGCATGGCTGGTGGTGCTAGCGCGGGACGGTCAGAGCCGCTCGCCCACGTACTGGGTCAGCGCGACCAGCGAGTTGGAGTAGCCCCACTCGTTGTCGTACCAGGCCACGACCTTCACCTGGTCGCCGATCACCTTCGTCAGCTTGGAGTCGAAGATGCTCTGGGTCGGGTCCGTGACGATGTCGCTCGAGACGATCTCGTCGTCCACGTACTTGAGGTGACCCTTGAGGGCGCCCTCCGCAGCCGCCTTGACCGCCGCGTTGACCTCCTCGACCGTGGTCTCCTTGGGAGCCGTGAACGTGAGGTCCGTGGCCGAGCCCGTGATGACCGGCACGCGGAGCGCGTAGCCGTCGAGCTTGCCCTTGAGCTCCGGCAGCACGAGGGCGACGGCCTTCGCGGCACCGGTGGAGGTGGGGACGATGTTCTGCGCGGCGGCGCGGGCGCGGCGGAGGTCGCGGTGCGGGCCGTCCTGCAGGTTCTGGTCGCCGGTGTAGGCGTGGATGGTGGTCATGAGGCCACGCACGATGCCGATCGAGTCGTTGAGCGCCTTGGCCAGCGGGGCCAGGCAGTTCGTGGTGCACGACGCGTTCGAGATGATGTGGTGCTTCGCCGGGTCGTAGCTGGTGTGGTTCACACCCATGACGAACGTGGCGTCCTCGTTCTTCGCCGGAGCGGAGATGATGACCTTCTTCGCGCCGCCGTCGATGTGGGCCTTGGCCTTCGTCGCGTCGGTGAAGAAGCCC
>JAJYTJ010000154.1 GCA_021793115.1 Actinomycetes bacterium | reverse complement strand
GCCGTCCTCGACCTTCCCAGGCCGGGTCAGCACGCCGGCGCGATGGAGCAGCGCCTCGGCGAGCGTGGTCTTGCCGGCACCGCTGGCGCCGAGCAGCGCCACGGTGCGGACTCTGGGCTTCGTTGCCTGGTCCATGTCGTCTCCTAGGGGAGTTCCGTCTGGCCAGGCTAGTCACCCCTGGCCGGGCACGACAGGGACCGTGGGTGGCGAGGCGTCACCCCGCCCGTTCGTCAGGCGGCGGCGAGGATGTCGACGACGAAGACGAGGGTGGAGTTGGCGGGGATGCTGCCTTGGGCGGTGGTGCCGTAGCCGAGGCTGGGGGGTACGACGAGCAGGACCTGGGAGCCGACGGTCTGGCCGACGAGGCCTTGGTTCCAGCCGGTGATGACCTGGGCCGCTCCGATGTTCTGGACGGGGAAGGTGGTGCCGCGGTCCCAGGAGGAGTCGAACTTGGTGCCGTTCCACAGCCAGCCGGTGTAGTTGACGACGACGGTCTGGCCCTTGGTGACGGCCGGTCCGGTGCCCTTGATGAGGGGCTGGGTCACCAGGGTGGTGGGGGCCGCGCCGGTGGCGGCGGTCAGGGAGGGCACGCCGTTGGCGTCCAGGGTGACGGTGGGCAGGCCCGCCGGCGGCGTCACCGGGGTACCCGTGGCCCGCGCCGGCACCTGCTGCGTCTTGGCGATCTCGAGCAGGTCGACGACCGTCAGGGTGTTGCCCGAGCTGTCCTGCGTGGGCGCCGCCAGCAGGATCCGCGAGCCGACGTGGGCGGAGACCAGCTGCTGGTAGAGCCCGGCGAAGAACGACGAGGAGTCGACCGTGGTGACCACCGGCGAGCCGCCGGACCACGTGTCGCCGCGCTCGCTGCCGTCGGCACCGGAGACCTCCAGCACGTGCAGCGTGACCAGGTCGCCCTGCGCGATCGCGGCGCCCGTGCCGGTGTCCACGGTGCGCGCCACCTGCGACGTGACCGTGAACGGCTTGGACGGCAGCGTGAGCGTGGGCTTGGCGCCCGGCGCGCCCTTGACGGTGATGGCCGCCAGCGCGGCCTCGTCGGCCGCCGTGTTGACCGTGGGCGTCGGGGTGGCGGCGGCGGTCGCGCCGGCCGTGCCGGACGGCACCGGCGGGGTGCTGGGGCCGCCGGTGCAGGCCGCCAGGCCGCCGAGGCCGAGCACCAGGATCACGGCAGCAGCGATGCCACCTCGGACGGTCGTCGAGCGGCGCACGCTGGTCCTCCAGGGCGATGCAGTGGGATGCCGGCACGTCGACCGACCGGACGACGGTACGGGACGATCCTGTGAGTTGGGCAATCGCCCAGGTCAGGGACGTAGGGGTGGCAGGGGCTAGCCTGCGCTGCGGCGGCCGCCCGGCGTGGCGCGGCCCTCGTGCGGGAGGTGCGATGTCCCCGTTCCCCTTCGCCGTGGTCGGCTCCGGCTGGCGCGCGGAGTTCTTCGTCCGGGTGGCGCGGGTGCTGCCGGAGCGGTTCGCGTGCGTGGGCGTCGTGACCCGCGGGGCGCAGCGCGGCGCGCAGGTGGAGCGCCAGTGGGGTGTGCCGACCGTGCGGACGGTGGCCGAGCTGCCCGCGCTGGCGCCGGGCCTGGTGGTCACGGCCACGCCGTGGCCCGTCACCCCCCTGGCGGTGACGGAGCTCGTCGGCCTCGGCCTGCCCGTGCTCGCGGAGACGCCGCCGGCGCCGGACGCGCCGGGGCTGCGCGCGCTGTGGGCGGCCGTGGGGGCCACGGGCCTGGTGCAGGTGGCCGAGCACAGCCCGTTCATGCCCCTGCACCAGGCGCGGATCGCGGCGGTCCGGTCGGGCCTGATCGGTGAGCCGACGAGCGTGCAGGTGTCCTCGACGCACCTGTACCACGCGGTCGGCCTCGTCCGGCAGATCCTGGGTGTGGGGCGCGGGCCGGTGGTCGTGCGCGCGTCGCGGTTCACCGCGCCGCTCGTCGACCCGATGACGCGCGACGGGTTCACGGGCAGCGCCGAGCCGGTGGAGCGCTCGACGACGCTGGCGACGCTCGACTTCGGAGGGGGCCGCAGCGCGCTGTACGACTTCACCGACAACCAGTGGCACAACCCGCTGCGGACCAACCGGATCGTCGTGCGCGGCACGCACGGCGAGCTCGTGGACGACACCGTGACGCGCTGGGTCGACGAGCGCACGGTGGTCACCGCAACGCTCCACCGCTGGCAGACCGGCCTCGAGCAGAACCTCGACGGCTGGGACACGCGGCACGTCTCGCTCGACGGGCGGGTGCTGTGGCGCAACCCCTTCGAGGGGGCGCGCCTGGCGGACGACGACGTCGCGGTCGCGTGCCTGCTGGACCGGTGCGCGGCGTGGCGTCGCGACGGGGCGCCGGAGCCCTACCCCCTGGCGGACGGCTGCCAGGACCACCTGGTGGGCCTGGCGATCGAGGAGTCGGCGCGCGGCGGTGCGCCGGTGACGGTGCCGGTGCAGCCGTGGGCGTGAGCGGGCGCGACGGCCACCGGTCCCTTGGCATCGCCGCCCTGGTCAGAGGAGTCTGAGCCCATGACCACGGTCGTCGTCTACGAGACGATGTACGGCAGCACGCGGGACGTGGCGCGGGCGATCGCGGAGGGCTGCGGGGCCGCGGGCGAGGTGGCGCTGGCCGAGGTGGGCGAGCTCGTCGCGGGCGCGTCCCCGGCGCTGCCGGACGGGACCACGCTGCTCGTCGTCGGCGGCCCGACGCACGCGTTCTCGATGAGCCGGCCGGGCACCCGCCGCGATGCCGGCACGTACGGCCGGCCCCTCTCGCAGACCGGCGTGCGCGAGTGGCTCGCGACGCTGACGCTGCCGGCGGGGCTGCCCGTCGCGGCGTTCTGCACCAAGCTCGACAGCCCCCTCTCGGGGTCGGCGGCCCGCGCCATCGCGCTGCGGTTGCGCCGGCTCGGCGGGCGGCTCGTCGCGCCCGCCGCCGACTTCCACGTGCGTGGCGCGCAGCCCGTGCTCGTCGACGGCGAGCTGGAGCGCGCCCGTGCGTGGGGTGCTTCGCTCGTCGCCGCGCCCCCGTCCGCCCGCTGACACGTCCGCGCCCGGCCGTCGGCCGTCCCGGCCACGACCACCCGCTGATCGAGTCGTCCCGGCGGCGGCCACCCGCTGATCGAGTCGTCCCGGCGGCCCGGCTCCGCGCCGGTGCGCCCGGGCGGGCGTGCAGCGTCAGCCGACGGTCGTCTGGAAGAGCAGGCCGAGCCCGTACGTCACCGCTGCGGCGCCGTAGCCGATCGCCAGCTGGCGCAGGGCACGGCGGCCGGGCGAGGCGCCGGAGAGCACGCCGACCACGGCGCCCGTGCCGAGCAGCGCGACGCCGACGAGGCCCGCGGCCCACGCGACGGCGGTCCACCCGGTGGCGCCGGCCAGGTAGGGCAGCACCGGCACGAGGGCGCCGGACGCGAAGAAGCAGAAGCTCGTCCCCGCGGCCCCCCACGCGGTGCCGATCGCCTCGTGCTCGTCCGCGGGCGCGGCGACCGGCGGCGCGGCGGGGTCTGGCATTCCCGGACCCGCGTCGCCCGGGAGCGGCGTGGAGCTGCGCAGCAGCGACGGCCCGACCGCGCGGGCCGCCTGGTACCGCTCGAGCGAGGAGAGCACGGTGTCGGCGCGGGCCTTGGCCGCCTCGGGGTCCAGGCCACGGGCGCGGTAGACGAGCGCGAGCTCGTTGGCGTCGACGTCGAGGTCGGGCAGCGCCTCGCCGGCGCGCGGGTCGGGACGGCCGGCCTCGAGCAGCTCGCGCTGCGAGCGCACCGAGACGTACTCGCCCGCGCCCATGGACATCGCGCCCGCGAGCAGCCCCGCGAGGCCGGACAGCAGCACGGTGTGGGTGGGCACCCCGGACGCGCCGATGCCCAGCACGAGCGCCAGGTTGCTCACCAGGCCGTCGTTGGCGCCGAACACGCCCGCGCGGAACCGGCCGGAGATGCGGTTGCGGCCGCGGCGCGCCAGGCCGCGCACCACCTCCTCGTGGATCCGCTCGTCGGCCGCCATCCGCGGGGTGGCGTCGCGGTCGTCGCCGTACGTCGAGCGGGCCTCCGCGCGCTGGGCGAGCGCGAGCGTGAACACCGAGCCGTACCGCCGGGCCAGCAGGCCGAGCACGCGGTTGCGCCGGTCCCCACGGCGCGGGGGGCCGGCCTGGTCGCCGAGCAGCTCCAGCCAGTGCGCCTCGTGCCGCCGCTCGGCCTCGGCGAGCGCGAGCAGGATCTCCCGCTCCTCGCCGCTGCGCCGGGACGCCAGGTCGCGGTAGACCGCGGCCTCGGCCCGCTCGTCCGCCAGGTTGCGGCGCCAGCGACGCAGCTGCGCGGCGGTCGGCGCCGCCCGCCGCTCGGGGGTGGGGGGCAGGTTCTCGGTCATCGCCGTCGATCGTGACAGACGCATGTGCGCAGGTCACCTCGCTGCGCGGTTCCGTGCAGCCGAACACGTGCGCTCGCGCGCCCGGATCGTGGCCGGTCCCCACAGCGCGGGCACGGCGTCGCCGGACGCGCACCGGCGGCGCCGAGAGCCGCCCCCCCGCTCGCCGTCCGGCCGCCCGTAGGCTCCCGCCGTGCCCTCGCTGCTCATCGACACGACGCCGCTGCGCGTCAGCGCGCCGTTCCGGCGGCTCTGGTCGGGGCTCGCGGTCGCCAACATCGGGGGCCAGCTCACCGTCGTCGCCGTCGGGCTGCAGGTGTACGGCCTCACGCACGCGACCTTCCAGGTCGGCCTGCTCGGCGTCGTCGCGCTCGTGCCGCTCGTCGTCTTCGGCCTGTACGGCGGCTCGATCGTCGACCACTACGACCGGCGGACGGTGGCGCTCGTCTCCGCGCTGGTGAGCTGGGGTGCCACGCTCGGCCTGCTCGCGCAGGCGCTGGGCCACAACCGCTCGGTGTGGCTGCTCTTCGTGCTCGTCGCGGTCCAGTCGGGCGCCGGGGCGGTGAACAGCCCGGCGCGGTCGGCGATCTACCCGCGGCTGCTCGAGCCGCACCTCCTGCCGGCGGCCAACGCGCTGCAGACCCTCGCCTTCAACATCGCCCTCACGGGCGGGCCGATGCTCGGCGCCGTGCTCGTGGCGACGGTCGGCTACCCCGCCGCGTACGGTCTCGACGCCGCGCTCTTCACGTTCGCGCTGGCGGCGTTGTGGCGCCTGCCGCGCATCCCGCCGGAGCGGGCGATGACCTCGACCGCGGGCCTGCGCTCGGTGCTCGACGGCCTGCGCTACCTGGGCACGCGGCCCAGCGTGCGCACCACGTTCGTCGTCGACCTCGTCGCGATGATCATGGCGATGCCCCGCGTGATCTTCCCCGCGGTCGGCGTGCTCTACCTCGGCGGCGGCGCCACGACCACCGGCGCCCTCACCGCGGCGATCGCCGTCGGCGGGATCGTCGCGGGCCTGCTGTCCGGCGGCCTGACGCGGGCGCGGTGGCAGGGACAGGTGATCGTGTGGGCCATCACCGGGTGGGGGCTCGCGATCCTCGCCTTCGGCCTGGTGCTGCTGGTGGCGGGGCGCACCTCGCCCGCGCACGTGCTGTGGCCGGCGCTCGCCGTCGCGCTCGTGGTGCTCGCCCTCGCCGGCGCGAGCGACACCGTGAGCGCGGTGTTCCGCCAGACGATCCTGCAGACCGCCGCGCCCGACGAGATGCGCGGGCGGCTGCAGGGGGTGTTCACGGTCGTCGTGGTGGGCGGGCCACGGCTGGGCGACCTGTGGATCGGCACGCTGTCGTCGCGCCTCGGCGAGGCGCGCGCCGCCGTGGTGGGCGGGGCGTTGTGCGTGGTCGTGCTGTGGCTCGTCGTGCGCACGCAGCGCCGGTTCTGGCGCTACGACGCGCTCGACCCCCAGCCGTAGCGGTCGATCCCCGGTCGGATCGCCCGTCCCCGGCCTGAGCGCTCGACGCCGGGCCGTACCACCCGACCCCAGCCGTGGCGGCGGCGAGCGCTCCGGTCACGCCTCCAGGGCCGCCGCGCCCAGCACGGCGTCGGGGGCGGCAGGTCCGCCGCCGGCGCGGCGCAGCCGCCGGTAGGCGAGCACCACCACGGCCACCACCACGAGCGCGACCGCGACGATGAGCTGGTAGCCGCCGTGGGAGCCGGCGGCGTCGATCCGCGCCCCCGCGGCCGCCGAGCCGATCGACGCGCCGAACGTGATCGCGGTGCCGATCCACGTCAGCCCCTCCGTGAGCCGCGCGGCGGGGATCAGCTCCTGCATGAGCCCGTTCCCCGCGATGATCGACGGGGAGATCGCGAAGCCGACGACGAACATCGTCGCCGCCAGCGCGGGCAGGCTGCGCACCAGGAGGAAGAGGCACACGCCGAGCGCGAGCAGCACGATCGCCGTGGCGAACCGCCGCGACTGGCGCGCCCGCCAGTGGCGCGCCCCGTAGAGGACGCCGGAGGTCATCGACCCGGCGGCGAACACCCCGAGCACCGCGCCCGCCGCGGCCTTGTGTCCCTGCTCGGTGGCGAACGCGACGGTGGAGACGTCGGTCGCGCCGAAGATCACGCCCGTCCCGACGAACGCGACGAGCAGCAGGGCCACGCCGGGCAGGCGCAGCACGCCGCGGTCCGCGCGGCCCGCGGCGCGCGGCGTGACCGGGGGTTCGGTGGCGCGCTGCGCGACGAACCACGCGCCGCCGACGACCACCGCCGCGCACGGCACGAGGAACCCGAGCTGCGGCACGCCGCCCGTGGACAGGACCGTGGCGAGCGCCGGCCCGACGACGAAGACGAGCTCGTCGAGCGCCGACTCCAGCGAGAAGGCCGTGTGCACGAGCCGCGGCCGGTCCGCGAGCGCGTGCGACCAGCGGGTGCGCACGAGCGCGCCCACGTTGCCGCCGCACCCGGCGAGCACCGCACCGGCGTACAGCCAGGCGGTGTGCGCGTGCGCGGACGTGGCGACCGCGAGCACGACGAGGCCGGCGCAGCTGGTGGCGAGGGCCGGCCGGAGCACACGCCCCTGCCCCCAGCGGTCCACGAGCCGCGCGATCCAGGGGCCGGTCGCGGCGACGGTGACCACCATCGCCGCGGACACGCGCCCGGCCAGGCCGTACGAGCCGTAGCGCGCGCTCACGACGAGGACGATCGCGATGCCGACCGTCGCCATCGGTACCCGCGCGATCAGCCCCGCGGCGCTGAACGCGAGGGCACCCGGGCGCGCGAAGAGGTCGCGGTACGGCCGGAGCATGCCGTCAGTGTCCCATCGCCCACCGACGTCGTCCGAGTCCTTTCCCGGGCCGCCGGGCTACCGGGCGAGCGCCGCCGCGACCACCTGCTTCGCCTCGTCCTGCACCTGCGCGAGGTGCTCGGGCGAGACGAACGACTCGGCGTAGATCTTGTAGACGTCCTCGGTCCCGGAGGGCCGCGCGGCGAACCAGGCGTCCTTCGTCGTGACCTTGAGGCCGCCGATCTTCGCGCCGTTGCCTGGCGCCTCGGTGAGGCGTGCGGTGATCTCCTGGCCGGCGAGGGTGGTGGCCGTGACCTGCGACGGCGACAGCGCGGCGAGCGTTGCCTTCTCCTGGCGCGTGGCCGCGGCGTCGACGCGCGCGTACCAGGACTGCCCGAACTCCGCGACGAGGCCGGCGTGGATCTGCGACGGGCTGGTGCCGGTGGTGGCGAGGATCTCGGAGGCGAGCAGCGCGGCGATGATGCCGTCCTTGTCGGTGGTCCACACCGAGCCGTCGCGGCGCAGGAACGAGGCGCCCGCGGACTCCTCGCCGCCGAACCCGACGGACCCGTCGACGAGGCCGGGGACGAACCACTTGAAGCCGACCGGCACCTCGAGCAGGCGGCGGCCGAGCTTGCCGGCCACGCGGTCGACGAGCGACGACGAGACCAGCGTCTTGCCGATCGCGGTCCCGGGCTGCCAGCCGGGGCGGGCGGCGCCGTAGAGGTAGGAGATCGCCGCGGCGAGGTAGTGGTTGGGGTTCATGAGCCCGGCGTCCGGCGTGACGATCCCGTGCCGGTCGGAGTCGGCGTCGTTGCCCGTGGCGATGTCGAAGGGGGCGTCGCCGCTCATGCGCGTGACCAGGGAGGCCATGGCGTAGGGCGACGAGCAGTCCATCCGGATCTTGCCGTCCCAGTCGAGCGTCATGAACGCCCATCGCGGGTCGACCGTCGGGTTCACCACGGTGAGGTCGAGGTCGTAGTACTCGCCGATCTCGGCCCAGTACTCGACCGACGCGCCGCCCAGCGGGTCGGCGCCGATGCGCACGCCCGCGGCGCGGATGGCGGGGATGTCGATGACGTGCTCGAGGTCCGCCACGTAGGCCGAGAGGTAGTCGTGCTTCCTCGTCGTGCCCGCCGCCAGCGCCTGCTCCAGGCTGACGCGCGGGACCTGCCGCCAGCCGCCGGAGAGGAGCTCGTTCGCGCGCCGGGCGATCCAGCTCGTGGCGTCCGTGTCGGCGGGTCCGCCGTGCGGCGGGTTGTACTTGAAGCCGCCGTCGCGCGGCGGGTTGTGGCTCGGGGTGACGACGATGCCGTCGGCCAGGCCCGGCCCCTGCGTCCGCACGCCCTGCGACGTGCCGGCGCCGTTGTGGGTGAGGATCGCGTGCGACACGGCGGGGGTCGGCGTCCAGGAGCTGCGGGCGTCGACGCGCACCTCGACGCCGGCCGCGGCGAGCACCTCGAGCGCCGAGCGCCAGGCCGGCTCGGACAGGCCGTGCGTGTCGCGGCCGATGAACAGCGGCCCGTCGGTGCCCTGAGCCCGGCGGTACTCGACGATCGCCGCCGTGATCGCGACGATGTGCGCCTCGTTGAACGCGGTGTTGAATGCGGAGCCGCGGTGCCCG
>JAJYTJ010000153.1 GCA_021793115.1 Actinomycetes bacterium | reverse complement strand
CCGTCGACGGATCCAGGGCCACACCCAAGATCGACATGAACCGCCTCCTCCGATCGGACTCCCAACGAGAGTCCTCTCGAGACGACTCATGACCTATCAGCTCGTCCCGGACGCGGCCGGGTGAGACCCGGTCCCCAGGGTGCGGGGCTCGCCTGCTGCCCGGGCTGGCCAGGCTGCGTGCGGTCCTGACCGGGGGCGGGTGCACTTGGCGCTGGGGCTGCTGTGCAGAGTCCGCGTTTGACCTCGCGCCGGCGATCGCTGTGCCAGACTCTCAAGAGGACTCTTAACTTCACTGACAGGCTCGACCTGTCACTTAAGAGTATGGGGCGAGTGTGAAGACAGATCCGGACGAGGTCCTCGAGCTTCTCGACTCCCTACGGCGCATCGGCGGTGAGCCGGAGGACATCGAGGTCAAGAGCGGCGCCGGCGGCTTCCCGACGTCGGTGCGGGAGACGCTGGTCGCCTTCGCGAACGCCGAGGGCGGCACGATCATCGTCGGCGTCGACGAGGCCGGCGGATTCGCTCCCGTCCAGATCCCTGACATCGCCGGCTACCGCGACAACCTCGTCGGGCTGGCGCGCGACGCGATCACGCCACCCCTCCAGATCGCGACCGACACCGTCGACGTCGACGGGCACACCCTCCTCGTCGCGCACGTCCCGCCCGCGCGCCCCGAGCACAAGCCCGTGTACGTGACCAGCAAGGGCATCGTCAACGGGGCTTACCTGCGTACCGGGGACGGCGACCGCAGGATGAGCGAAGGGGAGGTGGGCCTCCTGGTTGCCGCCAGGACCCAGCCGACCCACGACAAACAGCCAGTCCCGGGCACCGGTGTCGCGGACCTGGACTGGACCTCGCTCCGGCGCACCCTTCAGCGGGTGCAGACCGGATCGGCCAAGCTCCGCGTCGAGGACGAGACCACCGTCCTCTTCCGTCTCGGGGTCCTTGCCGAGGCGCGGGCCGACGCGCCCCTCACGCTCGCGGGACTGCTTGCGTTCGGCGAGTACCCGCAGCAGTACTTCCCCCAGCTCATGGTCTCGGTCGTGGTCTTCCCGCCCGAGGGGCGGACCGACGTCCGCTTCCTCGACAACGTCACGGTCCGGGGCTCGATCCCCGACATGGTCTCCGAGTCGCTCGCGGCGCTGCGCCGCAACCTCGCAGCCCGTGCGGTCACGGGCGAGCTTGGACGGACCGACCGGCTCGACTACCCAATCGAGTCGATCCGCGAAGCCCTGGTCAACGCGCTTCTGCATCGCGACTACAGCGACCTGACACGCGGCACACAGGTCCAGGTCGAGCTGCATCCTGACCGGCTGACCATCCGCAGTCCCGGGGGTCTGTACGGAGGACTGGTGGTCGACGACCTCGGCGAGGCCGAGCGCCCCTCGTCGTCCCGCAACAGCCTGCTGGCGAGCTTGCTCTCCGACGCCTATCTCCCTGCCTCGGACGTCCTCGTCGCCGAGAACCGCTCCTCCGGCATCCCGACGATGATCCGCCTTGCCCGCACCCACGGGCTGCCACGCCCCGGCTTCACAAGCACGGTCCTCGGGTTCACCGTCACGATGCGCAGGTCCGAGCTGCTCGGACCCGAGGTTCGCGCATGGATCACCAGGCTGGGCCTGCCCACCCCGACACCCGCTCACGAGATCGCGCTGGCGATGATGCGGGGTGGGCCCGTGACCAACGCCATGCTGCGCGAGTGGGGTGCGGATCGGACGCTCGCCGGCCAGGTGCTACGCGACCTGGTGTCGCAGGGGATCGCGGTCAAGGAGGGCGGACGACGTTACGCGCGGTACGTCCTGGACCCGACCTTCGCCGACCGCCCGCGGCAGCCCGCGCTGGTCTTCGAGGATGCGCCCAAGCCGCCGACCACCCTTGAGCTCATCGCGCACGAGCTCCGTACGCTCCGCTACGCGACGGCGGACGAGCTGGGGACGCTTACCGGTTTCAGCCGTCCGACCGTGGTGACCCACCTCAAGCACTTGATCGACGACGGCCGCGCTGCGGCCGAAGGAAAGCCCAACAGTCCGAAGCGCCGCTACCGATGGATCGGAACCGCCACCGACGAGCCTCGATGACCCCTTCCTAGGAAGACGACGGGGAGCACGTTGCCCTCGAGGCCCTGGGCGAACTGATGTGGCGGCGTGCGCGGACCTCCGTCGTGACCGCACCGTCGGCCAGGCGCTTCCTCGGACTGGTCGCGGCGGGGCGTGCCTGTTCGCACTCGTCCTACGGGCTCTGGCGCCGGTCCTCTAGGAGACTGCTGAACAATCGCGTGTCCGAGGCGTGTGCGGGGGGCTGGCTGGGATCCTTGGTGGGTGCAGGGTCGGGATGATGGGCAGCGGGAGTTCGGGGATGCGGAGTCCCTGGCGGGCCATCTGCTCCCGCTGGGGTCGGTGTTCGCGTTCTTGGCCGAGCACCGCCAGCGGTTGTTCCCTGATGAGGCGTTCGCGGACCTGTTCCCCTCTGGTCGTGGTCGTCCCTCGATCCCGGCCGATGTGATCGCCTCGGTGATGGTGCTGCAGGCGTTGCACGGGTTGTCTGACCGGCAGACCGCTGAGGCGGTCACGTTCGACCTGCGGTGGAAGGCGGCGTGCGGGTTCGCGGTCACCGAGACGGGGTTCCACGCGTCGGCGTTGACGTACTGGCGGCGTCGGATCGCGGCCAGCGCCCGTCCGCACCGGGTCTTCGAGATGGTCAGCGAGGTCATCTCTGCCACCGGGGTGCTGGCCGGTAAGAAGCGGCGGGCCCTGGACTCCACGATCCTTGATGATGCGGTCGCCCGTCAGGACACCGTGACCCAGCTGATCGCCCAGATCCGCCGGGTCGGTGCGATGGTCCCGGCCGCCGGACCGATGGTCGCGGGTCTGAGCGGGCACGACTACCCCACGGGCGCCAAGCCGGACATCGCCTGGGACGACCCGGTTGCCCGTGACCTGCTGGTCTCGGCCCTGGTCAGTGACGCCTTGACGGTCCTGGACCAGCTGGCCGGTGTGGAGCTGGACGCCAAGCAGTCCGAGGCGGTCGCGTTGCTCGCCCTGGTTGCCGGGCAGGACGTCGAACCGGCCGAGGGCTCGGATGGCACTGACGGTCGTTGGCGCATCGCCCGCAAGGTCGCACCGGAGCGGGTGATCTCGACCGTGGACCCGCAGGCCCGCCATGCGCACAAGTCGCGGGAGAAGAAGCAGGACGGGTTCAAGGCCCACGTGGTCGTCGAGCCCGACACCGGCTTGGTCACCGCTGCCACCCTGACGATGGCGGCCGGCGCCCAGAACTCTGACGCTGCCCGCGGGATCGAGCTCCTGGCGGCCGACACCACCATCACCGGTGAGGCTGACATCCAGGTCCTGGCCGACTCCGCCTACGGATCCGGGGAGCTACTGGCCGCGGTTGCGGCCGCCGGACGAGTCGCGGTGATCAAGCCGATGCCGATCCAGCGACCCGTTGTCGGCGGGTTCACCATCGACGACTTCACCGTCGACCACACCGCCCGCACCGCGACCTGCCCGAACGGTGCCATGCGATCGATCAGCGCCGTCGGGCGGGCCACGTTCGGCGCCATCTGCGCCACCTGCCCCCTGCGGGCCCGGTGCACGACCTCGGCCCGGGGACGCAAGCTCGTCATCGACGCCCACGACGAGATCCGCCGCGAGCACCGCGCCCGAGCCCGCGACCCACAGTTCCAGGCCGACTACCGCCGCCACCGGCCCATGGTCGAACGCTCCATCGCCTGGCTCACCAGAGGCGCCCGCCGGGTCCCCTACCGAGGTGTGGACAAGAACGACACCTGGTGGACCCTGCGAGCAGCCTCGATCAACCTGCGCACCCTGCTACGGCTGGGACTGACGCCCCTACCGACCGGCTGGGCCACGGTCTGAGGACTGGTGTGCCCTCCCGGACTCGCACCACAACGCCCCGCAAGCCCACCCGAGCCGCCGCAAGCGGCAGCCCACGACCCCAGACGCCACCATCACCGCCCACAGGCAGGCCGCCACCGCGCCCGGCCACACGCCCCAGCCACCACCGGCATCGGCGACAGGCGCCTTGTTCAGCAGTCTCCTAGCGCGATCCGCGCGTTCAGCCGGCCGTCGTGCATCTCCAGGACGCGGTCGGCGTCGCGCAGCAGCAGCGGGTCGTGCGTGGCGACCACGGCGGCCATGCCGCGCTCGTGCGCGAGGCGCTGGAGGAGCGCCATGATCTCCAGCCCGGTGGTGGAGTCCAGCTGCCCGGTCGGTTCGTCGGCCAGGAGCACGGCGGGCCCGGCGACGACGGCGCGGGCGACGCCGACGCGCTGCTGCTGACCGCCCGACAGCTGACCCGGGGTGTGCCGGGCGTGCGAGGACAGGCCGACGTCCCGCAGCGCGGCGGCGACGCGGTCCGCGCGCTCGTCGGCCGGCACGCGGAGCAGCCGCAGCGGCACCTCGACGTTCTCCTCCGCGGTGAGCTCGGCCACCAGGCCGAACGACTGGAAGACGAACGCGACGCGCTCGCGGCGCAGGCGCATGAGGGCCTGCTCGTCGAGCGCGGCGGGGTCCACGCCGTCGACGAGGACGCGGCCGGTCGTCGGGCGGTCGAGCCCGCCCATGAGGTTGAGCAGGGTCGTCTTGCCCGAGCCGGAGCGGCCGCGGACCGCGACGAGCTCCCCGGCCGCGACGGTGAACGACGCGTGCGCCACCGCGTGCACCGGGCCGCCGGGGGCCGGGAACGTGCGCGAGACGTCGATCGCCTCCAGCGCGGCGCTCACGCGTCGTCGCCCCGTTCCGGCGTGCCGCGCCGCGGCTCGGTCTCGTCCTGCCCGGCTTCCGTGCCCGCGCCGGGGTGCACCTCGACGTGGTCGGTCTCCAGCGTGAGGCGCACCCGGTCCACCAGGTGCAGCCGCTCGACGTAGTCGCCCGGCAGCTGCAGGCGGCCCACCCGGTCGATGACGGTGAACTCCTGCGCGAGGTGGTGCTCGCTGCCGCGGTGGACCTCGGTCGCCACGCGGCCGTCACGGATCTGCACCGTGCGGCTGACGTGGTCGCTCACCGCGCGGTCGTGCGTGACGACCACCGTGGTGACGCCCAGCTCGCGGTTGACGCCGCGGATGGCCTCGAACACCTCGGCCGAGGTGGCCTCGTCGAGCTGGCCGGTCGGCTCGTCGGCCAGGAGCACCTTCGGGGCGTTGGCCAGGGCGATCGCGATCGCGACCCGCTGCTGCTGGCCGCCGGACATCTCGTCGGGCCGGCGGTCGGCGAGGTCCGCGACCTCGAGGAGGTCGAGCAGCTCCAGCGCGCGGCGGGTGCGGTCCCGCCGCCCCGCCAGCAGCATGGGCAGCGCGACGTTCTCGGCAGCCGAGAGGTAGGGCAGCAGGTTCTCGCCGGTCTGCTGCCAGACGAAGCCGACCACCTCGCGCCGGTACGCGGCCCGGCTGCGGTGGTCCAGCGCGCCGAGGTCGCGACCGGCCACCCGGGCGTAGCCGGCACTCGGCACGTCCTGCGCGCCGAGGATGGCCAGCAGCGTCGACTTGCCGGAGCCCGAGGCGCCGACGACCGCGACGAGCTCGCCCTCGTCGATCCGCAGGGACAGGCCCTGCAGCGCCTGCACCTCGACGCCCTGGCCGCGGTAGACGCGCCAGAGGTCCTCGCACACGATCACGTCCGGTCCTCCCCGGCTCGCAGGACGACGGCGGCGCTGCGGCGCGCGGCCGCCCACGCCGAGACGACGACGGCCGCGGCGGCGACCACGACGACGACGGCGACCGCCGCCGCGACGGACAGCGGGTCGACCGTCAGGTGCGGCTGGGCGGCGCCGCCCGTGAAGGGCCGCAGGTCCACGCACGCCAGCAGCAGCCGGGCCAGGCCGAAGCCGAGCCCCACGCCGGCCAGCACGCCGGCGGCGACGCCCGGTGCCGCCTCCCACAGCACCAGGCGCAGCTCCGCACGGGGTGGCAGGCCCATGGTGCGCAGCACGGCCACCAGCCGCGTGCGGGGCGCCGAACGGGCCGACAGGGCGAGGGCCACGGCGAGTGCGGCGGCCAGGAGCCCGGCGGCCACGACGAGGAGGATCCCCAGGCTCAGCGCGCGCGCCGTGGGCGCCGACCGCAGGGCGTCGAGGCGTTCGCGTGCGGTGGTGACCGTGAGGTCCGGCCCCACGGCCTGCCGGACGGCGGCGGCCACGGCGACCGGGTCGGCGGTGGGGTCCAGGGCGAGGTAGGCGCTGTCCGGCTGGTTCCGCAGGTGGGCCGCCGCCACGGTTCGCGCGTCGACGAGCACCCACGCGCGCGCGGTGGTCAGGCCCGGCGGCGTGCCGCCCGCGGTCTCGACCGTCACCGGTGTGGCCGGGTCGGTGGCGATCTCGGCGCCCGTGGCACCGGCCGGCACGCCCAGCGCGCTCGACACCAGGACCGTGCCGACCGGGGGGACCGCCAGGTGGCCGGGCACCGCCGCCTGGACCGCGGTGAGCCCGGCGTCGGCGATGAAGAGCTCGGCCGCGACCCGGCGGCCGTCCACCTGCAGGTAGATCGCGTTGCTGCTGATCACCGGCGCGACCCGAGAAACCCCGGGGACATCTCGGACCTTGGCGACGAGCGCGTCGTCGAGCGCGCCGTTCACCCGGACGTCCGCCCCGACGCCGGTGGCGGCGGCCGTGACCCGGCCGGTGTCGAGCGTGGCCGTGACCAGCACGCCGAGCAGCGCGACGGCCGTGCCGGCGACCATCGCGATCGTCGCCGTCATCGGCGCGGGGCGACGGGCGCTCAGCACAGCACCGAGCGGCGTGACCAGGTCGTCGCGCCGCCGCAGCCGTGCGGCGAGCGGGCGCACGACGAGCGGCACGACGCGGGCGCAGGCCAGGGCCGTGAGCAGTGCGAGCAGCAGCGGCGCCACCGCCGCGAGGGCGTCCGTGCCGGCCGAGCCGTCGATGCCGCGCACCGCGAGCTCGACCACCGCCGCGGCGGCCAGCACCAGCACCGCCGCCTCGACCGCGACCCGCGGGACGCGGGGCACCCGCGGCACGGGCGAGGCTGTGGCCATCGTCAGCACCGGCACCAGGCCCAGCGCCGCGGGGGCGGCCCACCACCACGGGTTGACGTGCGCGGGCACAAGGGCCGCGGCGGCCAGCGCGCCGATCGCGGCGGCCGGCAGGCACACCAGCGCGGCCTCGGTGCCGAGCAGCATCCGGTGCTGGTGCAGCGAGCCCCCGCGCAGCGCCGTGAGCAGGTGGGCGCCGCGCCGCGGCCCGACGACCACCTGCGCGGCGAGCGCGAGCAGCGCCAGCAGCACGCCGGCCGGCGCGGCCACCGCCAGCGAGAGCACGGAGCCCGCGGCCCTCGCGCGGGCCAGAACCGCCGCGATGTGGTCCGGCGCCTCCGTGGCGAACTGGACCGTGCCGGTTGCGGCGCTGCGATCGAGAGGGACGGCGGCCAGGTCGGTGCGCAGCTGGTCGGCGAGCCGTGGCGCCGTGGCCGCATCCAGGCGATCGGTGAGCAGCGGGAACCACACGCGGGACTCCGATGGCTGCGCTGACCGGGACAAGCTGCCCTCTGCGACGAGGGCACGCCCCGTGGCGATGGAGCCGATGCGGACGTCCTGGGTCCAGCTCACGTGCAGCAGTTGGCTTGCGTTCTGCCAGAAGCTGGAGGTGGGGTCATCGGGATCGAAAAGGCCGACAAGGCGGAGAGCGAGCTCGGCACCGGAGCCATGGCCGGACACGCGGCGCGACTCCCCGAGCGACCACTCCATCGCTCGGGCCGTCTCGGAGGACATCGCGATCTCCACGACCGTGATGGTCGTTGGGGACGCCGCCGCCGCGGACGCAGCAGTGGGTTGTGGCAGCCGGCCAGCGACCAACCGGGCATGGTCCATCAGCTGCGGCGCGAGGGTGAGCTGTAGGAACATGGCGCCGACGTCCGTAACGCTCGGGGAGTCAGCGGCCACCTGGCCGAACATCGACCAAGTCGCAGCATCCCCGAGGGTGCTGCGTAGCGGTTCGGGCAGACTGGCGCGGAAGCCCGCCAGCGGCGCGGCCGGGGGGCCCTCGTCCGCTCCCGCAGTCGGGCTGTCCTCACCGAGGATGAGATCGAACCGGTGGCCCGGGCCGAGGGCAACGGACGGGTCAACGAGGAACTTCGACGCGGCGCCGAGGTCGCCGCGCAGCTCGTGCGTGGTCGTGGCAGACAGCCAGCGTGGCCAGGCCATCGCCAGCGCCGAAGTGAGCGCCACGACGAGCGCGAGCACCGCCCACCGCGCGCCCGACAGGCGCAGGTGCCGGCCCAGCAGCCGCGGCCAGCTCATGCGACCAGCCCCAGCACGGGACCGGCCGTGACCATCGCCACGGCGACGCCGAGCGCGCACGCGACGGCGGCGCTCGCGGCGTACCGGACGGCCGTGACGCGTGGGACCGCGGGCGGGCGGGCGGCCGTGCCGGAGGGTCGCCGGCGTGCTCGCCGTGTCGCCGCGGCGCCCGCGACGGCGGTGACCGCGACGACGAGCGCGCCGACCGCCGCCGCCGTCCAGGCCGCGCGCACCGTCGGGTTCGTCGTCCGGACCGCGTAGGTCGCGGCGCCGGCGGCCAGCGCGGCGGCGGTCCCGGGCGGCCAGGGCCGGCGCACGAGCAGGCCCGCGAGGAGCCCGGCGCACACCAGCAGCAGCAGCGGGGCGGTGCGACCGAGCGCATCGGGCGCGCCCGATGCGCCGAGCAGGCGCCAGGTCGCCAGGGCGGTCGCGACCAGGAGCACCGCGAGCGAGGTGAGCGCGGGCACGCGCGCCGGGCGGGCGTCCACCGGCAGGCGGCGGGCGGCCACGGCAAGGGTGACCAGCGCGCCGAGCGCGGCCGCT
>JAJYTJ010000152.1 GCA_021793115.1 Actinomycetes bacterium | reverse complement strand
TCTGCGCCACGGGACGTTCGCCTGCTTCCAGCACGGCCGTCGACCGCGCCATCGTCGGATCTCTTGATGACAAGATTACGACCTTCGGGCCTTTGGTCCTGCCGCACCACGGCGCTCTGTCCGGACGCACAGCCGGCCCCGCTCGCGAGGCGCGGCCGCGGCTCTCTCCCGGCGCCGCCCCGCCCCCTGCGGCGGCGCGAGAGAGGTGTGCCGGACGTGCCCTGGCCCGCGGGGTCGGGTGGAGACGGAGGCGGTTCAGGCGACGTCGCGACGGAGCGTGGTGAAGCGGCCGAGGACGGCGAAGACCACCGCGTAGCCGAGCAGCACGAGCAGGCCCGCCCACCAGTGGCTCAGCAGCTGGCTGAGCCCGCTCGCCGAGTAGAAGCTGCCACCGGTGATCGCCTCGCCCGCCGATCCGGGGAGGAACTTGCCGATGCTCTTGCCCCACGAGGTCAGCGCCAGCACGGTGCGCAGGATGGGCTCGAGGAACTGCGTGAAGGCCACGAGCACGACGATCGCGGCCACCTGGTTGGTGATGACGGTGCCGAGCGCGACGCCGACGACCGCCCAGACGCCGAGCGCGACCACGGACAGGCCGAGCGTGCGCCAGGTCGAGGCGAGGTCCAGTGCGGTCGGCTTGTGCAGCAGCGCGAGCAGCCCGGCGCCGGTCGCCGTGGACACGATGGTGCCGAGGAGCCCGAAGACCAGGCCCACGCCGAGGCCGGCGACGAGCTTGGCGACCACGAGGCGGTCGCGGCTCGGGTCGGCGAGCAAGGAGGGCGTCAAGGTCTTGTGGCGGTACTCGGCGGTGACGACGAGCGCGCCCACGATGACCGGGAAGACGTAGCCGATCGACACGGAGACCGTGTACACGGAACGCACGATCTGCTCGGCCGTGAGCACGAGCGGCTTGGTGGAGGTCCCCGTGGTGGCCTGACCCTGGGTCAGGACCCATGCCAGCACGGCCGCGACGAAGGCCATGTAGACGAGCATGACGAGCAGCAGCACCCACCACATGCGTGTGGTGACGAGCTTGCGGTACTCGGCCACGAGCGCGGCGCGCATCAGTTCGCCCCTCCCCGGGGGTCGGTGGTCACGGCAGCGCTCGCCGGGCCGACGAAGGGCCCGTCCGCGGCGCCGGGCGGGCCGGCGGGCGCCTGCGGGTCGGCGTCGCCGACCAGCCGGAAGAACAGCGCCTCGAGCCCGGCGTCGAGGCGGGAGAGCTCGTGCAGCTCGAGCCCCGCGGTGAACGCCGCCGCACCGACGGCCGCCGGCTCGACGTCGACGAGCTCGACCGTCGCGGTCCCGGTCGACGGCGGGGCCGACGGCGCGCCCGCGGGCTCGGACGGCGCTGCCAGGGTCCAGTGCCGGTCCGCGACGAGCGCGGTCAGGCGCGCGCCGTCCGGCGACGAGACGCGCACGCGGGGCTGCGACTCGGCGGTGAGCTGCGCGAGCGAGGACTCCCGGACGAGTCGTCCGTGGTGGATGATCACGACGTCGTCGACGGTCTGCTGGACCTCCGACAGCACGTGGCTCGACACCAGCACGGTGCGGCCCTGCGCGGCCAGCGCGCGGAGGAACCCGCGCAGCCACGAGATGCCCTCGGGGTCGAGCCCGTTCGCCGGCTCGTCGAGCAGCAGCACGGGCGGGTCGCCGAGCAGCGTGGTGGCCAGCGCCAGGCGCTGCCGCATGCCGAGCGAGAACCCGCCGACGCGCCGGTTCGCGGCCTCGTCCAGCCCGACGAGGTGCAGCACCTCGCGGGCGCGGGAGTCGGGCACGCCGATCTGCGGCGTGTAGACACGCAGGTGGTCGAGAGCGGTGCGGCCGGGGTGGAAGCTCGCCGCCTCGAGGGCGGCCCCGACGGTGCGGCCCGGCAGGGTCAGCGCGTGGTACGGCCTGCCGCCGAGGGTCGCGGTGCCGGACGTGGGCCGGACGAGCCCGAGCAGGCAGCGCAGGGTCGTCGTCTTGCCGGCCCCGTTGGGGCCGAGGAAGCCGGTGACCCGCCCCGGGCGGACCGTGAAGCTGAGGTCGTCGACGGCCCGCACGGGACCGAACTGCTTGGAGAGGTGGGAGACCTCGACGGCGAGGGCGTCGGGCACGGCAGGCTCCTTCGGAGTGGATATCGAAGTGATATCACATTTCCGCATCGGGCGTCGAGCGTTCGCGCGGCAGCGTGACGCGCATGGTGCACCCGGCGTCGGTGTCGGCGACCTCGATGCGCCCGCCGTGCAGCTCGACCGCCCAGCGGACGATCGCCAGCCCCAGCCCGGTACCCCCGGTGGAGACCTGCCCGGTGAGCGCGGGGGAGTTGCCGCGCACGAACCGCTCGAACACGTGCGCGCGGTCCGCGGCGGCGATCCCCGGCCCGTTGTCGACGACGTCGATGCGCACCGATCGCCCGGACGGCTGCGCGACGAGGCGCACCACGTCGTCCATCGGTGAGTGCCGCACCGCGTTGTGGAGCAGGTTGGCCACCACCTGGTGCAGCCGCTCGGGGTCGGCCGGAACGGTGAGGTCCGGCGGTTCGACGGTCACCTCGAACCGCACGCGCCGCGGGCCCGCCACGAGCGTCGCCTCGTCGGCCGCCTCGCGCAGGAAGTCCAGCAGGCGCAGGTCCGCGATCTCCAGCGGCACGTCGCCCGCCTCGAGGCGGGACAGGTCGAGCAGGTAGGTCACGAGCCGGCCGAGGCGCTCGGTCTGCGCCAGGGCCGCCTGCATGAGCGGCGGGTCGGGCGCCACGACGCCGTCGACGACGTTCTCCAGCTGCGCCTGCAGCGCCGCGACGGGCGTGCGCAGCTCGTGCGACACGTTCGCGACGAGCTCGCGGCGGAACCGGTCGGCCTGCTGCAGGTCGTCCGCCATGGTGTTGAAGGCGACGCCCAGCTGGCCCACCTCGTCGCGGCTCGTCGCGTGCACCCGCCGGGTGTAGTCGCCGCCGGCCATGGCGCGCGCCGCCGCCGTCATCTCCCGCAGCGGGGAGGTCATGCCGCGCGCCAGCACCTGCGTGAGGATGAGCGAGATCACGATCGCCAGCGGCAGCGTGCGCGTGGGCCCGAGGTGCCGGTACAGCCCCCACCACGTGACGAACGCGGCGAGCGTCACGGTCGCGGCGACGAGCATGCCGAGCTTGACCTTGATCGAGCGGACGAGGTCCAGCGGGCGGATGTCCGGCAGCCGCTCCGCCATCGGCCTCCGGTGCCGCGGCCCACCGGCCCGCGTCGACCCCGTGCCCGGTGCCGTCACGAGCCGGCGGCGGCGTGCGGCTCGGCGGCCCCGTCGTCGGCCGGCTCGAACGCGTACCCGACGCCGTGCACGGTCCGGATGAGGTCCGAGCCGAGCTTGCGCCGCAGGGCCTTGACGTGCGAGTCGACCGTGCGGGTGCCGCTGGCGTCCACCCAGTCCCACACGTCGGCGAGCAGCTTCTCGCGCGTCAGCACGGTGCGGGCACTCGTGGCGAGCGCCACCAGCAGGTCGAACTCGGTGGGCGTGAGGTGCACCTCGTCCGCGCCGCGGAGCACGCGGCGCTGCGCGCGGTCGATCGACACGTCGCCGACCACCAGCGGCGGCTCCGGCTCGTGCAGGCCGCCCGCGCGGACGGCCGCCGTCGCGCGCTCCTGGCGGCGCAGCAGCGCCTTGGTCCGGGCCACGAGCTCGCGCATCGAGAACGGCTTGGTCATGTAGTCGTCGGCGCCGACGCCGAGCCCCACGAGCATGTCGGTCTCGTCGTCGCGCGCGGTGAGCATGAGGACCGGCACCGGGCGCTCGGCCTGGATCCGCCGGCACACCTCGAGCCCGTCGATGCCCGGGAGCATGACGTCGAGCACGACGACGTCCGGCTGCATCGCGGCGGCCGCCTCGACGCCGGCGAGCCCGTCGCCGACCGCCCGGACCGACCAGCCCTCCGCGGACAGCCGGTGGACGATCGCCTGCGCGATGGCCGGCTCGTCCTCGACCACGAGGACGGATGTCGTCGGCACCCCCGGCGTCTGGTGCGTGTTCGCCATGGCGTCAGCGTGGCACAGTCGCGGCCGACGGGTGCCGCACGGGACGGGCGACCGGCGGATTCGTATGATGGCGGCACCATGAGCGGCTCATCCAGCCGCCGGCACCGGCCCCTCGGTGGCACGCCCGGTGCCGGCACACCTCCCGTCCACCGTCGTACGCCTGCCGTCGCGGACCCCCCGTGCTGACCGACTGGCTCCTCGTCGCGCTCGGCGTGCTGCTCACCGCCGGCACGGCCGTCTTCGTCGCGGGGGAGTTCTCGCTCGTCACGCTCGACCCGGCGGCGGTGGAGGCGCGTGCGGTCGACGACCGCGCCGGGCGCCGCGTGCGGCACGCGCTGCACACGCTGTCGACGCAGCTGTCCGGGGCGCAGGTGGGCATCACCGCGACCACGGTGCTGCTGGGCTACACCACGCAGCCGGCCGTGGGCCGGCTCCTCGCGCGCGCGCTGCACGGGCCGGTGCCCCCGGCGCTCGCCACCGGGCTCTCGGTGGCCCTCGCGCTCGTGCTGGTCAACGCGTTCTCGATGCTGCTCGGCGAGCTCGTGCCGAAGAACTTCGCGCTCGCGGCACCCGTGGCGACCGCGCGCGCGATCGCGCCCCTGCAGCTCTCGTTCACCACCGTGCTCCGGCCCCTCATCGCCGTGCTCAACGGCAGCGCGAACTGGCTGCTGCGCCGGGTCGGGGTCGAGCCGCGCGAGGAGCTCTCCGGCTCGCGGTCGGCCCGCGAGCTCGCGGCGCTCGTGCGCCGCTCGGCCGAGCAGGGCACGCTCGACGAGTCCACCGCCACGCTGCTGACGAACTCGCTGGACTTCGGCGAGCTCACGGCGGTCGACGTCATGACCGACCGGCTGCGCCTGGTGACCGTCCGCCGGGACGACACGGCGGCCGACGTGCTCCGCGCCGCCCGGGCGACGGGCCACTCGCGGTTCCCGGTCATCGGCGAGTCCAGCGACGACATCGTCGGGGTCGTCCCGCTGCGGCGCGCGGTCGCGGTGCCCTACGAGCGGCGCGACGAGGTTCCCGCGGCGGCGCTCATGGTCGACGTGCCGCGGGTGCCGGAGACCGTGCACCTGCCGTCGCTGCTCGTGGAGCTGCGTGGGCGCGGACCGCAGATGGCCGTGGTGGTGGACGAGTACGGCGGCACGTCGGGCGTGGTGACGCTCGAGGACGTCGTGGAGGAGCTGGTCGGCGAGGTGGCCGACGAGCACGACCGGGCGCGCGGGTCCGCGGCGCGCCGTGCCGACGGGTCGTGGGGGTTCCCCGGCGTGCTGCGGCCCGACGAGCTGGCCGAGATCACGGGGCTGCGCGTGCCCGAGGAGGGGCCCTACGAGACGCTCGGCGGCCTCGTCATGGCCGCGCTCGGGCGCATCCCCGTCGAGGGCGACGTGGTCGAGGTGGACGGCGTGCGGCTCGAGGTGGAACGCATGGACGGCCGGCGCGTCGAGCGGGTCGGCGTGCGGCGCGCGGGCGGCCGGCGATGAGCACCGGGCCCGCCCTCCTCCTCGTCGTGGTGTTCCTCGCGGGCAACGCGTTCTTCGTCGGCGCCGAGTTCGCCATCATCTCGTCGCGCCGCAGCGCCATCGAGCCCCTCGCGGCGGCCGGCGACCGGCGGGCCCGCACCGTGCTGTGGGCCATGGAGCACGTGTCGCTCATGCTCGCGTGCGCGCAGCTGGGCATCACGGTGTGCTCCACCAGCCTGGGCCTGGTCGCCGAGCCGGCGCTCGCCGAGCTCGTCGTGCGCCCGCTGCACGCGCTGGGCGTCGGCGACGCCTGGACGCACCCGGTCGCGTTCACTCTCGCGCTGCTCGTCGTCGTCTACCTGCACGTGGTGCTCGGCGAGATGGTGCCCAAGAACCTCGCGGTGGCCGGCCCGGACCGTGCCGTGCTGCTGTTCGGGCCGCCGCTGGTGTGGCTCGGCCGCGTGGTCCACCCGGTCATCACGGCCCTCAACTGGGTGGCCAACCACGCGGTGCGCCTGGCCGGCGTGCAGCCGCGCGACGAGGTGGCGTCGTCGTTCACCGCGGAGGAGGTGCAGTCGATCGTCGAGCGCTCGGCGGCCGAGGGCCTCATCAGCGACGAGCAGGGCCTGCTGTCGGGCGCGCTGGAGTTCTCCGACCGCACGGCGCGCGACGTCATGGTGCCCGCGGCGGTGCTCGTGGGCATCGACCAGGGGGCCACGCCGGACGAGATCGAGCACGTCGTGGGCCGCACGGGGTTCAGCCGGCTGCCCGTGCGCGACGAGGGGCGGCTCGTGGGTTACCTGCACGTCAAGGACGTGCTCTACGCCGACGACGTCACGCGCTTCCAGCCGGTGCCCGGTTGGCGCGTGCGCCGGCTGGCCGTCGTCGGGCCCGACGACGAGGTCGAGGACGCGCTCGCGGCGATGCAGCGCTCGGGCGCGCACCTGGCGCGCGTCGACGAGGGGGGCGCCGCGGTGGGCGTCGTGTTCCTCGAGGACATCCTCGAGGAGCTCGTCGGCGAGGTGCGGGACGCGATGCAGCGGGGGCAGCTACCGGGCGGTCGCTGAGCCGGCGACGGCCGCAGGCGGACGCGGAACGTGACCTTGGTCCCATGTCATGCGTGCGTCGTGGCGGCGCGGCACCGCGCGACGCAACCGCCGGCGACGTCCGGCCCTCACCAGGGGGTTGGTCAACGGCGGTGCAGCCCGTTATGGTTCCGTGACCAGGGGCAGGGATCGTTGTCGCCACGCCGTGACCGGACGGCACGCAGGGACTCGGAGGTGTCGTGGGGTCGCATCGCGACAAGCCCGCCTCGCCTCGACGTGCCCGCGCAGCGCGCGCGCCCGAGGCGCACGCGGCACCCCGTCGACGCAACGGCGCACGCCTCGCCGGGCGCATCGGCATCCTCGTGGCCCTCACCGGGATCACCGTGGTGCTCCCCGTCTCGCAGTCCGCGCTCGCCGCGGCCGGGGTCCCGCTCGCGTTCGCGACGCACGTGGCGCTGCCCTCGACGCTCGACGCGCTGACCTCGGTGCCGCCCTCGCAGCAGACGCCCGCCTCGCTCCTGGCCGCGCCGGGCGCCCGGACGGCGCTCGACGTGTCGAGCGCGCAGCGGGTGTCCCGCTCGGTCGAGCGCAGCCCCCTGCCGGGGTGCGACGGCATCGCGCGCCCCGAGGGCAAGAACGGCCTGGTGCCGGCGGCGGACCTCTGCACGCTCTTCGACGGGCACACGCAGATGCGCGCGGACGCCGCCGTCGCGCTCGCCAACCTCAACGAGGCGTACGTCGCGAAGTTCGGCTCCGACATGTGCCTCGAGTCGGGCTACCGCACGCTGGCCCAGCAGTACGCGGTCAAGGCGGAGCGCGGCAGCCTCGCCGCGGTCCCCGGCACGAGCAACCACGGCTGGGGCCTGGCGGTCGACTTCTGCTCGCGCGAGACCTCCGGTGCCCGCTGGGCGTGGCTCAGGGAGAACGGGCCGCTCTACGGCTTCCAGAACCCGCCCTGGGCGCAGCTCGGCGGCGGTGGCCCCCACGAGCCCTGGCACTGGGAGTTCGTCAAGGGCGTCCAGGCCAACGGTGGATGGTTGGGCTGACCGCGTCGCGAGGCCCGGCGACGCCGGTCCGAACCGGCGCCGCCCCGGCCGCTGACGGCCGCGACGTCCCCCGCCGTCCCTAGCGCAGCTGCAGTCCCCAGGTGAGCGTGTGGGAGGCGCCCGGGGCGAGCTCGACCAGGTCGTCGCCGGTGCGGAACGCGTCCGCGACACACGTCATGGGCTCGGCCGCCACCGCGGTGCGCCCGATGGCCTCGACCTCGTCGCCCGTGCACACCTGCCACGCGCGCGCCGCGCCGTCGGCCCACATCGCCACCGTGGTGCCGTCCGGCCGGCCCAGGAGCAGCCAGGACAGGCCGTCGCCGTCGCGGACCAGGTCGGTCCAGGCGTCGTCGTAGGCGTGGCCGGCGAGGGCGGCGGGCGTGCGCAGGTCGAAGCCGTTGGTCACCGGCTCGGTGCCGGTGGGCAGCAGGCGGTTGTCGACCGTCACGTGGCGCGCGGCGTCGATCCGCAGCGTGCAGGCGTCGAGCTCGGCCCCGGCGGTGGACAGCCACGGGTGGACGCCCGCGCCGTAGGGCGCGGTCGACGTGCCGCCGTTGGTGGCGGTGATCGTCGCGCGCAGACCCGCCTCGCCGAGCGAGAAGGCGGCGACGAGCCGCAGCGGCCACGGGTACCCCGTGGTGGGGACGATGGTGTGCGCGAGCTCGATCGACGTGCCGTCGTCGGACATGCCGGCGGTCTCCCAGCGCACGTGCGTGACGAGCCCGTGCAGCGCCGTCATGCGCGCCGGCTCGCTCACCGGCACCTGGTGCACGGTGCCGCCGAACTCGTACAGGCCGTTGGCCAGCCGGTTCGGCCACGGCGCGAGGACCATGCCGGAGAACGCGGGGGCCAGGTCGGCCTCGTCGTACGGCCGGACGACGTCCGCCCCGCCGACGCGGTAGGACCGGAGCGAGGCCCCGACCTCCGTGATCACGGCCTCCTGGCCGCCGGAGCGCAGGACGTACTGGCTGCCACTGGGGAAAGTCACAAGCCGACACCGTACCTGGACGCGTGACCGCTTCCGCACACCGGGGGTCCCGGGCGATCACCCGATCGGGTGCGCAATCGGGTGACGCATGCGCACCCGGGGTGAATCCGGTGGAGGACGAACCACGCGTTCCGTGCGAATGCCCTACGGTCCGGCCCATCGGGCTGCGGTGGCAGACGACAGACCGAGGGGTGGGGGCATGTCCTGGGACGGGGCTGTCCTCGTCGAGCGTGAGGTGCGCGAGCTCATCCGCCGGCGGGGGCTGGATCCGGC
>JAJYTJ010000151.1 GCA_021793115.1 Actinomycetes bacterium | reverse complement strand
CGTGCCTCCGAACGCTGCTCGGCCCTCTTCTTCACGGGGCCGAGCACCATGATCATGTTGCGGCCGTCCTGCTTGGGCATGGACTCGATGAAGCCCAGCTCCGAGACGTCGCCGGCCAGCCGCTGCAGCAGGCGCACGCCCGCCTCCGGGCGCGACTGCTCGCGGCCGCGGAACATGATCATCACCTTGACCTTGTCGCCGCCCTTGAGGAACCGCTCGACGTGGCCCAGCTTGGTGCCGTAGTCGTGCGGGTCGATCTTCAGGCGGAACCGGATCTCCTTGAGGACCGTGTTCGTCTGGTTCCGGCGAGCTTCACGGGCCTTCATGTCGGCCTCGTACTTGAACTTGCCGAAGTCCATGATCTTGACGACCGGCGGCCGGGCGTCGGGGGCGACCTCGACCAGGTCGAGGTCGGCGTCCTGGGCCAGGCGCAGTGCGTCCTCCACGCGGACGATGCCGACCTGCTCGCCGTTGGGTCCGACGAGTCGGACCTCGGCGACGCGGATCCGATCGTTGATGCGGGGCTCGCTGATGTGGTGCTCCTCGGTGTCGTCGGTCGACCGCCGGGAACGAGGAAGGCCCCCGCCCTGGGCACCGGCGGAGGCCTCACGAGTACCGCGCCGCTCGGCGCACGCCGGACGGCCACGCACGGCGAGCCGTGCGCTTGCGGACTGTGACCCGATCCCTGTCGTCCCGCTCGTCGCGGGCCAGTCGGTCTCAGGTGGGAGGTGCTCCACTTGTGCACCCGGCGCACGCGAACGCCCGCCAGGTCAGTCGACCGCCTAGGCTACCAGACGGCGCGGCCGGCGCCGCCGCCCGGCCCTACCGGGACCCTGGTGCCGGAGCCCGGTGAGAGGATCTGCCCATGTCGACGCCGCCCTCCTCTCCCGACGCCGCCCCCGACCCCGACGACGTGGCAGAGGTCACCCGCGACATCGCCGACGTGCCGGCGGTCCAGGTGATCACCACGGCGGCCGTCCACCTCATGAGCGCGGCCGCCGTCAAGTGCGGGCTGGCCGAGGAGGGCGCCGAGCTTGCGGACCTCGACGAGGCCCGCAAGCTCATCACGGCGCTCGCCGGCCTGGTCACGGCCTCGGCCCCGGACATCGGCGATCAGCACGCGCGCTCCCTGCGCGACGGGCTGCGGAGCCTGCAGCTCGCGTTCCGCGAGGCGTCGCCGTTCCCGGACGCTCCCGGTGAGGGACCGGGCGAGAAGTACACCGGCCCGGTCTCCTCACCCGCGCGACCCTCGACCCTCCCGGGCCGGTAGCGCGGCCCGTCAGACGGCGCCGCTGAGCGTGCCGGCGGACCGCGCGTCCTGCTCGGCGATCCCGCGATCCGTGACCCGGTCGGTGGGGTGTTCGGCGTCGCCGGCCCCGATGTGGCCGCCGACCTCGAGGCCGTCGGGTCCATGGTCCACGCCGTTCGCCGCATCGTCGTCGGGCCGCGCCGCGCGCCGCAGCCTGGCCACGCGCAGCGCGCCGATGCCCGCGAGCGCGACGACGCCGCCGACGCACGCCGCCGTGAGGAAGCCGGCACCGGGCGAGCCGCGGTCGATGACCCAGCCGACGAGCGGCGCGCCGAGCGCGTTCCCGGCCGTCGACGTGGCGCCGCTCCACCCCATGACCTCGCCGCGGCGATGCTCCGGCACCTGCCGCACCAGCGCGGCGTTGATCGCCGAGAGCGACGCCGCGCACGGCACACCCGCGAGGACGACCGCCAGGGCGAGCCAGGGCTGCCCGGTGACGAAGGCGGCCGGGACCGTGGCGGCGCCGAGCAGGGCGACGAGCACGAGCGGCGAGACTCCCCGGCCGCGTGCGCCGTACACCAGGCCGCCGGCCACGGACCCCAGGCACCAGAGCGCGACCATCCAGCCGACGTCCCCCGGCCGGCCGGCCTCGGTGAGCGTCGCGACGAGCGCGACGTCCGTGCCGACGAGGATGAAGGCGGCCGCGACCGCGGCCAGGAGCACGACGACGAGGCCCGGCGTGATGAGCGCGCGGACGCCGCCGTCGTACCCGGGCTCCACCGCCGGCGCCGCCGCCGAGCGCGTCGGCGGGTCGGCCCACGCGAGCATGAGCCCGCCGAGCACGGTGACCACCGCGGTCGTCGTCAGCGCCACCGTGGTGGACACGGCGGTGGCCAGCCACACGCCGACCAGCGGCGAGACCATGAACGTCAGCTCGACGAAGACCGAGTCGGCCGCGAACGCCGTCTGCTGCTGCGACACCGGGACCAGCACCGACAGCGACTGCCGCGTCACCGAGAAGGCCGGCACCGAGTACACGCCGCCGACGAAGACCGCGCCGAGCAGCGCCTGGTAGGGCAGGTGCGGGGCCGCGAACCAGACGAGCGAGGCGACGACGACCGACGGCAGCACCGCTCGGCGAAGCCCCACGCGGTCGACGAGCCGCCCGCGCCACGGCGCCCCGATCGCCATGCCGACGGTCATGATCGCCGTCACCAGCCCTGCCTCGCCGTAGCCACGGTGCAGCGCGATGACCACGTGCAGGGTCAGCACCACGCCCGTCATCGCCTGCGGCAGGCGCGCCACGAACGCGATCGCGAAGAGCCGGGCGACTCCGGGCAGCGCGAACAGCGCCGCATACGGCGATCGGCGGGGCATGGCGCACAGTCTCCCGCATCCCGCTCGTGCGACGAACCGCAGGTCGCGGGCCGACCACCGGCCGACGGGCGGGGCGCGGGCCCGGCCGCCGCCTATCCTGGCCGGTGTGACCGATGCACCCTGGCGACCCGGTCAGCGTGAGGACGAGCGCACCACGGCCGGACCGCCGCCGGCCGCGATGCCGGCATGGGCGTACGACACCACCGCGGTCCCGGTGCGCCCGCACCGCACGGCCGTCGTCGTGCTCTCGGTGGTCCTCGCCGTCGTGGTCGCCGCGGCGGGCGGCCTCACGTGGTACCTGCTGCACGTCAACGCCGCGTGGCAGCAGCACTCGCAGCAGTGGCAGGCGCTCGCGCAGCAGCACGGCACCGACCTGGCGCAGGCGCGCTCGGACCTCGAGGCGACGCGCACCGAGCTGCAGGGAGTCACCGACCAGCTGGCGACGGCCCAGAACCGGATCACCCAGCTCGCCGACGAGAAGGCGCGGCTGGGCGACCAGACGGCCGCGCAGCAGCAGCTCGCCGACTACCAGGCCCGCATCTCCACGGCCGCCGGTCAGGTGGCCACGGCGCTCGCGACGTGCATCGACGGCCAGGAGCAGCTCATCGGCTACATCGAGAACTCGGCGCAGTACGACGCGCAGTCGCTGGCGACCTACCGGCAGGACGTGGAGAACTACTGCGGCAACGCGCGCGACGCCAACGCGTCGCTGCAGGCGGAGCTCAAGAAGTGACGCTGCGGGGCCGGTGGGCGGCGCTCACGCTCGGCGCGCTGCTCACCGTCCCGCTCGCCGCATGCGGGGTGCTGCCGTCGATGCCGCCGCCGGTGCCCACCGACGCCGTGCCGACCGTGCGGTCGACGCCGACGATCTCCGCCGGCAGCGACCAGCTGTCGCCCGACGGGTTCGACGCGGTGCGCCGCATGGCCGTCCGCATCCGCAACGTGGGCTGCGGCGAGGTGTCGACCGGCTCGGGCTTCGCCCTCACGGCGACCACCCTCGTCACCAACCGGCACGTCGTCGCCGACTCGTCCCGGCTGCAGGTGTCCACGTACGACGGACACGATGTCGACGTGACGGCCGCGAGCACCGCCCAGCTCGCCGACCTCGCGCTCGTGCGCACCAAGGAGAACCTGCCGTCGGCCCCCGAGCTGGCGGCCACCGACCCGCGCCAGGGCGACCCGGTCACCGTCGTCGGCTACCCGCTCGGCGGCGAGCTCACCGTGACGAACGGGCACGTCATCGGCTCCACCACCGATCCCCTCAACTCCACGCTCGGCCAGGTGCTCGTCACCGACGCCCGCGTCGAGCCCGGGTCCTCCGGTTCGGCGGCGCTCGGCGCGGACGGCAAGGTCATCGGCGTCGTCTACGCGAAGAACGATGCGGGCTACTCCTTCCTGGTGCCGGTCAGCACCCTGCGCACCATGCTGGGCGACGAGACCGGATTCGAGCCCGCCCCCACGTGCGCGGGATGAGGGCAGCAGGGGGACCAAGGCGCCGGAGCAGACGGTCGACCCCGCGGTCCTGACGACGGCGGGCGACGCCCTGGCGGTCGGGCGGGTGTTCGGCGAGGCCTACCACCACGGCGACGCCACCCTCGTCCCGGTCGCACGCGTCATGGGCGCGCTCGGGACCGGATCGGGCCAGTGCGAGGCGGGCACCAGCACGGCCTGGCCCGGGCGCCTGTCGCGCGGCGGGCACGACGAGCACGCCCCCTCCGTAGCACCGAGTCGCCCGACACGCACGGCCACGGGCTCGGCGGCCGGTCGGTCGACGCCAGGATCCACCCGCTGGGCGTCCACGTCGTCGACGCCAGGGGCACGCGCTGGATGCCCCGGTCGACGCCACCCTCGTGCTGCTGGGCGCCGCACTCGCGGTCACGGTCGTCGCGTCGACCGCGGCGATCGTCCGGGCCTTCCGCCGCGGCTGACGGACGCTCCAGCGAGCCGGCCGGCCCGCCGTGGGCGCAGACCAGGCTCAGCCCGCGGGGCGGACCCGGAGCTCGAGCGAGTCGACGCGCTCGGCGATCGTCGCGTCGGCCGCCAGGGCCTCGTTGACCCGTGCGACCACCGCCTCCAGGCCGGGCCGGTCCAGTCCCGGACGCACCGCCAGGTCGATCGCCACCTCACCGCGCTGCCCGGGCGCCACGCCGCACCCGGCGAGCGCGTCCACGCCCGCCAGCGCGGCGGCGACCGCCGCCGCGACCTCGTCGTCCACCACACCGGCCCGGACCGCGGGCCGCCACGGACCGCCCTCCGACAGCGCGACCACCGCCGGCCGGGGCACCCGCACCGTGACGGGACCCGCCGGGTCGAGGACGAGCAGCTGCCAGCCCTCCGCGAGCGCGCCCTGCGCCGCCTGGCCGGCCGGCGTGGGCACCGGCCGCGCGTCGGCCCGCCAGGCCGCCAGCGCGGCGACCGACGTGAACACCGGCATGGCACCGCGCCCGTCCTGGGCCGCCATGCCGACCACGGCCGCCTGGCTGCGGGCGGGGTCGTAGGCCGCCCGGGAGGCCGCGTCGGTGGGGACAGCCTCGCGCCCGTGCGGCAGGATCGCGACGATGAGCCGCGCGTCGGCCAGGGCGGCCACCACGTCGGCCACGTCCGCCCGACCCTCGGCGTGCCGCGCGAGGACGTCCGCGAGCGCCGGGTCCGCAGTGCCGTCGTCGTGCGCGAACGGGGACGTCGCCGGCAGCGGGCGCGGGCCGCTCACGGGCGCCCGGCCACGTCGAGGGCCTGCGGCAGCGTGAACGCGCCGGCGTAGAGCGCCTTCCCGACGATCGCGCCCTCCACGCCCAGCGGCACCAGCGTGCGGAGCGCGCCGAGGTCGTCCAGGCTGGAGACCCCGCCCGAGGCCACGACCTTGGCCGTCGTGCGCGCGCACACCCCCCGGAGCAGGTCGAGGTTCGGGCCGCGCAACGTGCCGTCCTTCGCGACGTCGGTGACCACGTAGCGGGCGCAGCCGGCCTCGTCGAGGCGGGCCAGCACCTCCCAGAGGTCGCCCCCCTCGCGCGTCCAGCCCCGCGCGGCCAGCGTGTGGCCGCGCACGTCCAGGCCCACCGCCAGGCGGTCGCGGTGCGCCGCGATCGCGTCCGCGGTCCACCCGGGGTCCTCCAGCGCAGCGGTACCGAGGTTGAGCCGGGTGGCCCCGGTCGCCAGGGCGCGCGCCAGCGACTCGTCGTCGCGGATCCCGCCCGAGAGCTCGACCCGCACGCCCCGTTCCAGGAGCGTGCCCGTCACGTCCGCGAGGAGCCGCGCGTTGGAGCCGCGCCCGAACGCCGCGTCCAGGTCGACGAGGTGCACCCACTCCGCGCCGCCCTCGGCCCAGGCCAGGGCCGCCCCCAGGGCGTCGCCGTACCCGGTCTCGGACCCGGCCTCGCCCTGCACCAGCCGCACCGCCTGCCCGTCCACGACGTCGACGGCGGGCAGCAGCTCCAGGCGCGGGCTCACAGCGTGCCTACCCAGTGCTCGAGCAGCTGCGCGCCGGCGTCGCCCGACTTCTCGGGGTGGAACTGGGTGGCCGCCAGCGGCCCGTTCTCCACGGCGGCGACGAACGGCCCCCCGTGGTTGGCCCACGTCACGAGCGGCCGGGGCAGGGCGTCCGACGGCGGGATGGGGAAGGACCGCGCGGCATAGGAGTGCACGAAGTAGAACCTCTCGTCCTCGAGCCCGTGGAACAGCACCGATCCCTGCGGCGGGCGGACCGTCGCCCAGCCCATGTGCGGCACGACGTCGGCCTCGAGCCGGTCGACGACGCCCGGCCACTGTCCGAGCCCGTCGCTGCGCTCGCCGTGCTCGACGCCCTCGGCGAAGAGCACCTGCATGCCCACGCAGATGCCGAGCACGGGCCGGGCGCCGGCGAGCCGCTTGTCGACGATCTCGTCGCCACCGACGGCCCGCAGCCCGTCCATCACCGCGGCGAACGCGCCGACCCCGGGCACGACCAGGCCGTCGGCCTCGAGCGCCGCGTGCCGGTCCGCCGTCAGCGCGACCCGCGCGCCGACGCGCTCCAGAGCGCGCACGGCGGAGCGGACGTTGCCGAAGCCGTAGTCGAGGACGACGACGAAGGGCATGGCGCCAGGCTACCTGGGGTCCGAGCGCCGCGGCCGGTGGGCGGCGAGCACCCGCATCGCGGCGAACCGCGACATGCCGGCGCTGCTCACCACGCCGTTCACGCTGGCGGGCGCCCGCCCGTCGAGCAGCAGCTCCTCCAGCACCTCGGGCGCGTCGGAGAGCACCAGGCCGGGCGGCAGGTCGCGCTCGTGCGCGCCCGCGACCCACTGCGTGGCGGACATCTGGGACGCCCGACGTTCGAGCAGCACCACGGGGACCTGGCGCAGCAGCTGGGACACGGCGGCGGCGCCCGCCCGGCCCGCCAGGGGGTCGCGCAGCACCGCGATCGCGCCGACGTCGCTCGGGACCACGTCGGCCGCGACCTTGGCGAGCGCGCACGCCGCCGCCAGCGGCGCCGCCCCGGCGACGGGCGTGATGACGAGCGCCACCGTGGGACGCTCGTCGTCCAGCTCGGACAGGTCGTCCGGGACGTGGATCTCCGGGTCGGTCACAACGTGCCCTTGGTCGAGGGGACCCCGACCACGCGCGGGTCCGGCGCGACGGCGGCCCGCAGCGCGCGGGCGAACGCCTTGAACTGCGCCTCGACGATGTGGTGGGGGTCGCGGCCCGCCAGCAGCCGCACGTGCACCGTCATGGCGGCGTGCGTGGCGATGGACTCGAGCGCGTGCGCGGTGAGCGACCCCGTGAAGTGGCCGCCGATGAGGTGGTACTGCTGCCCGGCCGGCTCGCCGCTGTGGACGAAGTAGGGCCGGCCGGACACGTCGACCACGGCCTGCGCCAGCGCCTCGTCGAGCGGCACGGTGGCGTCGCCGAACCGCGCGATGCCGGCCCGGTCCCCCAGCGCCTGGCCGATCGCCCGGCCGAGCACGATCGCGGAGTCCTCCACCGTGTGGTGCGCGTCGATGTGCGTGTCGCCCGACGCCCGCACCGTCAGGTCCAGGAGGGCGTGCTTGCCCAGCGCCGTGAGCATGTGGTCGAAGAAGGGCACCGTGGTGTCCACGGCGGTGCGCCCGGTGCCGTCGAGGTCGAGCTCGACGAGCACGCTCGACTCGCTCGTCGTGCGCTCGACGCGAGCCATGCGGTTCCCGCTCACAGCCCCACCACCTCGGTCAGCGCGGCGCGGAACGCCGCCATCTCCTGCGGCGTGCCCACCGACACCCGCAGCCACCCTGCCGGGCCCACCTCGCGGATGAGCACGCCCCGGTCCAGCAGACCCTGCCAGACCGCGTGCCGGTCCGGGAACAGGCCGAACAGGACGAAGTTCGCGTCGGAGTCCGCCACCGTCAGCCCGCGCTCGCGGAGCCAGACGACCAGGGCGTCGCGGTCCCGGCGCAACGTGCCCACCTCCGCCATGAGCTCGTCGCGGTGCGCCAGCGCGGCGCGCGCGACCGCCTGCGTCACGGCCGAGAGGTGGTACGGCAGGCGCACCACACGCAGCGCGTCGACGATCTCCATGGAGGCCGCGAGATACCCCACCCGGCCGCCGGCCAGGGCGAACGCCTTCGACATGGTCCGGGACACCGCGAGGTGCGGGTGCGCGTCGAGCAGCTCGAGCGCCGACGGCGTGCCGGCCCGCCGGAACTCGGCGTAGGCCTCGTCGACCACGACGACGCACCCGCCCGGCACGTCGCGGGCCGCGTCGAGCACGGCCACCACCGTTGCGGCCGGCAGCGCCGTGCCCGTCGGGTTGTTGGGGCTGGCCAGCAGCACCACCGAGGGCGCCGCCGTGGCGACGAGCGCGGCCGCGGCCCCCGGGTCGAGCGTGAAGTCCTCCGCGCGGCGGCCGGTGAGCCAGCCCGTCATGGTGTCGCGGGCGTACTCGGGGTACATCGAGTACGTCGGGTCGAAGCTCAGCGCGGTGCGCCCGGGCCCGCCGAACGCCTGCAGCACGTGGAGCATCACCTCGTTGGAGCCGTTGGCGGCCCAGATCCGCTCGGGCGCCACCCGCACGCCCGACTCGACCGCGAGGTAGTCCGCCAGGTCGGCCCGCAGCGCGGCGAAGTCGCGGTCGGGGTACCGGTTGAGGCCCGCGGCCGCGGCGCGCACCGCGGCGGCGATGTCGTCGACCACCGCCGCCGAGGGCGGGTACGGGTTCTCGTTGACGTTGAGCAGCACGGGCACGTCGAGCTGCGGCGCACCGTAGGCCTGCAGGCCGGCGA
>JAJYTJ010000150.1:885-8923 GCA_021793115.1 Actinomycetes bacterium | reverse complement strand
CTCGCGCGAGATGCCGACGCCGTAGAGGATGTCGAACTCCGCCTGCTTGAAGGGCGGTGCCATCTTGTTCTTGACGACCTTGACCCGGGTGCGGTTGCCGACCGCCTCCTGCCCCTCCTTGAGGGTCTCGATGCGACGGATGTCCAGGCGCACCGAGGCGTAGAACTTCAGCGCCTTGCCGCCCGTGGTGGTCTCGGGCGAGCCGAAGAACACGCCGATCTTCTCGCGGAGCTGGTTGATGAAGATCGCGGTGGTGCCCGAGGAGTTGAGCGCGCCGGTGATCTTGCGCAGCGCCTGGGACATCAGCCGGGCCTGCAGCCCGACGTGGTTGTCCCCCATCTCGCCCTCGATCTCGGCCTTGGGCACGAGCGCGGCCACCGAGTCGACCACGACGATGTCGATGGCGCCGGACCGGATGAGCATGTCCATGATCTCGAGCGCCTGCTCACCGGTGTCCGGCTGGGACACGAGCAGTGCATCGGTGTCGACGCCGAGCTTCTTGGCGTACTCGGGGTCGAGCGCGTGCTCGGCGTCGATGAACGCCGCGATGCCGCCGGCGCGCTGCGCGTTGGCGACCGCGTGCAGCGCCACGGTCGTCTTGCCGCTCGACTCCGGTCCGTAGATCTCGATGACGCGGCCGCGCGGCAGCCCGCCGATGCCGAGCGCGACGTCCAGCGCGATGGACCCGGTGGGGATGACCTCGACGGGGGCGCGTCCCTCGTCGCCGAGGCGCATGATCGAGCCCTTGCCGAACTGGCGGTCGATCTGGCTCAGCGCGGCCTCGAGGGCCTTGGCGCGATCCTGGGGTGCTGCGGGCATGATTCCCTCGTTCGTCTCGAGCAGCGTGCGCGCTGCGCCGGCTGGGGCTGGTCTTCTCGTCGTGGGCGACCGTATGTCCGACCACCGACACGGCCACCCACCTCCCGTGGTCCGGTGCGTGAGGACGCTCCGGGACGGGCTGTGGGTGGCTGGTCACCCGCGGACCACAGTAAGCCGAACACGTGTTCGACGCACGCGACGCGCCGGGCGTGTCGCGGGCGCGTGGATCACGTTCCGCGCGTCGCCGACGTCACCAGCCCCGACTCCCCCGGCGCGAGCAGCAGCACCTCGCAGCCCGGCGCCTCGTGGCGCACCGCGTGGCGAAAGGCCGGGCCCGCGCGGTCCATCCAGCCGGGCGGCAGCCGCCGCGACGCCGGCGCGTGCAGCGTCCCCCAGTGCACCGGTACCGCCACGCGTGCGCCGACGAGCGCGCACGCGCGCGCCGCCTGCACCGGGTCCAGGTGGCCGCCCGACAGCCGGGGCCCCCACCCACCGACGGGCACCAGGGCAAGGTCCACCCGGCCGCCCAGGAGGTCCGGGACCTCGGCCATCGCGGGGTGCGGCCCGGTGTCCCCGGCGAACCAGATCCGCAGGTCACCGGCGCGGACGACGAAGCCGCACGCCGCGTTGGGCCGGTGCGGCATCGGCCGGTCCCCGTGCACCGCCGGGATCGCCCGCACCTGCACCGCACGCGTGCGCCGCGTGGTCGGCACGGTCCACCAGGTGCCCTCGGGAAGCGCCACGCCGCCGGGGATGCCGTGCCGGCGCAGCCACCGGGCGTTGGCCGGCGCCGCCACGACGGGCGCCCGCCCCAGCAGCTCGAGCGAACCGATCTCCGCGTGGTCGTAGTGCAGGTGGGACAGCAGCACGGTGTCCGGGTCGCGCCACAGCGCCGGATCGGGCGCCGCGCCGCGGCGCCGCAGCAGCCCCGCGTGCTCGCGCAGCAGCGGGTCGGTGAGCAGGCGTACGCCCGCCACGTCGAGCACCACGCTCGCGTGGCCGAGCCACGTCACGCGCCCCTCCGTCACGGCCCCGCCTCCGGGGTCGCGAGCGACGCGCCGTCGTCGCGCTCGTCGGGCGCCCGCAGGCCCGCCGCGCACAGCCAGCCGGACAGGCACTCGAAGACCGCCTCCGCGCCGACGAGGACGCGCCGGTGCCCCACGGGCTCGCGCAGCTCGTCGGGCACCGCCCACCCCGCCGGATGGAGCAGGAACGCCCAGCTCTGGTCGCCGCCCAGGCCGCCGTGCGAGCCGACCTGACCCTCGAACGCGTGCACCTGCCCCTCCGGCGTGAGCGCGGAGACCACCGTGAGGTCGCCCGCCTCCGGCAGCCGCGCGGCCCGCGCCAGGTCGGCCGCCGCGCGGGGGCCGTAGCCGGCCAGGGGGTCCTCCCCCTCGACGGGCTCGTCGCGCTCGAGGGCGTGCACGCCGCGCGGCCCCACCGCCACCAGGCCCCGGTCGGCGGTGTCGACGACGACGATCCCGACGCCCGCGGTGGCCGCGAGCCCCACCACGAGCGCGGGGTACAGCGCCTGCAGGTCCTCGAGCACCGGCCGGCGCGCGAGCCCGGGGAACCAGACGAGCGCCAGGTTGCCGGACGCCGCGACCACCACCTCCGGTGGGGCCTCGCGCGAGTCGGACGGCCGCGCCGGTCCCCGCTGGTCGCGGCCCGCGGCCGCGCGCCGCAGCCGCTCCGACGAGCGGGAGACCAGCCCGGCGAGCAGGGCGTCCAGCTGGCCGAGCTCCTCACCGCCGCCGCTGGCGAGGCCCGGGGCGTCGGGCGCGGCCATGAGCCCGCGCACGACGTCGAGCAGGCTCGCCCCCGCCACCTGCGCGAAGGGCGCGCCGAGCGCCTGCCCGTGGTCGGAGAGCACCACCACGTCATACCGCCGGGGCGCCCACGGCAGCACGTGCTCGAGCGTCCCGAGGACGCCGTCGAGGCCCTCGAGCGCACGCAGCGACTCCGGCCGCGTCGGCCCGGCGTGGTGCGCGATCTCGTCGTAGTCGACGAGCGCGACGAAGACCACGGGTGCGCCCTGCTCCAGCGACGCCACGACCACAGACGTCGACAGGTCGCGCAGGAGCACGTTCGTCAGCGCCCGCAGCGGCACGTACCAGCCGCCGCGGCGGATGCGTGGGCTCACGCCGTGCTCGCGCTGCCGCCGCGCCTGGTAGAGCTCCTTGAGCATCTCGCCCACCGTCACCGTCAGCGCCCGGACCAGCACGAACGGGTCGGCGAAGAACCTCAGGTACCCCATGCCCGGACCGACCCCGCGGCGCGGCCCGCGGCTCATGACGAGGTAGGTGGTGGCGGCGTCCCCCGCCAGCATCGTGCCCACCGCGACGCCGCCGCGCAGCAGCCCGCGACCCGTGGCGACCCGCTCCTCGATGAGCGCCGCGTCGGCGGGGCGGTTGGCGACGACGAGCCGATCGAGCGAGCGGTCCCACCACCGGAAGGCGGGCACGCGCGCGGAGTCACCGTGCAGGAACCCGGCCTGGCTCGCGGGCGTCGTCGCGGGGACGCGCGCCCACCAGCGCTCGACCGAGTGCGTGCCGCCCGTGAGCCAGCGGTCGATCGTCGGCACCAGGCCGGCGGCCCGCGCCTGCTCCAGCACGGGCGCCGAGACGCCGTCGAGCTGCACGACGAGGAGGCCCGGCTCGCGCCCCGCCGCGTCGGCGCCGCGGCCCTCCGCGAGCGCCCGCCGGCGGGCGCGACGGACGGTGGCGTCGACGACGTAGCCGTTTCCGGGCGCGGCCCACACCCAGCGTCCTACGGCCATGACGACGCCCGACACGACGAGCACCCACACGACCGACCATGCGGTGCGCAGCTCCACGCCCGGCAGGAAGCGCAGCGCCGCCCACGCGACGACGAGCTGTCCGGCCAGTCCCGCGACGAGCGCGCCACCGGCGCCGCCGAGCCGGGCGACGAGCCGCAGCGGCGGCGCGAGGAGCAGCGCGCCCGCCGCGACGATCGCGGCCGCCGCCGGGACCGACCACCACGTGCGGACCCGGACGCCGCCGACGATGCCGATGGCGATCGACAGGCCGAGCGTCGTAGCGAGCAGCGACCAACCGGCCTCCGCCAGGTCGGCCCCGGTGGGCCACCGCCGTCGCGCCGGGGCGGCGGGCGGGCGGCCGGTGCTCACGCGCGGGCGCGCCGCGGCGGGGCCGTACGGCGCGGGTTGGCGCCCCAGCGTCGGGAGTCGGGAACCTCGAGCTCGTCGCACAGCGCGTGCCACACGTCACGCGGGTCGACGTTGTCGGCGAGGGCGGCCTCGGCGGTGCGGTCCTCGAGCGAGCCGAGCCGTAGCGACGCGGCGAGGACCCGGCCGTGCGCACGCCCGAGCACCTCGTCGACCAGGCTCCAGAACTCGCTGTACCGCACGGCACCAGCCTGCCACCCCGCACCCGCGTCACCGAGCCGGAGCGTGACCGGCTCACGCCCGTCGGGCGGCCGCTCGCGTGTCGGCGGGGGCGGCGATGATGGGCACGTGGCCCTCGACCGGTTCTCGGCACCCACCCGCGCCTGGTTCGCGGGTGCGTTCGACGAGCCGACGGCGGCCCAGCGGGGGGCCTGGGACGCCATCGCCGGCGGCGACCACGCGCTCGTCGTGGCTCCCACCGGTTCCGGCAAGACGCTCGCCGCCTTCCTCTGGGCGCTCGACCGGCTGCTCACCGAGCCTGCGCCGGCCGACCCGCTCGAGCGCTGCCGCGTGCTCTACGTCTCGCCGCTCAAGGCGCTCGCGGTCGATGTGGAGCGCAACCTGCGCTCGCCACTCGTCGGCATCCGGCAGGCGGCGCAGCGGGCCGGCACCGCGCTGCCCGCCGTCGCCGTGGGGATGCGCACCGGGGATACGCCGCCGGCCGAGCGCCGGGCGTTCGGCCGGACGCCGCCGGACATCCTCATCACCACGCCGGAGTCGCTGTACCTGGTGCTCACGTCGTCCGCCCGCTCCGGGCTGGCCGGGGTGCGGACGGTCATCCTCGACGAGATCCACGCGGTCGCGGGGACCAAGCGCGGCACCCACCTGGCGTTGTCGCTCGAGCGCCTCGACGCCCTGCTCGAGCGGCCCGGCGGCCCCGGGCCGGCCCAGCGCGTGGGGCTGTCGGCGACGGTGCGGCCGGTCGACACGGTCGCGGCCTTCCTGTCCGGTGCGCGCACGCCGCAGGACGGCGGCCGGCGCGTCGTCGTGGTCCAGCCACCGGCCACCAAGCGCCTGCGGGTGGACGTGGTGGTGCCTGTCCCCGATCTCACCGAGCCGGGCGCGGTCGGCTCGGGCGTGGGAGCGGTGGTCCCGGGCGGCCCGGACCGCCCCGGCCCGGCAACGGCGGCCGACGACGGCGGCTACGTCGCGGCGGCCAGGCCGTCGGTGTGGCCCCACGTCGAGGAGCGCGTGGTCGACCTGGTCGCGGCGCACCGCTCGACGCTCGTGTTCACCAACGCGCGACGCGGAGCCGAGCGGTTGACGAGCCGCATCAACGAGGTCTGGGCGGAGCGCTCGGGGCAGGAGGTCCCGGACGTCGGGGCGGCGCAGCCCGCGCAGGCTCCCGGCGAGTCGGGGACGTCGGCCGGGATCGACACCCGGCACGCGGCGACGATCCTGGCGCGCGCGCACCACGGGTCGATGAGCCGCGCCGAACGAACGCGCACCGAGTCCGAGCTCAAGGCGGGCCTGCTGCCGGCGGTAGTGGCGACCTCGTCGTTGGAGCTGGGCATCGACATGGGCGCGGTCGACCTCGTCGTGCAGGTGGGGGCGCCGCCCTCGGTGGCGAGCGGGCTGCAACGCATCGGGCGCGCGGGGCACCAGGTGGGCGCCGTGAGCCACGGCGTGGTGTTCCCGACCTTCCGCGGTGAGCTGGTGCCGGCCGCCGTCACCGCGCAGCGGATGCGCGAGGGTGCCCTCGAGGAGCTCGTCGTGCCCGCCAACCCGTTGGACGTGCTCGCGCAGCAGGTGGTCGCGATGGTCGCGGTCGAGGACTGGTCGGTACCCGACCTCGCCCGCACCGTGCGGCGTGCGGCGCCGTTCGCGGGCCTCGGCGACGCGACGCTGCACGCGGTGCTGGACATGCTGGCCGGCCGCTACCCGAGCGAGGAGTTCGGCGAGCTGCGGCCCCGGCTGGTGTGGGACCGGGTGCGCGACACCCTCTCGGCGCGGCCCGGGGCGCTGCGGCTCGCCGTGACCTCCGGCGGGACCATCCCCGACCGCGGCCTGTACGGCGTCTTCCTCGCGGACGGGTCGGACAGCGCCGGCGTGCCCGTGGACCCCGAGCGCACCGGCGGGCGCGTCCGCGGGGGCAAGCGCGTCGGCGAGCTCGACGAAGAGATGGTGTACGAGTCCCGGGTCGGCGACACCTTCACGCTCGGCTCCTCCACGTGGCGCATCCGCGAGATCACCCCCGACCGCGTCGTCGTGACGCCCGCGCCGGGCCTGCCCGGGCGCCTGCCGTTCTGGAAGGGCGACACCCCCGGGCGCCCCGCCGAGCTGGGCCGCGCGATGGGCGCATGGGTGCGGGAGCTGCTCTCGCTGAACGAGCCCGCGGCGCGCGAGCGCGTGCGGGCGACGGGTCTCGACGAGTGGGCGACCGACAACCTGCTGGCCTACCTGCACGAGCAGCGGGAGGCGACCGGAGAGGTGCCCACGGATGCCGTGCTGGTGCTCGAACGGTTCCGGGACGAGCTGGGTGACTGGCGCGTGGTGCTGCACTCGCCGTACGGGGCGCGCGTCCACGCGCCGTGGGCGGTGGTGCTCGGGGCGCGGCTGCGGGAGCGTTACGGCGTCGACGCCGCGGTGATGCACGCGGACGACGGCATCGTGCTGCGCCTGCCCGACGTGCTCGACTCCGCGCTGGACGACCCGCCGGACGCCGGCGCGGGGGCGCCCCGCCTCGACGTGGCCGACCTGCTGGTGGACCCCGACGCGGCGGTCGACGAGGTGCGCGCCGAGCTCGGCTCGTCGGCGATGTTCGCCGCCCGGTTCCGGGAGGCCGCCGGGCGGGCGCTGCTCCTGCCGCGCCGCCGCCCGGACCGCCGCCAGCCGCTGTGGCAGCAGCGTCAGCGCGCCGCGCAGCTGCTCTCCGTGGCGTCGCAGTACCCCGACTTCCCGATCCTGCTCGAGGCCGTCCGCGAGTGCCTGCAGGACGACTTCGACACCGCCGCCCTGGCCACGTTGATGCGCGACATCGCGACCGGCCGGGTGCGCATCGTCGACGTCACCACGCCGCGCCCGTCGCCGTTCGCGGCGTCCCTGCTGTTCGGCTACACGGCCCAGTTCCTCTACGACGGCGACGCGCCGCTCGCCGAGCGCCGGGCCGCGGCGCTCAGCCTGGACCCCACGCTGCTGGCCGAGCTGCTGGGGCAGGGCGGGCAGTCGCAGCTGGCCGACCTGCTGGACCCCGCCGCGGTCGAACGGACGGAGGCGGAGCTCGGCGCGCTGGCCGCCGACCGGCAGGCGCGCACGCTCGAGGAGCTGGCCGACGTGCTGCGGCGCCACGGGCCCCTGCCGTTCCCGGAGCTCGCGGCGCGGGTCAGCGAGGGCCGGCGCGACGAGACCGCGGCATGGCTGGCCCAGCTCGAAGCGGCACGCCGCGCGATCAGGGTGCGCGTCGCGGGGCTCGGGCCGGTGCACGCCGAGCAGTGGGCGGCGGTCGAGGACGCGGGGCGCCTGCGGGACGCGCTCGGGGTGGCGCTCCCGGTGGGGGTGCCGGAGGTGTTCACCGAGGTGGTGCCGGACCCCCTCGGGGACCTGCTGCGCCGGCACGCGCGCACGCACGGGCCGTTCACCGCCACCGCGGTGGCCGGTCGGTTCGGGCTGGGGACGGCTCCGGTCGCCGAGGTCCTGGCCCGCCTCGTCGCGCGCGGCCTGCTGGTGCGGGGCCGCCTCCGCCCGGACGCGCTGGGCGGCACGGGCGACGAGTACTGCGACGCGGACGTGCTCCGGATGCTGCGGCGACGCTCGCTCGCGTCGCTGCGGGCCGAGGTCGAGCCCGTGCCCCCGCAGGCGCTCGGCGTCTTCCTGCCCGCGTGGCAGGGCGTGCGGCCCGCCCGCGCGGGCGCCTCGGGCGGGCTGCGCGGTGTTGACGGGGTGGCGCGCGTCGTCGAGCAGCTCGCCGGCGCGGTGGTGCCCGCGTCCGCGCTGGAGACGTGGGTGCTGCCGTCGCGCGTCGCGGACTACTCCCCCGCGATGCTCGACGAGCTCACCGCGGCCGGTGAGGTCGTC
>JAJYTJ010000150.1:0-875 GCA_021793115.1 Actinomycetes bacterium | reverse complement strand
GGCCGGGCACGCGGCGCTCGCGGGGCACGACGGGCTGGTCAGCCTCCACCCGGCCGGGGTCGCCGACCTGACGCTGCCGCCGCCCGCGCCGGACGCGGCCGGGGGCCCGCTGCGCGCCGCGGTGCTCGATGCCCTGGCCGCTGGTGGCGCGTGGTTCCTGCCCGCTCTGACCGAGCGGGTCCAGGCGGCCGTGGTCGAGGACGAACCCGTGACCCAGGGCCGGGTGCTCGACGAGCTCTGGACTCTCGTCTGGGACGGGTGGGTGACCAACGACCGCCTGGCGCCGCTGCGCGCCTGGCTCGGCACGGGCACCACGGCGCACCGCACACGGGCCGCCGCCCCGCGGGCCCGCGCGCTGCGGCCTCGGCTCGGCCTGCGTGGGACCGGACCGCTGGCGCCGGGGGCGGGCGCCCGCGCAGGCTCCGCCGCGGACCCCGCCGTCGGCCGCGGCGCCGGACGGTGGTCCCTCCTCCCGGCACGGGAGGGCGACCCGACCCTGCGCGCGCACGCCGCCGCGGCGCAGCTGCTGGACCGGCACGGCGTGGTCACGCGAGCGCTCGCGCCGTCCGAGGGGCTCGGCGGCCGCTTCGGTGAGGTCTACCAGGTGCTCTCCGCACTCGAGCAGGGCGGCCAGGTGCGGCGCGGCTACTTCGTGGAACACCTCGGGGGGTCGCAGTTCGCCCTGCCCGGCGCCGTGGACCGGCTGCGGTCCGACGCCCAGGTGGTGGCGCGTGCCGCGGCCCGCGCCGCCGAACGCGACGGGGCCGACGATCCCCCGCTGCCGGATGCCCGCATCGGGTCGAGCGCCGGGACCGACGTGCGGAACGGCGTGCGGAACGGTGTGCGGAACGGCGTGGGGAACGGCGTGGGGAACG
>JAJYTJ010000008.1:18393-42967 GCA_021793115.1 Actinomycetes bacterium | reverse complement strand
TGGGGCGGTCCGCGGTGCCGTTGGGGCGGTCCGCGGTGCCGTTGGGGCGGTCCGCGGTGCCGTTGGGGCGGTCCGCGGTGCCGTTGGGGCGGTCCGCGGTGCCGTTGGGGCGGTCCGCGGTGCCGTTCGTTGCATCGCTGCGGACCTTCACGATGGTGCTGCCGCCCGTGGTGGTCTCACCACCGGCCGCCCCGACCTCCTGCCCTTCCCGGGTGCCGTCGAGGCCGTCGTCCTGGCTGTCCGCCACGAGCACCGCCCCCACCACCCCAGCACCGCTGCTGCGGCTGCTGGGGAAGAACACATCGACGGGCCGTTCCCGGCCCGAGTCCGCGCTGGTCGGGATGAGGGCACCCAGACCGCGCCCAAGCCCGCGCCGCTTCTCGCTCACGACTCCTCCTTGCCGGCCGCCGGCCGGGCCTCTTCTGGGACTGTGCCCGCCATGCCATCGTTCGGCGACGACCAGCCCACGGGCGTCGGTCGATGCACAGGTGCGGCATCCGTTCGGACGTGCGCGCGCGGCCGGGCCTCGTCGGCCTGAGGTTCGACGACCCCGATGGCGTCACCGCGAGCAGCGGGGGTCGCGGCAACTCGTGCGGCGCCCCGCTCCGCGAGCTCGCGGGCTGCCTCGAGGTAGGCCAGGGCGCCCGACGAACCGGGGTCGTACGTCATGACGGTCTGCCCGTAGCTCGGTGCTTCGGAGATCCGCACCGATCGGGGGACGGTGGTGCGAAGCGTGGTCTGCGGGAAGTGTGTGCGGACTTCGTCGGCCACCTGTTGTGCGAGGTTCGTGCGACCGTCGTACATCGTCAGCAGGATCGTCGAAACGTGCAGACCCGGGTTGAGGTGCGCTTGGATCAGCTCGATGGTCTTGAGCAGCTGGCTGAGACCTTCGAGTGCGTAGTACTCGCACTGGATCGGGATGAAGACTTCCCGACCTGCGGCGAACGCGTTCACCGTCAGCAGTCCGAGGCTCGGCGGGCAGTCGACGAGAACGTAGTCGATGGACGTCAGCCCCTGGGACGCCCGCCATGCCATGTACTGGTCGAGGGCGTTGCGCAGCCGAGTCTCCCGGGCGACCATCGATACCAGCTCGATCTCGGCGCCCGAGAGGTCGATCGTCGCAGGCACGCAGAACAGCCCAGGAACGTCTGGGCTCTCCTGCACGGCCGTGTGCAACGGGGCGCTGTCCACCAGGACCTCGTAGATCGACGGCGTGCCGGCCCGGTGATCCACACCCAGGGCCGTCGACGCGTTGCCCTGCGGGTCGCTGTCGATGACCAGCACCGTCAGCCCCGACTGGGCGAGTGCCGCAGCGAGGTTCACGGTCGTCGTGGTCTTCCCGACGCCGCCCTTCTGGTTGGCCACGGTGATGATGCGCGTGGATTCGGGCCTGGGAAAGCGACGGCCACGGAGCTCGATGCGGCGCCGGGCGTCCTGGTGGAGCTCGGCCAGCACCGGGGTGTCATCCGAGACGGGCGGCAGGCTCTGCACCAGAGCCGCTCGTCGACGCTCCTCAGCGTCGACGACGGTGTCGTCGGGTGACCATCCGGAGAGCCCCACGGGTCGCGCCCCGATCGTGTCGTTCGTGCCCATGCCGGGGTCCGCTCCCTCCGCTCGTCTCACTGCCAGCCGGCCTTCATCGGTGCGGTTCCCGACGGAAGGTTCGTCATGCCGATCGACAGCTGCTGGCGTGATGTCGACCGACGGTCCGGTCGACGTCGTAAGGGTGCCATGCGAACCGTCCAACTCCGTACCTCCTGCTGGGCGATTTGTCATGTTTCGTGTCGCAACACGATGGGGGTCCGGCGCCACTTCCCCGCTCGCGGCCTCGTCGATCGAGAGATCGGTCGTGAGGTGAACCGGCGGGTCGGGCACCACATCTAGCAGTGGATCGCCGAGGCGACCGGCATCGTGGCGCTCCTTGCCACCGAGCCCGTCGCCGAGATGGACTCCACCGCCCAGTGTCGCCTGTGTTCCCGCCGAGGCCGTTTCACGTGAAACGCTCCCGTTGCCAGCGCTGCTGACGTCAGGTGGCGATCCGGCCATGGTCGACCCTGCAGTCCGAGGACTGGTGGTGTTCGTCCACCCAGTGGCGAGAGATGTGGCATCGGGATCGCCGACTTCCTCCGCCCCCTCACCAGAACGCGTGGTGCCGGCCGGTACCGTCGGCGCTGTCACGGTCGCAGCCGAGGTTCTCGCATCGCCACCATCGTCGGCGCGCGCGTCCGAAGCACTGCGCGACCGGGCCACGATCGATTCCCCGATCGTCGCCACGTGCTCGGCGCCGGCCTCGCCGCCGGGGGTTGCCAACCCACCACGCTCAGTTCCTGACGAGACCGTCGTGACGTCATCCCCCGGCCAGACCTGCCGGCCCGCGCCCTCCCTGGTCGCGGTCGTCGCTTCGCCAGTCGGCTGTGCCGACCACCGCTGCCACGATGCTCCGGGGTTCGCCACCGCTCCGGAGGTGCCGGCCTCTGCGGGATCACCACCCCCCGGTCGCCCGGGATCGGCAGCTCGTCGTGGCCCGGGATCGCCGGCCGGGCGCGGTCCGAACTCCCCGGCGCCTTCTGGCGTGACGGAGCCGGCCGCGCTTGAAGGCACCTCGCGGATGTCGAGCCCGAGCTCTGGTGTCGCAACCGGTGCCGAACGGCGCTTTCCCCTACCGAACACTGGCTGCCTTGCCCTTCCGCACGGCACGCACGATCCGTGTGACCTCGACGCCGGTAAGCGTCTCGACCTCCTTCACGTGGACGTCGGCCCATCCGTACTGCGCGGCTGAGCTAGCCGCTTCGGCGACCTCGTGCGCAGCACGCGATCCCTTGATGGCGCACAGCTGGCCGCCGGAACGAACAAGTGGCGCGGCCCAGCGGAGGAGGTTCGACAGCGCGGACAGCGCCCGCGCCGTGACGACGTCGGCGCGCAGCGTTCCGACGAGCTCCTCGGCACGACCGCGCCGCACCTCGACGTTCGTCAGCTGGAGCTCTCCGGCGACGAGATCGAGCCAGTCGGTCCGCCGCTCCATCGGCTCGACGAGCACCACGTGCACTTGCGGACGCATCGCGGCGAGGACGATTCCCGGCAGGCCGGCCCCGCTCCCGAGATCGACGACGATGCCACGGTCCGGGAGGCACGCGGCAGCCCCGGCGGAGTTCAGCAGATGTCGTTCCCAGAGACGGCTCGACTCGTTGGGCCCGATGAGCCCCCGCTCCGCCCCATACCGCCGCAGTAGACCGGCAAAGCCCGCAAGGACCGGCCACGCTGCTCCGAAGTACTCCTGCAGCCGAGGGTCGTCGTCCAGAGGATCGGTGGCAGTCGGGACAGCCGTCGGCGTGTCCTCGTCTCGCTGCCCATGCGCCATGCTCGCCCTCAACCCCTGCCCTCGGAACCGACCCCGTCGACGTCCGCCCACGCTACCCGCGTGCACCTCGCGGCCCGGCTCTGGTCCACATGTCCGAAGGCACGGTTCAGCAACGCCGGTCCTGGCGTGCCCGCATCGCCACAGTGACCGCCAGTCACCACAGACGAGATCGGCGAGCCGTCCGTGAGCACCCGGGCCCGCGAATGACACGCCAACCGCCGCTCCCGTTTCACGTGAAACGGTGGAGCGCTCGGGTCACCACCTCCCTACCGGCGCCGCCGCCGGCATTCAACGACGCGGCCATTCGCTGCGCCGGATCTTCGCCGGTTCCGACTGCGGCAGTCGAAGCTTCCCCGAGTCTCGTGCCGGGCCGCACCACGCCCCACCGCGGCCCAGACTCACACACCCCGAGCAGCGCCGGCCGGGCCGCGCCCGGCCGGCGCGACACGATGCGGAAGCCCTCGGTACCTCTCCGGCGGTGCCATCGGTGCTGCTCGGGGCGCTCGCAGTACCGCGCGCGTTCAGATCAGGCTCTTGAGCGGACGCGAGTGCCCCCGCCCCGCGTTCCCCAAGGCCAGGCACCCCCGGGAAGGGAGGCCGCCCGGAGCGCTCGTCACGCTCTCCAGGCCTCACCGGTGAGGCCAAGCACCTCGGCCGACACGAGTGCTCCCCAGGCCGCGCGGTCCCGGTCCGGGGCACAGGGAAGTCGGTCCGGCCGACACCGCCTCTTGACCGAAAGTGTCGACACCACCGCGCCCGGTCGACACCACCCCGCCGGGTCGCCACCACCCCGCCGGGTCGCCACCGGCCCGGTAACGGCGGGCGCCGGGAGAACCACCGACGTCGGACGGCCCGAGGGCCGGTGGGGCGACGGCGGAGTGGAGCGCGACGTGTTCGAAGACCCGACCACCCGCTGGTGGAGGCGCGGTCGGCTCGCAGGCTGCGAGCGCCGACGAGGTCGTGGAACACCGCCTGATAGTCCACCCGGCCGCAACCATCCGGGCCGCGCTGGAGCTCGCAGCCGCCGAGCCCCACACCTACGCCGCACCGCCTCGCCGTGCGCCGGACCGCAAACCCCTCCGCCCACGCGCAGAGTCAGGCCAGAAGGGCTATCCATCTGACTGACACGCCTACGTGCTGGTCAGCAGCTCACCCGGCCGCGGCCTGCGCGAGCGTCCGCCGAGGCGCCACGCTCACAGCGGCCTCACGATCGCCTTGCGAGATCGCAGCCGCCTTCGGATCGCTCTGACCCGTCGATCTCTGAACGCTGCCGCACGCCGGTGCAGTGGCGCCTTGGGGGCGACGACGAACCTGAGTGCCGAAACCAAGGTCACGCTGGCGATGTTGCGAGCAAGATCAGCACCGTCGGCCGCACCCTCGCGGCCGCCGTTCTTGTCACCAAAGCCGCCACGGTCGCGGTCGCCGCCATTCAGTCAAGAGCCGAACGTTCCAACAGCAGACTGGTCAAGGAATGGGTGAGATGCTCACATGAGTAAGCCCTGGGAGTCCTTCGGTCCGGAGGGCCGTCCAGTCGTGGGGAACGTGCTCTACGAACTGCGCGCTGATCCTGGGTGGCTGCGCGGCCGGCTGGCGATGATCCTGGCGATCATCGCGGTGCTTCCGCTCGTGGCGGCCGTCGCCTCCGGTGCAGGACTCGTCGCCTACGCCAACGCAGCCGCTGTGGTGGTGGTGTGCGACGTCGCCTACGCCGCTTGGTGGAAAGGGACGATGAGCCGTACGCGACTGCGGATCACGACCGCGGAGGTTGTGCTGGAAGGCGTGCGCGGGGGCGGCGTGCGGATCCCTGTCGGCGAGGTCGAGTCGATCGATGTGCTGCGACCCGGGATGACGACGGGCCCGTTGGGTGTGCTGGTGAGCGTCATGGTCACTCGCGAGTCCGACGGCGCGACGCGCAACGCGAGGACCTACCTTCCGGCGGATGTTGTCGTGGACGTCGACGAACTCATCGAAGCCGCCCTCGACCAGGCCCCGGGTGCCGACATGAGGCGGCAAGACCGACTGGAGGCCGAGGAGTGATGCAGCGGCGACGAGTGGTCCGGTGATGGGACGCGGTCAACGCGTCGCCCGGCTATGCCGGAGAACCGATCCCGAGAGCCACGCCCGCCGATTGTGCATCGTTCCTGGCGCCGGGCGCTGACCAGCACATAGGTGTGTCAGTCAGATGGATAGCCCTTCAGGCCAGAGTCAGCGCGGCGATATGTCAGCGCGGCGGCACCCGCCGTCTGTGGCGCTCCGGCGGCCCAGCTGCCGGCAGGTGGCATCACGTTCCGCCACCGCCGTGTGCCGAGGAACCTGTCCGGACACCTGCAGACGGAGCCCACGCGGCGCCGAACCCGTGGTCGGCCGTCGACGGCGCTACGTTCCCACCATCCAAGGCCTGTAGCACTGAGCCCCGGTCTCGGGTGTTCCACGCCGCCCGGACACCATCCGCGCCGCCGCCAAGCCTCCTAGGACAGGTCTCGGACATCGCGGATGCTCCCCCCGAAGGCCGGCCGCGCTCGAGGTGGGTCCGCCTCACGGCGGCGACGAGCCGTTTCACGTGAAACGGCAGCGCCCTGAGCGGCGACCGTACGAGGCAACCGCACGGTGACGCACCCGGTGCGACCACACGACCATCACCGGTGGTGCGAGCGAAACGGCTAAGATCCCGCGGTCCGCCCAGCGCGCGCACCCAGCACGTCCGACGCCGCCGCCCACCAGTCCAGACCGACGCCGTCACGTTTCACGTGAAACGTGACGGTCAGCGGCCACTCAGGCCGGACGCACCACCACGTACCGGTACGGCTCCACCCCGTCGGACTCCGACACCAGGCCGGCCGCCGCCACCGCGTCGTGGACGACCTTCCGTTCGAACGGGTTCATCGGCTCGAGCTCGAGCTGCGCGCCTGAAGCTCGCACCTGCTCGATCGCGTCCTCCGCAACCCTCGTCAGCTCCGCCTTTCGTCCAGATCGGTAGCCCGCGACGTCGAGCATCAACCGACTCCGGTCTCCGGTGCGCACCTGGACCGCGAGCCGCGTCAGCTCCTGAAGCGCCTCGAGCGTCTCGCCCGCCGGACCGACCAGTCGCTTCAGAGCAGGATCGGACGCGTTCTCCGAAACGATCGCCACTGCCGCGCGGCCATGGTCGACGTCGATCTCGATGTCGCCGTCGAGATCCGCGATGTCCAGCAGCTCCTCGAGGTAGTCGGCCGCGATCTCGCCCTCTTCCTCGAGGCGTCTCGTCACCGTGGTGTCACCGGAATCCTCCGGCGTGGTGGCGCTCATCGTCTCCTCCGCTCCCGTCATTTCGTCGAACCAGTCGAGCCAGCCGAGTCGGCGCTGGGGCCGCTCCGCTTCTTCCTCGCCGCCGGGATCTCCAGCGAACCGCTGGCGCCGGGCCCACTCCGCTTCTCCCTGGAGGGAGGAGCCTGCGGCGCCTCACCGGTCGTCCCACCCGGTCCGTTCCGCCTCTCAGCAGCCACCGGACGTGCCGGCGAACCACCGCCGTCGGGCGCGGTCCGCTTCTTCTTCGCCGGCGGGATCTCCAACGCGCCGCTCGCGCCGGCGCTGCCGCGACCCGTGGGGGACGTCCGCTGGTCAGCGCCGCCCTGCGTCGGCGCAGGCTGCGCCTTCTCACCGTCCCCGGAAGCCTCCGGTGCGGCGGTGCTCCCTTCCGCAGCATCCATGCCGTCGCCCGTCCCCGCCGCCCCTGGTCGGGGCTTCTGGCGGTCCTTGCGCACGGGCTGCTGCCGCTGCCCCGAGCGTGGCCGCTCCTCGATCGTCGGCTTGTCGTCCGACACCGCGACGGCGGTGCCCCGCTCCGCGGCCCGGCGGGCCTGACGCTCCTTCAGCTGACGCTCCGCCTCGGACCCCGGAGCCGGCATTTTGCGGATCGAGTAGAACTGCTGGCCCATCGACCACAGGTTCGTCACGGTCCAGTAGATGAGCACGCCGATCGGGAAGTTCACTCCGGAGAACGCGAAGATCAGCGGCATCACGTAGAGCAGGACCTTCTGCTGCTGCGCGATCGGCCCCTCCAGCGCCGCCTTGGGCATGTTCTTCATCGTCAGCTGGCGCTGCGTGGTGAACGTCGTCGCCGACATCGCGACGATCAGCAGGATGGTGACGAGCTGGATGCGCACGTTCCCGTGCGCCTGCATGAACGACCCGGACAACGGTGCGCCGAAGATCTTCGCGCTCTCCGCCTTCGAGGCGAGCTCGCGAGTCAGCGGCCCGATGTGATCCTTCGCACCGCCGTCGTACTTGCCCTGCGACAGCAGGGTCAGGCTGTTCAGGACCCGGAAGAGTGCGAAGAAGATGGGGGACTGCAGCAGGATCGGCAGGCACGAGGCGAACGGGTTCGTGTTGTGCTTCCGGTACAGCTCCATCGTCTCCCGGCTCATCGCCTCGCGGGAGGCCGGGTCCGTCTTGCCCTTGTACTTCTTCTGGATCACCTGCAGCTCGGGCTGGATGAGCTGCATGCCCCGCGACGCCTTGATCTGGCGGAAGAACAGCGGGATGAGCAGGATCCGCATGAAGATGACGAGGCCGATGATCGACAGTGCCCAGGCCGCGCCTCCGGCGGGGTCCAGACCGATCGCCGAGAACAGCGAGTGAAAGGTCGTCATGATCCACGCGACCGCGATCATGATCGGCCACAGCAGGCTGTCGAACCAGCTCATGGGGGCAAGGCTCCTTGAAGGTCAGTGCGCGGCGCGGGCCACGGCTGGTCGGTGGTGCTCGTGCCGTTCGCGGGCGGGCGGCACGTCATCGACGCCGCCGCGGCTCCACGGGTTGCACCGCAGCAGCCGCCACGCAGCAAGTCCGGTCCCGCGTACCAGACCGTGGCGCTGGATCGCGACGACGGCGTACTGCGAGCACGTCGGGTAGTACTTGCACGTCGCGGGCCGCATCGGCGAGACGTAACGCTGGTACGCGCGCAGCAGCAGCAGCGCCGCCCGCGCCGGCACCCGCACGACGAGGCGGGCGAACCGCGCCAGGCCGTTCATCGTGCCCGCTCGCGCGAACGGCGGATCGCGGTCGCCAGCGCGCCGTCCAGATCGGCCCCGAGCGTCGCGTAGTCAGCGGTCGCAGCCGGCGGCAGCGCTCGCACGACGACGCGCCCGGCCGAAGGCAGCAGCGGCAGCCGTTCCCTCATCAACGACCGCAGCCGGCGCTTGACGTGGTTGCGGGTCACGGCGTTGCCGACCGCCCGTGACACGACGAGACCGACCACGGCGCCGTCAGGCTCCGGGTCGGTCGATGTCGTCAGGTGCACCACGAGGGACTCCCGGCCACCACGCGCGCCTCGGCGCACCGCCTGCTCGAAGTCCGAGCCGCGGCGCATCCGGTGCGCCCGAGGCAGCACCGAGGATGCGTCAGGCCGACAGCTCCGCGCGGCCCTTGCGGCGCCGCGCGGCGAGGATGGCGCGCCCGGCGCGGGTGCGCATCCGGAGACGGAAGCCATGGGTCTTCGCCCGGCGCCGGTTGTTCGGCTGGAATGTGCGCTTGGTCACGAGAGTCTCCCCGGGACTGGCCCGCGTCGAGCGCGGACGTATGGAGCAGGTCAGGGTGCCGGGCTGGGCGGTCCCACGACATCCCGCGTCTCGATCTCGGTGAACGACCGAGGGCGATGGCATCGAGGCGCGCGAAGAGGAGCCGTCAACAAGGCTGAATCACGGTACGCTCCCGCCACGGACAGGGTCAAATCACGCCGCATGTCCAGTCGACACGCCGATCGACACCCCGCCATGCCCTGCTGCCCCTCGTCGCACGCGCTCCGGACCACTACCATCTGTGGTCGTTCCGTCTCCATCCGCGGCCACCGTGCCGCTCCGGTCTTTCCTCACCACCCCGCAGGGCGAAGGTCCGGCTGATCCGCACACAGATGTGGACAAGTGTGTGGACGAGCGCGCGCGAACATAGTTCTCCGACGACCGTCGAACAACAGCAGAGGTGACCGTGACCGACGACCTGGGCCAGATCTGGGGTCACGTGGTGTCCGAGCTGGGCACCAGTCCTGACATCACGCCCCGTCAGCTCGCATTCGTCCGGCTCGCGCGTCCGCTCGGTCTGTTCGACGGCACGCTCCTGCTGGCAGTCGGCAACGACTTCACCAAGGACTATCTGGAGTCGCGCGTCCGCACCGAGGTGACGCAGGCCCTCTCCGAGGCGATCGGGCGTGAGGCACGCTTCGCGGTGTCAGTGGACCCCGACCTCGACGGCCAGGCGCCGGTCATGCCGCCCGCGCCCGCGCCGGTCGTCGAACCGGTGGCCCCCGCCCGCTCGGCGGCGGCCTACCCGCCGGTCGGATCCGGCGGCCAGTCGGGGGTCGGCCGGCGCGCCCCGGCCGAACCCGCGCGCCTCAACCCCAAGTACGTCTTCGAGACGTTCGTCCCGGGCTCGTCCAACCGGTTCGCCCACGCCGCCGCGCTCGCCGTGGCCGAGGCGCCGGCGAAGGCCTACAACCCGCTCTTCATCTACGGGAACTCTGGCCTCGGCAAGACGCACCTGCTGCACGCCATCGGGCACTACGCCCAGAACCTGTACCCGAGCATCCGGGTGCGCTACGTGAACTCCGAGGAGTTCACCAACGACTTCATCAACTCCATCGGCGAGGGCAAGGCCGGCGCGTTCCAGCGGCGCTACCGCGAGGTGGACGTGCTCCTCATCGACGACATCCAGTTCCTGCAGGGCAAGGAACAGACGATGGAGGAGTTCTTCCACACGTTCAACACCCTGCACAACGCGAACAAGCAGGTGGTGATCACCTCAGACCTACCACCGAAAGAGCTCAACGGTTTCGAGGACCGGATGCGCTCGCGCTTCGAGTGGGGCCTGATCACCGACGTCCAGCCGCCGGACCTCGAGACCCGCATCGCGATCCTGCGGAAGAAGGCCGGATCTGAGGGCCTCAAGGCGCCCGACGACGTGCTGGAGCACATCGCGTCGAAGATCAGCAGCAACATCCGTGAGCTGGAAGGTGCGCTCATCCGCGTCACGGCCTTCGCGAACCTCAACCGCCAGCAGGTCGACATGTCGCTCGCCGAGATCGTTCTCAAGGACCTCATCACGGACGACCAGACGGCCGAGATCACCGCGACCACCGTGATCGGCCAGACGGCGATGTACTTCGGCCTGACGATCGAGGACCTCTGTGGATCCAGCCGGTCCCGCGTCCTGGTGACTGCCCGCCAGATCGCGATGTACCTGTGCCGTGAGCTCACCGACCTGTCCTTGCCGAAGATCGGCCAGGCCTTCGGCGGACGGGACCACACCACCGTCATGCACGCCAACCGCAAGATCCGCGAGCTCATGGCCGAGCGTCGCTCGATCTACAACCAGGTCACCGAGCTCACCAACCGGATCAAGCAGCAGAACCGGTCCTGAACTGTCCACAGGGCTCCCGGAAGCCTGTGGGAAAACCTGTGGACGGTGCGTTCTGAGCGGCCTCGACCGGGGTGGCGGAGCGCTGCAGCCCCGTACTCGTTGCGCCGGTCGAGCGACGCCGGAGGCTCCGCCTCGGCAGCGCGCTGACGTGCCTCGATGTCCGGTTCGTCCCAGTTCCGACCAGGCTCGCCACCGCTCGTGCGAGAACGTTCCACCCCGCCCTGAGGCTTCGATGGGACGATTGTTCACACCTGTTGACACCGCTGTGGATGACAGTGGACGAGTGTCCAGATCGTGTGGACCCGGACGCCCCCGTCGGTGGACGACAACCACGCCGCCGCGACCCGTCCACGGGCATCCACCGACCAGCCTGCGAAAGACACAACCACGTCCACAACCCGCCACGCGACGTGACGTGCGACACCGCGCCTCATCCACACAACCCACAACGCCGACGACGACAACGAACCTTCTTCATGACTCGACGGCAGACACCGTCGGACCGGGAACTGGCCCGGCCGCGTCACACCGATCCCGTAGTGTTCGTCGGAAGGCTCGTTTCTGGTCAGGGCCGACGCGCGGGACCACCGCCGCGGCACGACGAAGAGGTGACGCATGAAGTTCCGGCTCGAGCGCGACGTCCTCGCGGACGCCGTGACGTGGACGGCCCGCACGCTGCCGACGCGGCCGCCGGTCCCGGTGCTCGCGGGCGTGCGCATCGCGGCCGACACGACAGGTACCATCGAGCTGTCGAGCTTCGACTACGAGGTGTCGGCACGCTCCCAGATCCCTGCGGACGTGACGCAGGCAGGCACGGTCCTCGTCTCGGGACGGCTGCTGGCAGAGATCTCCCGGGCGCTGCCGGACAAGCCGGTCGACGTCCAGCTCGACGGCACCAAGGTCGTCATCACGTGCGGCGCGAGCCGGTTCACGCTGCTGACCATGCCGGTCGACGAGTACCCGACGCTGCCCACCATGCCGCCGGTGGCCGGCGTCGTGGACGGGGACGACCTCACGCGCGCCGTGGCACAGGTGAGCGTCGCGGCGAGTCGCGACGACACGCTGCCGCTGCTCACCGGCGTCCGGATGGAGATCGACGGCGAGAAGCTCACGCTCCTGGCGACGGACCGTTATCGGCTGGCCCTGCGTGAGCTGTCGTGGAAGCCCTCGACGCCAGGGTTCTCGAGCATCGCCCTGGTCCGTGCCCGCACGCTCACCGACGTCGCGCGGTCCCTCGCCAGCTCCGGCTCCGTCACGGTGGCTCTCACCACGTCGGGCGGCGTGGACCTCATCGGGTTCGAGGCCGGCGGCCGCCACACCACCAGCCTCCTGGTGGACGGTGACTACCCGCCGGTGCGTCGGTTGTTCCCGGACGAGACGCCGATCCATGCGGTCGTCGACCGGGCGTCGCTCGTCGAGGCGGCCAAGCGTGTGGCCCTCGTGGCGGAACGCAACACCCCGATCCGGCTGTCGTTCACTGACGGTGAGGTGGTCCTCGAGGCCGGTCACGGCGACGACGCGCAGGCCTCCGAGGCGCTCGAGGCGACGCTGGTGGGTGAGCCCATCACGGTGGCCTTCAACCCCCAGTACCTGCTGGACGGGCTCGGCGCGTTCGACACCACGTTCGTGCGGCTGTCGTTCACGCACCCGAACAAGCCGGTGGAGTTCACCGGACAGGCCGAGGCCGCGGGCGACGACTCTCAGGAGTACCGGTACCTGCTGGTTCCGATCCGGTTCGCCGGCTGATCGTCGCCGTGGCAGACGGTCCGTCGCTGCGGCACAGTGACGGCATGCGACGGCCGTGGGGCCGAGTCGTCTGATCGAAGGGTTGGCGAGATGAAGATCGGCCTGGTGGGGCTCGGAAAGATGGGCGCCAACATGCGGGAGCGGCTGCGGCGCGGCGGCATCGAGGTCGTCGGCTACGACCGCAACCCCGACGTCACCGACGTCCCGTCGCTCGAGGCGATGGTGCAGCAGATGCCGGCCGGCACCCGGAACATCTGGGTGATGGTTCCTTCCGGTGCGGTGACCGACGCGGTGATCCAGCAGCTCGCAGGCCTGCTCGCGGCCGGCGACGTGGTTGTCGACGGGGGCAACTCCTACTACCAGGACGACCAGCCGCACGCCGACCTGCTCGCCGAGCACGGCATCGGGTTCGTCGACGCCGGGGTGTCCGGTGGCGTCTGGGGGCTCGCGAACGGCTACGGCCTGATGGTCGGCGGCGATCCCGCCGCCGTGGAACGGCTGATGCCGGTCTTCGACGCGTTGCGGCCCGACGGACCGCGCGACGAGGGGTTCGTGCACGCCGGGACGGTCGGCGCCGGGCACTTCGCGAAGATGGTGCACAACGGCGTCGAGTACGGGCTGATGCAGGCCTACGCCGAGGGGTACGAGCTGCTGGCGGCCAAGGGTCTCGTCACCGACGTGGAGGGCGTCCTCAAGGCGTGGACGCGCGGCACCGTCGTCCGGTCGTGGCTGCTGGACCTGCTCGTCCAGGCACTGGAGCAGGATCCCGGGCTGGCCGCCATCGACGACTGGGTCGAGGACTCCGGCGAGGGACGGTGGACCGTCGACGAGGCGATCGACCTGGCCGTGCCGGCGCCGGTGATCTCGGCGGCACTGTTCGCCCGGTTCGCCTCACGCCAGCAGGAGTCGCCTGCCCTCAAGGCGGTCGCGGCGCTCCGACAGCAGTTCGGTGGGCACGCGGTGAAGGCCGCCGGTCCCGACGGGGCCTGAGTGTTCGTCTCCCACCTCGCGCTCGCCGACTTCCGCTCCTACCCGCACGTCGAGCTCGCGCTGGACCGAGGGGTGACCGCGCTCGTCGGCCCCAACGGCCAGGGCAAGACGAACCTGGTCGAGGCGATCGGCTATCTCGCCACGCTGTCGAGCCATCGGGTGCCGACCGACGCCGCGCTCGTCCGGTCCGGAGCGGAACGCGCCGTGGTCGGGGCCCGGGTGGAACGCGCCGGCCGCACGACGACGGTCGAGGTGGAGATCACGCCGGGCCGGGCGAACCGGGCGCGGCTCAACGGTGGTTCGCCCGGGCGCGCGCGGGACGTGCTGGGCTTGCTGCGGACCGTGCAGTTCGCACCGGAGGACCTGTCGCTGGTCAAGGGCGACCCGGACGGCCGGCGACGGTTCCTCGACGAGCTCGTGGTGCAGCTGCGGCCGCCGCTGGCCGCAGTGCTCTCCGACTACGAGCGCGTGCTCCGGCAGCGGTCGGCGCTGCTGAAGTCGGCGGCCGGGGCGATGCGGGCCTCGCGTGGCGCCGACCTGCGCACGCTGGACGTGTGGGACGCCAAGCTGGCGACCGCCGGCGCCCGGATCGTCGTCGCGCGGCGCAGCCTGGTGGCCGCCCTGGCCCCCGCGGTGATGGACGCGTACTCGCAGGTCAGCGCTGCGGCCGGGGAGGCTCGTCTCAGCTACCGCGCGTCCGTCGACGCCGCGCCGGACGAGTCGGCGGGTGTCGACGAGCTCCCGCCCGCCGTCGACGAGGACCTGGTCGAGGCGCAGCTGCTCGAGGCGATGGGCCGGTTGCGGAGCAGGGAGATCGAGCGGGGGGTCAGCCTCGTCGGCCCGCACCGCGACGACCTCCTGCTGACCCTCGGCAAGCTGCCGGCCAAGGGATACGCCAGCCACGGTGAGTCCTGGTCGTACGCGCTGGCCCTGCGGCTGGGGTCCGCGACGCTGCTGCGCGGTGGTGCCGGTACGGCGCAGTGGTCCGGCGACTGGGGACCGGACGGCGATCCGGTGCTCATCCTCGACGACGTGTTCGCCGAGCTCGACACGCGTCGCCGGGACCGGCTCGCGGACCTCGTCGCCCCGGCCGGCCAGGTGCTCGTCACCGCCGCGGTACCGGGCGACGTGCCCGAGGCGCTCGCCGGCGCCCGGGTGGACGTCACAGGCGGCACGGTCTCCCGTGTCCTCTGACCCGGCACGTCGCGGCAGCGCGCCGGCCGCGAAGCTGCTGCCGGCCGGCGCCGGCCGCACGAGCGGCGCACGGGGCGGCCGGCCGGAGGGCTCGTCCGCCCGTTCGTCGGCGGTCGCCGGCGATCCCGGCGACGTCGCGCGGGACCTGACCGGCCCGGTGACCGTGACGTACACGCCGACCCCGCCGGACCAGGTGGCCCGGGCAGCGCTCTCGCGCGCGCAGGAGGCGGCCCGCGCGCGGGGACTACGGCCCGGCGACGCCGCGCGTCGCTCGTGGTCGGCACCGGTGGCGACCGCGGCCGGACCTGACGCCCGTGACCCGCAGCGGATCGCCGTCACGGCAGGCCGGCTCGCGACAGAGCTGGGCTGGCGGCCGGGCCTGATCGAGGGCCAGCTGCACGGACGGTGGCCGGAGCTGGTGGGCACGGACATCGCGGAGCACTGCCGGCCCGAGACGTTCGAGGCGGGCCTGCTGACGCTGCGCGCGTCGTCGACGGCCTGGGCGACGACGCTGACGCTCGAGTCCCAGCGGCTGCTGCGCCGGCTCGCCGAGGAGCTGGGCGAAGGCGTGGTCGTCGAGGTGAAGGTCCTGGGGCCGGCGGGGCCGGGCTTCGGCCGTGGTCGGCGATCCGTCCCGGGCCGTGGGGCGCGCGACACCTGGGGCTGATGCGCAGTGCTGTGGAGAGATCCCAGGTCCAGGGCGTCCAGGCGGTAGACTAGAAGGGTCTTCCTGGCGCGTCTGCGCCGGTCCTGAGACAAGAACTCTCGCGTCGTGGAGTGATCCGCCCTGTGTGTCAATGGGCGGAGCCCTCCGCGCCGTCCAGCCCTTCGAGGAGACCGCCGCCCGTGGTTCCTGAGCCCCTGCCCATCCCGCCGACCTCGGACGGCACACCTGCAGAGCACCACGACGGCAACGGCGGATACGACGCCAACGCCATCACGGTGCTCGAAGGGCTCGAGGCCGTCCGCAAGCGCCCCGGCATGTACATCGGGTCCACCGGGGAGCGCGGGCTGCACCACCTGGTCTACGAGGTGGTCGACAACTCGGTCGACGAAGCGCTCGCCGGCTACGCGACCAACATCCAGGTGACGATCCTGCCGGACGGCGGCGTCCGGGTGATCGACGACGGCCGTGGCATCCCGGTGGGCATCGTCAAGTCCGAGGGCAAGCCCGCCGTCGAGGTGGTCCTCACCGTGCTGCACGCGGGTGGCAAGTTCGGCGGCGGCGGCTACGCGGTGTCTGGCGGCCTGCACGGCGTCGGCGTCTCGGTGGTCAACGCGCTGTCCGCCCGGCTCGACGTCGAGGTGCGGCTCGAGGGGTCCGTGTGGCGCCAGTCGTACCGGCGCGGCGCACCGACCGGCCCGCTCGAGCGCGGCGAGGCGACGGACGTCACGGGGACCACGGTGACGTTCTGGGCCGACGACGAGATCTTCGAGACCACGGAGTACGACTTCGAGACGCTCCGGTCACGGTTCCAGCAGATGGCGTTCCTCAACAAGGGCCTGCGGATCAGCCTCGAGGACCAGCGCCCACGCCACGCCGACACGGCGGACGACGACGAGGTGGTCGACGGTGCCGAGAAGGCCGAGGAGGCCCGGCACTCCGTCTCCTACCGGTACGAGGGCGGCATCGTCGACTACGTCAAGCACCTCAACGGCGCCAAGAAGTACGAGCCGGTGCACCCGGAGGTCATCGACTTCGACGCCGAGGACACCGAGCGGCGGATCTCCGTGGAGATCGCCATGCAGTGGACCGGGGCGTACTCGGAGTCGGTGCACACGTACGCCAACACGATCTCCACGACCGAGGGCGGCACGCACGAGGAGGGTTTCCGGGCAGCGCTGACCTCGCTCGTCAACCGCTACGCGCGGGACAAGGGCCTGCTCAAGGAGAAGGACGAGAACCTCACCGGCGACGACGTCCGCGAGGGCCTCACCGCGGTGGTGTCCGTCAAGCTCGGCGAGCCCCAGTTCGAGGGCCAGACGAAGACGAAGCTCGGCAACACCGAGGCCAAGACGTTCGTCCAGAAGGTGGTCAACGACCGGCTCGGCGACTGGCTCGACTCGCACCCGTTCGACGCCAAGGAGATCATCCGCAAGTCGATCCAGGCGTCGGCCGCCCGGATGGCGGCGCGCAAGGCCCGCGAGGCCACCCGCCGCAAGGGCCTGCTCGAGTCGAACTCGATGCCCGGCAAGCTCAAGGACTGCCAGAGCAACAACCCCGCCGAGTGCGAGGTGTTCATCGTCGAGGGCGACTCCGCCGGCGGCTCTGCCGTGCGCGGCCGCAACCCGCGGACGCAGGCGATCCTGCCGATCCGCGGCAAGATCCTCAACGTCGAGCGTGCCCGCCTCGACCGCGCCCTGGGCAACCAGGAGGTGCAGTCGCTCATCACGGCGTTCGGCACCGGGATCGGCGAGGACTTCGACCTGTCCAAGCTCCGGTACCACAAGATCGTGCTCATGGCCGACGCCGACGTCGACGGCCAGCACATCCGCACGCTGCTGCTCACGCTGCTGTTCCGGTACATGCCCGACCTCATCACGCAGGGCCACGTGTACATGGCGCAGCCGCCGCTCTACCGGATCAAGTGGAGCAACCAGGACCACGAGTACGCGTACACCGACCGTGAGCGGGACCTGCTCGTCGCGAACGGGCAGGCGGCCGGCAAGCGGCTGCCGAAGGAGAAGCCCTACCAGCGCTACAAGGGCCTCGGCGAGATGAACTACGACGAGCTCTGGGAGACCACGATGTCGCCCGAGCACCGGATCCTGCTCCAGGTGACGCTCGACGAGGCCGCGGCGGCCGACGAGACGTTCGCGGTGCTCATGGGCGAGGACGTCGACGCCCGCCGCAGCTTCATCCAGCGCAACGCCAAAGACGTGCGGTTCCTCGACATCTGAGGTAGCCGGCCCCGGACGGACGACCGCACACACCGAAGGACGACAGCATGAGCGAGACCACAGACTTCCCGATCGAGCACGGCCGCATCGACCAGGTCGACCTGCAGTTGGAGATGCAGCGGTCGTACCTGGACTACGCGATGGCTGTCATCGTCGGGCGCGCGTTGCCGGACGTGCGCGACGGCCTGAAGCCGGTCCACCGCCGCGTGCTGTACGCGATGTACGACGGCGGGTACCGGCCGGACCGCTCCTTCTCCAAGTGCTCGCGCGTCGTCGGCGACGTCATGGGCAAGTTCCACCCGCACGGCGACACCGCGATCTACGACGCGCTCGTCCGGCTGGTGCAGGACTGGTCGATGCGGTACCCGCTCGTCGCCGGGCAGGGCAACTTCGGTTCCCCCGGCAACGACCCCGCCGCGGCCCCCCGATACACCGAGTGCCGCATGGCGCCGCTGGCCATGGAGATGGTTCGGGACATCGACGAGGACGCCGTCGACTTCGGCGACAACTACGACGGCGAGACGCAGGAGCCGCAGGTCCTGCCGAGCCGATTCCCGAACCTGCTGGTCAACGGCTCGGCCGGGATCGCGGTCGGCATGGCGACCAACATCCCGCCGCACAACCTGCGCGAGGTCGCCGAGGGCGTGCAGTGGTACCTCGACCACCCGGAGGCGGACCGCGAGGAGCTCCTCGAGGCGCTCCTGCAGCGCGTCAAGGGCCCCGACTTCCCGACGGCGGCGACGATCCTCGGCCGGCGGGGCATCGAGGACGCGTACCGCACCGGCCGAGGCGCCATCACCATGCGCGCCGTGGTCGAGGTCGAGGAGATCCACGGCCGCACCTGCCTGGTCGTCACCGAGCTGCCGTACCAGGTCAACCCGGACCACCTGGCGACGAAGATCGCCGAGCTGGTCAAGGACGGCCGGGTCGGCGGGATCGCCGACATCCGCGACGAGACCAGCGGCCGCACCGGCCAGCGCCTGGTCATCGTGCTCAAGCGCGACGCGGTCGCGAAGGTGGTCCTCAACAACCTCTACAAGCACACGCAGCTGCAGGACACGTTCGGCGCGAACATGCTCGCGCTGGTCGACGGAGTGCCGCGCACGCTGCCGCTCGACGGGTTCGTGCGGCACTGGGTCACCCACCAGCTGGACGTGATCCAGCGCCGCACGCGCCACCGGCTGTCCGAGGCCGAGCGGCAGATCCACATCTACCGCGCCTACCTGGCCGCCCTCGACCAGCTCGACGCCGTCATCGCCCTCATCAGGGGCTCGGCCAGCGCGGACGCGGCCCGCGCGGGCCTGATGGACCTGCTGACGATCGACGAGGAGCAGGCCAACGCGATCCTGCGCATGCAGCTGCGCCAGCTGGCCGCCCTGGAGCGGCAGGCGATCCTCGACCGGTACGCCGAGCTCGAGACCAAGATCCTCGAGTACCAGGCGATCCTCGCCTCGCCGGAGCGGCAGCGGGAGATCGTCTCGACGGAGCTCGCCGAGATCGTCGCCCGCCACGGCGACGAGCGCCGCACGCGCATCCTGCCGTTCGACGGCGACGTCACCGACGAGGACCTCATCGCCGAGGAGGAGATGGTCGTCACCATCACCCGCGGCGGGTACGCCAAGCGCACGCGCAGCGACAACTACCGGGCACAGCGCCGCGGCGGCAAGGGCGTGCGGGGCGCGCAGCTGCGCGAGGACGACATCGTCGACCACTTCTTCGTCACGACGACGCACCACTGGCTGCTGTTCTTCACGAACCTCGGCCGGGTCTACCGCGCCAAGGGCTACGAGCTGCCCGAGGGTGGCCGTGACGCCAAGGGCCAGCACGTCGCCAACATGCTGGCGTTCCAGCCCGACGAGCGCATCGCCGAAGTCCTCGACCTGCGCGACTACGAGCAGGCGGAGTACCTGGTGCTCGCGACGAAGAGCGGCCTGGTGAAGAAGACGCGGCTGAGCGAGTACGACTCCAACCGTTCCGGCGGCGTCATCGCCATCAACCTGCGCGAGGACGACGAGGGCCGGCCGGACGAGCTGGTGGCCGCCCGGCTGGTCGACGCCGACCAGGACCTCATCCTGGTGTCGAAGCACGGCCAGTCGATCCGGTTCACCGCGGACGACGAGGCCCTGCGGCCCATGGGCCGGGCGACGTCCGGCGTCAAGGGCATGGAGTTCCGCGACGACGACGAGCTGCTGGCCATGGACGTGGTGCGCGAGGACGCCTTCCTGTTCACCGTCACCGAGGGCGGCATCGCCAAGCGCACCGCGCTCACGGTGGACAACTACCGGCAGCAGGGCCGCGGTGGCCTGGGCATCAAGGTGGCCGACCTGTCGGACGCGGTGCTCGTCAGCGCGCTCGTGACGAACGAGGACGACGAGGTGCTCGTCATCATGGAGCGCGGCAAGGTGGTGCGGTCGGCGACCTCGGAGGTGCCCGCGCACGGCCGCACGACGAAGGGTGTGATCTTCGCGAAGCCCGACGCAGGCGACCGGATCATTGCCATCGCACGCAACGGCGAGCGCCACTTGGGTGACGAGGCTGAGGGTGATGCAGGTACCGTGGAGGTCGAGACCGGCGACCCGACCACCGCGGAGGATGCATGAGTGACGCGCCACCGCCCTCGATCCCGCCCTCGATACCCCCGCACAAGCGGCCGTCGACACCGGCAGGCGCCGGGGGGGTGACGACGGTCCGGGGCCGCGGCACCCCGGCCGGTGCCGGCACCAGCCCGGTGCCGGCTCCGCAGGCGGACCGGCCCCAGCCGTCCGTGGCGCCGGCGCGAGCTTTCGACGGCGCGTCGCACGACGGTGTCGCCTCGCCGCGTGACGGCGCCGCCTCCGTGCGTGACGGGGCGCTGCGGCCGGCACCCGGGGCGCCCTTCCCGGTCGTCGGCCCCCCGACGCCCGACGATCCGGACGACGGGCCCTCCCCCCTGGCGACCGCCGTGGAGCAGACCGGCCAGTGGCTGAAGAAGGCGGCGAGCACCACCGGTTCGTCGGTGTCCGCCGCGTACGCTTCGTTGACCAGACCCCGCCCGAAGGACGACGCGATGACCGCGAACCCATCCGTGACCGGAGCGCCGCCCCGCACGGTGCCGCCCACGGCGCCTGCGACCACCGCCGGGGCCCCGACCGTCCGCCCGGCGACCGGTCGCACCCCTGTCGTCGGAGGACCTGGCCCGCGCCGGGTGCGCCTGGCGATCTCGCGGCTGGACCCGTGGTCCGTCATGAAGCTGTCGTTCCTGCTGTCGTTCGCGGCCGGGATCATGTTCGTCGTCGCGATCTCGGTGCTCTGGCTGACCCTCGACGGGCTGCACGTGTTCACGTCGCTCAACAGCCTGGTCTCGCAGATCGTCGGCCCGGAGAGCTCGATCAGCGTGCTGTCGTACGTCCAGTTCTCCAAGGTGCTGTCGGTCGCCACGCTGATCGGCGTCCTCGACGTGTTCCTGCTCACCGCCCTGGCCACCATCGGCGCGTTCCTCTACAACGTGGTGGCGGCGCTGGTGGGCGGCGTCCACGTGACGATGACCGACGAGTGACGCGGTTTGGGAGGGAAGAACCCGCTGGGGTAGTCTCGACCGGCGCTGCAGCGCACGGGCCTATAGCTCAGACGGTTAGAGCGCTTCCCTGATAAGGAAGAGGTCACAGGTTCAAGTCCTGTTAGGCCCACGCACTTCTCCCTCAGGAGGACTCGTGAAGAAGCTGCTGTTCGTCGCGGCGCTCGCCGCGGCAGGCTACGTCCTCTACACCAAGTACCTGCAGAACCGCGACGAGCGGGACCTGTGGGCCGAGGTCACCGACACGGTCGACGACTGACGCTGCCGGCACCGCCCGCGGCGTGGGGCGGCCGCCGTCCGAGGGCCACAGGCGTGAAGCGCGCGCCGACCGCGGCTCTGCGCACGCCCCGGGTCGCGGCGCGCGTGTCTCCGGGTGACGACACGTGTTTCCAGGTCAAGTACCCTGTCCTCGTCGTCCGCGCGCGGATGACGAGGACAGCGGGGCGGTAGTTCAACGGTAGAACGGGGCCTTTGCAAGGCTCTAATCGGGGTTCGATTCCCCGTCGCTCCACCGCGAGTGCTGGTCAGCGGCGGCGTCGGGATCCTGACGGCAGGTTCCCGACGCCGCGGAGCCCGGGGGGACACCGCCCCGGCCCCCAAGCCCTGACGACGATCGTCCGGATCGTCCCCGAGGCACCGACCGACATCGTCCTGCAGGCGCCCGGAGGCGGCGCCCGCGGCGGGCGGACCTCGCGGGTGGTCCGATCCCGGGGCTGCTGAGCGGGCTTCCTGTCTGACATGTAGGCCGGATTCGTCGACGTCCATTGCGACTTCGACGGCGCCGTTCCTACAGTCAAGCCCTCCGTGAGGGTGATGACGCCCCAACCTGTCAGACAAGTGGTGGTGAGCGACGTGGCTTCCGATCTCGAGTTCCGACTTATCCGCCACTTCCGCGTGCTCGAGCTGGTGCCCGGCGATCCGTTGCCGCGCGAGCAGGACCTGGTGCGTGACCTCCACGTGAGCCGGCCCGCGCTGCGTGAGGCGTTGGCTGCCCTCGAGGCGCTGGGTCTGGTGGCCTCACGACAAGGCGCGCGCCGCACGCTGGGTACCTCCGACATGCAGACCGTCGTCGAGGCGCTGACGCGCTACATGGAGCCGTCGACCGAGCTGATGCTGGAGATGCTCGACGTGCGGCGGGTGCTCGAGGCCGCGTTCTTCCCCATCGCGGTCGCGAAGATGTCGGCGAACACGCTGCGCGAGCTGCGACGGATCGCCGACCGCATGGTGGCCAAGGCCGCGCGCGGCCAGCCGTTCGTGCAGGAGGACGCGCAGTTCCACCAGGCGCTGTACGAGCAGCTCGGGAACAAGACGCTGCAGGGCCTCATCGCGGCTTTCTGGCGGCTCTTCGACGAGATGTCGGAGCAGTTCCAGGTGGGCGGGGACCTCCAGGCGACCGCCCACCGCCACCTGCGCATCGTGGAGACGCTCGAAGCAGGCGACACCTCGCTGGCGACGCACGAGCTCAACGTGCACTTCTTCGACGTCCGCGCCCGCTTCACCGCACTGCGGTCGAAGGAGCGCACCAGTGGCATGGCTGCCCCGCGCGGGGCGGCACCTGCCGGGTTGTGAATTCCCCTAAGGAACGCAAGAGAGGGAGGACTGCAATGAGGCATTCTTCGTGGCGCCGCACCGGAGCGATCTGGGCGACGCTGGCGGCCGCGGCCGTGACCCTTGCCGGCTGCAGCGGTGGCGCGGCTGCCGCATCGTCGCCGTCACCGCAGAGCACCGACACCACCGGCCAGACCCTCAACTACTGGCTCTGGGTGGACAACGCGACCGATCAGACGTGGCAGCACCTGGCGGACCAGTTCAACGCCGAGTCGGGCCACGGCAAGGTGCAGCTCCAGATCGTCCCGGCGGCCCAGTACCTGGACAAGCTGCAGACGGCGCTGAGCAGCGGCAACGGCCCCGACGCGGCGCGCATGAAGGACGAGTGGATCGGGCAGTTCGTCAAGGCCGGGGTGCTCGCCCCGCTGAGCAGCCGGATCGACGCGTGGAGCGGGAAGTCGGGCGTCATCGCCTCCGGCTGGGACGCGGGCAAGATCCCCGGCAGCAGCGAGATCTACATGATGCCGCACCAGAACACGGCGCTGTACATGTACTACAACAAGAAGCTCTTCAGCGCCGCTGGGCTCCAGGCGCCGCAGACGCAGGCGGACGTGCTGGCCGACGCCCCGAAGCTGACGGGCAACGGCCACTACGCGTTCGACGTCCGGGGTGGCGCCGGTGGCCAGGACCAGTGGGCCGCCTGGATGTACGCCGGCGGTGCCCAGTTCGTCGACTCCAGCGGCAAGGTGACGCTCGACAGCCCGACGGCCGTGAAGATCAACCAGTCCTACCTCGACCTGGCGAAGTACGCGCCCCCGGGGTCCGCCACGGCGACGTACGCGCAGGTGCAGAGCAACTTCCTGTCCGGCACGACGGCGATGATGATCCACCACGTCGGCTCGCTCGCCGCGGTGCGCAAGCAGTTCGGCCAGGACGTGGGCGTCATCCCGGTGCCCGGCAACGACCCGTCGAAGCCGTCGACCCTGCAGACCATGAGCGGCAACGTCATCTTCACGTCGTCGAAGAAGCAGGAGCTGGCGTGGCAGTGGGAGACGTGGCTGCTCGGTGACGGGCCGATGCTCACCATGAGCACGTCGCCGCAGGGCCAGCTGCCGGTGACCACCTCCGTCGCGCAGAACGCCGCGTTCACCAAGGACGTGGGGTACCAGGTCGCGCTCACGGCGGCGCAGACGGCGCAGAGCTGGCCGCAGCTGAACGGCACGACGAACGTCGTCAACGCCACCTGGTCGCCGACCATCCAGGAAGCGTTCGGCGGTCAGATCACCAGCGCGCAGATGCTCCAGACACTAGCTGCGGACCTGTCGAAGTAGCCGATCGATGACTGCCCTGACCGCGGCGAGGCCGGCGAGGAGGAAGCGGCGGCTCGACCTGACCGTGCCGCTCTTCCTCTCGCCGACCCTGCTCCTCCTCCTGGCCTTCGTCGCCTACCCGTTCTTCCGGGCGATCTGGCTCTCGTTCACCAGCACCAGCCTGCTCGGCGGGACCCTCGGGTTCGTCGGCCTGGACAACTTCCGGTCGCTGTTCTCCGACCCCAGCTTCCCGACGTACCTGCGGAACTCGGTGGCGTGGACGACCGGGGGGGTGGGCCTGCAGGTCGTGTTCGGCGTGATCGGCGCGCTGCTGCTCAACCAGCGGTTCCGGCTGCGGGGCGTCGTCCGGGGGCTCGCCATGATCCCCTGGGCGACGCCCAGCGTGCTCGTCGCGCTCATCTGGATGTGGTTGCTGGACCCCAACCACGGGCTGGTCAACGCGGTGCTCACCCGCACCGGGCTGATGCACTCCCCGGTGGCCTGGTTCGGCAACCCGCACTCGGCCCTGGTGACCCTCATCGTGGTGGACGCCTGGCAGGGCATCCCGTTCTTCGCGGTGATGGT
>JAJYTJ010000008.1:0-18383 GCA_021793115.1 Actinomycetes bacterium | reverse complement strand
GGTGCTCGCGGCGCTGCAGGCGGTGCCCGAGGAGCTCAAGGAGTCGGCGCGCACCGACGGGTGCGGGTTCCTGCGGGTCTTCTGGTTCATCACCGTGCCGAGCATCCTGCCGACGGTGCTCATCACCCTGGTGCTGCGGCTGATCTGGACCGCCAACTACATCGACCTGGCCTACGTGCTCACCGGCGGCGGCCCCGGGATCGCCTCCACCACGATCCCCTTGGCGTCGTACCTCACCGCCTACAAGGAGGGCGCCCTCGGTTCGGGTGCCAGCTACGCGGTGGTGCAGGCCGCGGTGCTGGCGGTGCTGGTCGCGATCTACATCCGCCTGACCGGACGGAGGGAGGCCTGATGGTGGTCCTGGAGAGAGCCGCGCTGCCCCGTCCGGGCACGGGGCGGACCGCTGCGGCGGACCGCCCGTCGGTCCCGCTGAGCATCGCGCTCAAGCGCGTGCTCGCCCGGCCCGCCCTGTACGTGGTGATCGCGCTGTGGATGGTGTGCACCCTCGGTCCGTACGTGGTGATGGCGCTGACGTCGGTGACCCCGGAGAGCCAGCTCATCGCCTACGGGATGAGCCGGATGCCGTCGCACCTGTCGTGGCAGGGGTACGCCGAGCTGCTCTCGACGACGCCGTTCGTGCACTACATGGCCAACAGCGCCATCACGGCCCTGGGCACGGTGCTGTTCGCGCTGGTGGTGGCGAGCGCCGCGGCGATCTCGCTGTCACGGTTCCGGTTCCGGGGCCGCACCACGGTGCTCACCGCACTGCTCGTGGCCCAGCTGTTCCCTGCGGTGCTGCTGGTCATCCCGCTCTCGACGATGCTGCGCTCCGCCCACCTGCTGAACTCCCGAGCCGGGCTGGTGCTCGTCTACGTGACGTTCGCGACGCCGTTCGCGACCTACCTGCTCAAGGGCTTCCTCGACGGCCTGCCGCGCGAGCTCGACGAGGCGGCCACGGTCGACGGCTGCAGTCCCATGCAGATGGTCGGGCACATCCTCGTGCCGCTGCTGCGGCCGGGCCTCACGGCCGCCGGGACCTACATCTTCATCTTCTCCTGGAACGAGTTCCTCTACGCGTTGACGTTCACGTCCAGCACGGCCAGCCAGACCATCCCCGTGGGGCTGCAGCTGTTCATCGGCGACTACCAGATCCGGTGGGACCTGCTGACGGCGGGCGGGGTGATCGCGGCGGTGCCCGTGCTCGTCGGATTCATGCTCGTGCAGAAACAGCTGATCGGGGGCCTGGCGGCCGGGGCCGTCAAGGGCTGAGCGTTCGACTTCAGAGATAGGAAAGACACGAATGTCTGAGACCGCATATCTGTCCGAGCTCGGTTCGGCCGCCAGAACGACCACCGGCATCCCGCGGATCGACGAGGTGGAGATCACGCTGGCGCGCGTCCCGCTCCCCGAGGGGCCGTGGGGCGACCAGATCCACCGGGTGACCGACATCGAGGTCACCGTGGTCGACGTCCGCGGCGACAACGGCCTGGTGGGGACGGGGTTCAGCCACACCTCCGGCATGGGAGCGGCCACCATCGGCGCGCTCGCGGGCGAGATCGCCCCGACGGTGGTCGGCCGTTCGGTCTCACCACGGCGGCTGTGGCACGAGATGTACCGCTTCGTGCACGACATCGGCGGCGCCGGCGTCACCACGCACGCGATCTCGGCGTTCGACATCGCCTTCTGGGACCTGCTCGGCAAGTCCCTCGGGGTGAACGTGGTCGACCTCATCGGCCGCGTGCGGGACGTCGTGCCGCTGTACGGCAGCGGCATCAACCTCAACAAGTCGGTGGACGAGGTCGTCGAGCAGGTGCGCCGGTGGCAGGCCGACGGCTACGTCGCCGCCAAGGTGAAGGTCGGCAAGCCGGACCTCGAGGAGGACGTCGAGCGCCTGGCGAAGATCCGTGAGGCCATCGGCGGGTTCCCCCTCGCCGTCGACGCCAACCAGGGCTGGGACTACCCGGCCGCGGTGCGGGCCTTCAAGCGCTTCGAGCAGTTCGACCTGCTGTGGATCGAGGAGCCGCTGCCGTCCGACGACATCCCGTCGCACCGGCGGCTCGCCGGCCACGTCACCACCCCGATCGCCCTGGGTGAGAACGTCTACACCGCCGCCCAGTTCGTCCAGTACTTCGACGCCGAGGCCGTGGACTTCGTCCAGGCGGACCTCGGCCGGGTCGGTGGCATCACGGGCTACCTCGACATCGCCGCCGCCGCCCGCACCCGCAACCTGCCGATGACGCCGCACTTCGTCATGGAGCTGAGCGCCAGCATCCTGGCCACCGTCCCCAACATCGCCAGCGCCGAGATGACGGACGGCGGTACCTGGACGGACCTGGGCATCGTCGCATCGGCGGGCCGTGTCGAGCACGGCCGCTACCACCCCCCGACGCTGCCCGGGCACGGAGTCGAGCTGGACCGGGACTACCTGCACGAGCACGCGATCGCCCGCTGAACCCGAGAACCGACGGAAGGACATGCGATGGCATACGAGACGGTGGACCTGAGCGGCAGGGTGGCGGTGATCACCGGGGCGAGCTCCGGGATCGGCGCGTCGCTGGCCCGGTTGCTGAGTGCGCACGGTGTGCGACTCGGGCTCCTCTCCCGGTCCGGGAAGGACCTCGGTCTGCAGGGCACGCTGATCCGGGCGGGCGACGTCGCGGACCGGGCGGTGGTGGAACGGTTCGTCGCCGACACGGTCGAGGAGTTCGGGCGGTTGGACATCGCCGTGGCGAACGCGGGCGTCGGCTCCTACGGGCAGTTCCTCGACGTCCCGACGGCGCATGAGGACGAGATGATCCGCACCAACGTCATGGGGACCATCAACCTGTACCACGCGGCTGTGCCGCACATCGTGGCCGGCGGCATCGGCGACCTCGTCACGGTGGCGAGCGAAGCAGGACGACGCGGCCTGCCGGGTGAGGCCGTCTACTCCGCGAGCAAGTTCGCGCAGGTCGGCCTGACCCGCGCGCTCGACAACGAGCTGCGGGAGAAGGGGGTTCGCGCGACGAACATCGCGCCGGGCGGGGTCTGGACGAACTTCGCGATCGACGACGGCCGCGGCCGCACCGACGGCAGTGCGCAGCTGCAGGGCATGATGCGGCCCGACGACGTCGCGGAGCTCATCTACTTCGTGCTGACCCGCCCGCGTCACTTCCGCATCCTCGAGACCGCGCTGCGCCCGATGACCGAGGCCCAATGGGGCTGAGGCAGCCCGTCCCCACCCACCGCCGGACCCTTGAGAGAGATGCAGGAACATGACCAGCACCATTGACCCCAACGTGCCGCTGCACGGCGTCATCCCGCCCATCACCACGCCGCTGAGGCCCGACGGCGAGGTCGACGTCGCGTCCCTGGAACGCCTCGTGGAGTTCGAGGTCACGGCCGGGGTGCACGCCATCTTCGCGCTCGGCACCGGCGGTGAGGGGCCGTACCTCACGGACGACCAGCGCGAGACGGTGCTGGACACCGTGACCCGAGTGGTGGACCGCCGCATCCCGGTGCTCGTCGGTGTCACCGACATCGGTACGCGCAAGGCGCTGCACAACGCCGCCATCTCGGCCGCCTACCCGATCGACGGGCTGGTCAGCACGCCGCCCTTCTACGGCTCGGTCGGCTGGAACGAGATCGAGGCCCACTTCCGCGCCATCCACGCCGAGCACTCCGACCTGCCGTTGTACGCCTACGACATCCCCGGGTTCGTCGGGGTGAAGCTGCCGGCCGAGCTCACCGTGCGGCTGGCGCACGACGGCGTGATCGCCGGGGTGAAGGACACCAGCGACGAGGAGGACGGCTTCCGCTCCATCATCGAGGAGACGCGAGACATTCCCGGTTTCGCCGTCATCACCGGCTCGGACATCACCGGCGACGCGGCGATCTTCCAGGGTGCGCACGGCATGATCGTCGGCGTCGCGAACATCGACCCGCACGGCTTCGTCCGGGTGTACGACGCCGCGGTCGCGCAGGACTGGGACGTGGCGCGGGCCGAGCAGGAGCGGCTCCACAAGCTGCGCCACGTCGCGAAGATCGCGGCGACGCGGATCAGCCCGTTCAGCGCCACCCTCGGCTCGTTCAAGGCGGCGCAGGTGTACCGCGGCATCATCGAGCACGACCTGCTGCAGGCGCCGCTGCAGAACCTCGACGACTCGGAGCGGGCCGCGGTGGTGGCGGTGCTGCGGGGCCAGCACCTGGGCCGGGTGACGGAGCCGGCCGGGATCGCGCGGTAGCCGATGGCGCCGGCGGTCGCGGTCCGGAGGTCGTCTCGGTCGGCACGGGTGCGGTGCCGTTCCTCGTCGGCCTGCCGTGCGCGCTCGGGCTCTGCGGCGCGTCCTGCGCGACCCGGCGGGAGGTGTGGGGAGGAGTGATCGGTGGGTTCGTCGCCACCGTCGTGACGCTGGGCCTCGTCGGCACCGTGCTGCCGGTCGACGGTCTGGCGCTCCGAAGCCCAGCCCGGCGGCACGGTGGCGGTGCGTCAGCGGCGGTGGGCCGCTCCTGCCGCCCGCGTCGTGACGTCGTCGAGCACCTCGGGAAGGTAGACCCCCTCGGGGTCGATCGTCGCCGGACCGCCCTCGAGGGTGGCCCAGTGCCACGTCGGCGCCAGCTTCGGTGCGTCGGCGTCGAGCGTGAGGTGAAGGTCGAGCAGCACCGCGTACCGGTAGCCGAACCGGCGCTGGATCGCCACCGCGCGCGTGAAGTCGCCGGCGCTGGTGCCGCGGGTCTCGCGGTCCGCCGTCAGCTCGAGGATGAGGAGGTTCTCCTCCGGTCCGAGCCGCCCGCGGCGATGCACGATGAGGTCGGGGATGCGCCGGCCGGCCTCGTCGTCCTCGAGCTTGACGGCCTTCTCCAGCACCATGCCCGAACGGTCGTACTCGGCGTCGATGTCCCAGGCGTCCTCGACCAGGGGTCGCAGGTTCCAGCCGAGGTGGAAGGCGATGGTCCGCTCGGACGCGCTCGACGAGCCGCTCGACGGCGTGAACAGCGTCCACTCGTTGGCGATGGTGTTCGTCAGTGCGATGCGCACGCGTGCCTGGAGGTCAGCCAGCTGCATGGCGCGAACCGTACTCCGGTCACGTGACGGCCATGTCACCGTTCATCAGGCGAGCCGGCCGAGTCGACGACGAGGTCGTCCCGGCCTGGCGCCGGAGGTGCCGCGGGAGTGTCAGGACTGCGTGGCCTCGGGCGGCTCGGGCTCGTCCGCCTTGGACGACCGCCGGACGACCCGGCGCGCGGTGCCCTCGACAGCGTCCTTGACCTCGGCGGCTCGCTCGGCCGCGGCGTCCCGGACGTCGGCGACCCGCTCCTCGGCCGCCTCCCGGACCTCCGCGGCGCGCTCCGCAGCCTTGCGGCTGGCCTCGCGACTCTTGGCCACGGCCGTGCCGGCCACCTCGCCGACGGCGTCCGCGGCGTCACCCACGGCCTCGGTGAAGGCGTGGCCGTCGTGCGGACGGGTCTGTAGCGAGTCGGCGCCGGTGGGGTCGGTCGGCTCCCACGGCTCGGCCCACGGGTCGACGCTCGTCCGTGAGCGGTACCAGGCGGCGCCGGCGGCCCCGGCAGCGGCCAGCGTCGCGACGACGAAGAACGCCTTGGCGGCGGCGTGGCTCTTCCTGGCCTCGGCGCTCTCGGCGGCGCCCGCCGCGGCGTTCGCCACGGCGTCGGCGTGCTCGTGGATGGCCCCGGCCGCGTGCTCGGCCGTGACCTGCGCCTTCTCGGCGGCCTCGTTGAAGGCGGCGACCAGCTTGGGGATCAGCTCGTCGACGAGCTTGTCGTGCGCGGTGTCGATCGCGGGTCCCGCCTTCTCGGCGGCCTTCTCCACGTGCGGCGCCGCGGCCTTGAGGCTCTCGCCGTAGGCCTTCTCCAGCCGGGGGGTGAGCCACTCGACGAACGCCTCGATGCGCGGGGTGCTCCACTCCCTGGCGTGGACGGCCGCGTCGGACAGCGCACTGCCGATCTCCGCCGCCTGCGACTTGAGCTTCTCGGTGTCGACGTCGATGGAAGTGCGGTGCGTGCTGCCCATCAGAACCTCCGGCTCTCGGTCGGACTGTGGCACACCACTCTGCCACGCAGGCCCCAGCCTCGCAGGGGTCCCGTGCGAGACTTAGCGGCATGTTCGCAACCCTGCACACCACCCTCGGTGACATCCGCGTCGAGCTGCTGCCGAACCACGCGCCGGCCACCGTCGAGAACTTCGTCGGCCTCGCCACGGGCGCCAAGCAGTGGACCGACCCCCGCACCGGCAAGGCCTCGAACGACCCGCTCTACTCGGGCATCGTGTTCCACCGCGTCATCGACGGTTTCATGATCCAGGGCGGCGACCCGCTGGGCACCGGCACCGGTGGCCCCGGGTACACGTTCGACGACGAGATCCACCCCGAGCTGACGTTCTCCCAGCCGTACCTGCTGGCCATGGCCAACGCGGGCAAGCGCACCGACCGCATCACGGGCAAGCCCGCGGGCACCAACGGCTCGCAGTTCTTCATCACGGTCGCTGCCACGCCGTGGCTCACCGGCAAGCACACGATCTTCGGGCGGGTGGCCGACGACGCCAGCAAGGCCGTGGTCGACGCGATCGCCACCACCCCGACCCGCTCCGGCGACCGTCCCGTGACGGACGTCGTGCTCGAGTCGGTCACCGTCGAGGACTGACGATCAGCACACCCTCGCCCACCTGGCCACCGGAGGCGGCGACGCCTCCGGTGTGCCCGCGGCACCCCGACCGCGTGTCCTACGTCCGCTGCCAGCGGTGCGAGCGGCCGGTGTGCCCGGACTGCCAGCGCCCGGCGGCCGTCGGCGTGCAGTGCGTCGACTGCGTCGCGCAGGCCGCCCGCACGTCCCGTCCGGTGCAGACGCCCTTCGGCGGCCGCGTGCGCGGCGACCGGCCCGTGGTCACCTACTGGCTCATCGGGCTGTGCGTCGCCAGTTTCGCCGTGCAGCTGGCGGTGCCGGGCTGGACGCAGCGCTGGTGGTTCTCGCCCATCCAGGGCGCCTCGGAGCCGTGGCGGTTCGTCACCGCCGCGTTCCTGCACTCCACCAGCTTCCTCCCGCACATCGTCTTCAACATGATCGCGCTGTGGTCGGTGGGGCCGTACCTCGAGGCGACGTTGGGTCGCGCGCGCTACCTCACGCTGTACCTGGTCGCGGCCGTCGGAAGCTCGGTCGGCATGGTGGTGCTGGCGCCCGCGCTCGGCACGGCCGGGTGGTACACGGCGGCCGTGGGCGCGTCCGGCGCCGTGTTCGGGCTGTTCGGCGCCGTGCTCGTGGTGCTGCGACGGCTCGGCGCCTCCGCGGGCGGCATCATCGGCGTCATCGTCGTCAACGGTGTGCTCAGCTTCGTGGTGCCCGGCATCGCGTGGCAGGCGCACCTCGGTGGCCTGGTGACGGGCGCGCTGCTCGGGGCGGCCTACGCCTACGCGCCGCGCGGACGCCAGCACGTGGTCTCGGTGCTGGCGACGCTCGTCGTCGTCGGCGGCCTCGTGGCCTCCACGCTGGTGACGTATGCCCAGGCCGGCGTCCGGCTGGGGTGAATCACACCGGTGTAACTATCCACAGGGTTGTGCACCCCTGGGGACAGTCACCGCCAGCGCGTGGTCATCCCGAAACCGGCCATGACCAGCGCGAACCCGATCGCCAGGTTCCACGCGGTGATGCCGGGGACGGGGTACTGCTGCCCCGACAGGTAGGTGACCACGATCCACGCCAGCCCGAGGACCATGAGGCCGACCATCACCGGGACGAACCACGGCGGGTTGGGCTTCTTCCCCTTCGCCTTCGCGGGCGGGGCGACGTAGGCGGCCTTCTTGCGGGACTTCGACTCGGGCACGTCCGCTGGCTCCTGTCCGATGACGCCGCGGCCTGCCCCGTGGGATCCGGGGGCGTCACGAACCGGGCGTGCGCTGACATAGCCTAGACCGATCGAATCCCGGGCCCGGGGGGGAGTGGTGGACGCCGAACACCCGCACGCGCGTCGTCGTCGCCTGCTGGCCCGGGCGCCCCTGTCGGTCGCCGTGGTGCTCATGCTCGCCGCGGTGCTGTTCGTCATCTCCGCGCGCGACGCGCACGACCCCGCCACGCGCCGCCCGCAGAACCTCAGCGAGCTGGTGCAGGCGCAGTCGTCCAAGGTGGAGCAGCTGACGAACCAGGTCAACGACCTCGGGGCGCAGGTGCAGCGGCTCACGGACCAGGCGGACACGCAGGCCGCTCAGTCGGCGGGCTCGGTGCCGCTGGGCTTCACGGTGGAGTCCGGTGCGACGCCCGTGAGCGGCCCCGGCCTCGTCGTGCGGCTCGATGACGCCCCGGCGCAGGGCGCGCCCTCGGACGTCAGCCCGGACGTGCTCGTGGTGCACCAGCAGGACCTGCAGGCGGTGATGAACGCGCTGTGGGCCGGCGGCGCCGAGGCCATGGAGCTCATGGACCAGCGCGTGGTCTCGACGAGCGCCGTGCGCTGCGTCGGCAACGTGCTGCGGCTGCACGGCCGCGTCTACTCCCCGCCCTACGTGGTGCGCGCCATCGGCAACGCCGACGACATGCGGGCGGCGCTCGCGGCCTCGCCCGCCGTGCGCGCCTACGAGCGCGACGCGCAGCGCGTGGGGCTGGGCTGGGAGGTCGCCGGCTCCGGCACCCTGCAGCTTCCCGCCTACGCCGCGACCCAGCTCGACTATGCGAGCGTGCCGGATGGTGTCGAAGTGCTGCCCGGTCTGGCAGGATCCGCCGGGTGAGCCACGAGACCCCGGCGCGCCCGCGGCGTGCCTCGACGGCCGCACGGGTGGGGTTCGGCACGCTCGGCGTGCTGGGTGAGCTGCTCATCACGTTCGGCGTGCTGCTGCTGGGCTTCCTCGTGTGGCAGCTGTGGTGGACGGACGTCGTCGCCTCCCGCCAGCAGCAGGCGGCCATCGAGTCCCTGCCGTGGGCGCACCCGGCCGTGCCGACCGGGGCCGCCCCCACGCCCGGGCAGTCCGCACCGGCCGTCGCGCGGCCCCCCGTCTCGGTCCCGCAGCACGGCGCTCCTCCCGTGGACCCCGAGCCCGCGTTCGCGACGACGTTCGCGACGATCCAGGTGCCGCGGTGGACCGGGAACCCGCCGGCGCCGATCCTCGAGGGCACGGACTGGGCCAAGATCCTCCAGCACGGGGTCGGTCACTACCAAGGAACGGCGATGCCGGGGGGCGTCGGCAACTTCGCCGTCGCGGGCCACCGCACCACCTATGCCAAGCCGTTCAACCGGATCGCGGAGATCCAGGTGGGCGACCCGATCGTCATCCGCACGCAGCACACCTGGTACGTGTACAAGGTCACGTCCACCGAGATCGTGCTGCCCAGCCGGGTGCAGGTCATCGCGCCCGTCCCGGACAAGCCCGGTGCCACCCCCACGCAGCGCATGATCACCATGACGACGTGCAACCCCATGTACTCCGCCAGCCAGCGGTACGTGGTGCACGGCGTGCTCGACTACTGGGCGTCCGCGGACGACGGCTCCGTGCCGGCCGAGCTGCAGGGCGCCACGCCATGAGGCACGGGAGGCCCTGATGTACGGATGGCTGTGGCGGCACCTGCCGGGGCCGGTGGGCGTGCGCGTGCTGCTCGCGGTGGTGCTGGCGGCGGCCGTGCTGACCGCGTGCTTCGTCTGGGTCTACCCCGCGCTCGCGCCGCACATGCCCTTCAACGACACCACGGTGGGTGGGCAGTGACCGCGATCCTCGTCGTCGACAACTACGACTCGTTCGTCTACACGATCGTCGGGTACCTCACCCAGCTGGGCGCCTCGACCGTGGTGGTGCGCAACGACGCCGTGCCGCCGCTCGGCGAGCGGGCCGGCTTCGACGGCGTGCTCGTCTCGCCCGGCCCGGGCACGCCCGCCGCCGCGGGTCAGAGCATGCAGGTGATCCGCGACTGCGCCGCCACCGGGACGCCCATGCTCGGCGTCTGCCTGGGGCACCAGGCGCTCGGCGAGGCGTTCGGCGCCGTGGTGACGCACGCGCCGGAGCTCATGCACGGCAAGACGAGCCAGGTGGAGCACGCCGGCGCGGGCGTGCTCGCGGGCCTGCCGTCGCCGTTCACCGCGACGCGCTACCACTCGCTCGCGGTGGTCGACGGCACGGTGCCCGACGAGCTCGAGGTCACCGCCCGCGCGAACGGCATCATCATGGGGCTGCAGCACCGCACGCTGCCGCTGCACGGTGTCCAGTTCCACCCCGAGTCGGTGCTCACGCAGGGCGGGCACCGACTGCTGGCGAACTGGCTGGCCATCTGCGGGGACGACGAGGCCATCGCCCGCTCGGCCGGGCTGCACCCGCTGGTGCGGGCGTAGCCCGGCAGTCCATCAGCCGCCGGCTCCGCCGGTCGGGAGGGTGCTGGACGTCGGTGTCGGTGCCGGACCGGTCGAGACCACGATGGTGATCGTCTGGTTGAGGCCGACCACGGTGCCCTTGGGCGGGCTCGTGTACATGACCTGGCCCGACGGATACTGCCCGGACGCCGTGGGCTGCTGCGTCACCGAGTTCAGACCGGCGGCCGCCAGCTTCGCGACCGCCTCGTCGTACGTCAGGCCGGCGACGTCCGGGACCGCCGCGGTGGTGGGCGGGATGGCGATGACGATCGTCACCTTGGTGCCCTGCGGGACGAGCCCGGTGCGGTCCTGCGAGATGACGGTGTTGGCCGGGTACTGGGACGTCTCCTGGTTCTGCGGCACGGCGACGAGGTTGAGCGAGTTGAGCTTGGCGAGCGCGTCCGCGGTCGCCAACCCCTTCAGGTCGTCGAGCTGGACGTTGCCGGTGGAGACGGACAGCTTGACCGCCTGGCCCGCGGTCCCCGGGGTCCCGGCGGGCGGGTCGGTCGCGGTCACCACGCCCTGCGGGTACTTCGGGTTGTTGTCCGGGATCTGCGTCGGGTCGATGGTGAAGCCCTGGCCCTTGAGCGTGTTCGCGGCCTGGTTGACGTTCTGGCCGACGACGTCGGGCACCTGCGTGGTCGCCGGGCCCGTGGAGACGAAGTACGTGACGTCGGCGTGCGGGTTCACCTGGATCCCCGCCGCCGGGTTCGTCTTGACGACGTGGTCCTTGGCGACGCTGTCGCTCGGGATCTCCTGGCGCACCGGGTTGAGATTCGCCTTGGTGAGCGCGGAGGTCGCCTGGTCGACCGTCATGTTGGTGACGTCCGGCACCAGGATCGTCGTCGGCTGGGCCGGGCCGTGGTTGTTGAGCAGCAGCACCGCGATGGCGCCGACCGCCAGCACGGCGACCGCCAGCAGCAGCCAGATGACCCACGGCCGCCCACCCTCGGGCTCGTCCCGGTACGGCAGGCCGCCGCCCGGCGTCGCCAGCCCGGTGGCCGCCCACGGCGCACCGGCCACGGCGGGTGGGAGGGCCTGGGTCTGGCCGGTCGCGGGCGCCATCACCTGCGTGGCCTCGCCCGCGGTGAGGGGAACGGTGGCCAGCGCAGCGCCGTACGCGGCGACGGCCGGGGCGTTGACGGCCGCACCGTGCAGCACGGCCTCGAGGTCCGCACGGAACTCGTCGGCCGTCTGGTAGCGCGCCTCGCGGTCCTTGGCGAGCGACTTGAGCACCACGCGGTCCAGCGCGTCCGGCACGTCCGAGGCGATGGAGCTCGGCGCGGGCGGGTTCTCCCGCACGTGCTGGTAGGCCACGGCGACCGGCGAGTCGCCGAGGAACGGCGGCCGGCCCGTGAGCAGCTCGAACAGCAGGCAGCCGGTGGAGTACAGGTCGGAGCGGGAGTCCACCTGCTCGCCGCGCGCCTGCTCCGGGGACAGGTACTGCGCGGTGCCGATGACGGCCTGCGTCTGCGTCATGGTGGCGGCCGAGTCGGCGACCGCGCGCGCGATGCCGAAGTCCATGACCTTGACCGCGCCGGCGGGCGTGAGCATGACGTTCGCGGGCTTGATGTCGCGGTGGACGATCCCCGCGTGGTGCGAGTACTCCAGCGCCGACAGCACGCCCGCGGTGATCTCGACCGCCTCGTCGATGGGCACCGCCGCGCCGTCGTGGAGGATGTCGCGGACGGTGTGCCCCTCGATGTACTCCATGACGATGAACGGCACGTGCGCGGCGACACCGGTGGGCTCGGTGATGACGTCCTCGCCCGTGTCGTACACCGCGACGATGGCCGGGTGGTTGAGGGCGGCGGCCGACTGCGCCTCGCGCCGGAACCGGTTCTGGAACGACGGGTCGCGCGCCAGGTCGGAGCGGAGGATCTTGATGGCGACGGTGCGCCCGAGGCGACGGTCGTAGCCGATGTGCACCTCAGCCATGCCACCGCGGCCGATGAGCTCGCCGACCTCGTACCGACCGGCGAGGATGCGCGATCCTTCGTCCACCACGTGCGGTGCCTCTCGTTCGTCGCCGGGCGTATACCGCCCGTCATCCTGCCCGATCATTCCATCCACCGTTCCCGCTCGTCGGTCACGATCCGGACTCGCAGCTCCTGACCTGCGGCGAGATGCTGCTGGGGCGTCGCGGAGGGCCAGGCGCCGGTGAGGCGGCTGGCGGCCAGGGCGCCGAGGAGCAGCAGCACCAGCAGCGCGACCAGGACCACCGGCCAGCGCCACCGGCCGAGCTGCCGGCCGACGCTCTCCGGCGTCGCGGGCCGGGGGGCCACGCCGTGGCGGGCCGTGGTGCCGCGCGGCATCGGTGGGCGCACCGGCGGGGCCGGCGGGTAGGACGGCGGGACGGCCGGGCGGGGCGGCTCGCTCGTCGGCGCCGGCTGGGCCGGGGCCACCGGAGCCGGGGCGGCGGCCGGGAACGGGGCCGGAGCCGGGACCGGGGCGGGCGTGCCGGCCGGCACGGGCGTCGGGGCGCTCACCACCACGGGCACGCCCTCGGGCGGCGTGCGCGCCACGAGCCGGTCGAACAGCTCGGCGAGCTCGTCGGCCGACTGCGGGCGGCGCGCCGGGTCCTTGTCCAGCAGCCGCATGACGAGGGCGCCGAGGGGCCGGTCGACGGACGGGGGCAGCGGCGGCACCGGGTCGTTGACGTGGGCCACCGCGATGTCCACCGCCGTGGGACCGGTGAACGGGCGGTGCCCGACGAGCGCCTCGTAGGCGACGACGCCGAGCGAGTAGAGGTCGGACAGCGGCGTCGCCGGCCTACCCACCGCCTGCTCCGGTGAGAGGTACTGCGCGGTGCCCATGACCATGCCGCTGGCGGTCATGGTCGGCTGGCCGGCGGACCGGGAGACCCCGAAGTCCGTGATCTTCACGCGGCCGCCGCGGGCGATGAGGATGTTGCCCGGCTTGACGTCGCGGTGCACCACGCCCGCCTCGTGCGCGCACGCCAGCCCGCGCGCGGTCTGCGCGAGCACGGGGATGAGGTGCGACGCCGACAGCACTGGCGTGCGTTCCAGCACGTCGGACAGGGGTTCGCCGACGACGAGCTCCATGACGAGGTAGGCCGAGCCGCCCTGCTCGCCGTAGTCCAGCAGTGTGGCGATGTTGGGGTGGGACAGCGCCGCCGAGTTGCGCGCCTCGGTGCGGAACCGGTTGAGGAAGCCGGAGTCGCCCGCGTACTCGTCGCGCAGCACCTTGACGGCCACGGGCCGCGTCAGCGACTCGTCGTACGCCTGCCACACCTCGCCCATGCCGCCCACGGCGATGCGCCGCTCCAGCCGGTAGCGGTTGCCCAGCGCTGCGCCCGGTCCCGTGATCACTGGCCCAGCACCGCCTCGATGACCGCCTTGGCGATGGGGGCCGCCACCGCGCCGCCGGTCGCGTTGTTGCCCATCGAGCCACCGTGCTCGACGAGCACCGCCACGGCCACGCGTGGCGCCTGCGCCGGCGCGAACGCGGTGAACCAGGCGTGCGGCGCCTGGTTCACCGCCGTCTGGGCCGTGCCCGTCTTGCCGGCGACCGTGACGCCGGGGATCTGTGCCGCGGTCCCGGTGCCGTGCTGCACGACGGTGATCATCATGTCCCGCAGCGCGGCGGCGTTGGCCGGCGTCATCGCCGTGGAGTACTGCTGCGGCTTCGTGTCCGAGACCACCGACAGGTCGGCCGCCCGCACGGTCTGCACCAGGTAGGGCCGCATGACGACCCCGCCGTTGGCGATGCCGGCCGCCACCATGGCCATCTGCAGCGGCGACGCCTGGACGTTGAGCTGGCCGATCGCGGACTGCGCCGTCTCCGACTGGTCGAGCCCGGTGGGGAACACCGAGGGCACGACGCTCATGGGGATGGTCAGCGACGAGTCGCCGAAGCCGAAGGCCTTCGCCTGGTCGGCGATCGCCTGGTCGCCCACGTCCATGCCGAGCTGCGCGAACGCGGTGTCGCACGAGATCTCCAGCGCCACGGTCATGCTCACCGTGGCCCCGCCGCAGCTCTCGCCGCCGTAGTTGCTGATCGTCGCCGTGGACCCCGGCAGCGACAGCACCCGGGGGGACGTCAGCTGCGTGTCCGGCGTGTACTTCCCGGAGGCCAGCGCCGCAGCGGCCGTGACGAGCTTGAACGTGGAGCCGGGCGCGAAGCGCTCCTGGGTCGCGTTGGACCGCAGCGGGTTGCCCGGCGCCTTGACGAGCTGGTTGTACGCGTTGCCCGCGGTGACGCTGTTGTGGCTCGCCAGCGCGTTGGGGTCGAACCCGGGGGTGGAGACCAGCGCGAGGATCTTGCCGGTGGACGGCTCGATCGCCACCACGGCGCCCTGCTGGTTGCCGAGCGCCTTCCAGGCCGCGTCCTGAGCCGCCGGGATGATCGTCGTCTCCACCGCCGCGCCCTCGGCGGTGCGGCCGGTGAGCAGGTCGCGCACGCGGCTGAAGAACAGCTGGTCGCTGCGGCCGGTGAGGTTGTCGTTCTCGGCGTCCTCGAGCTGGCTGCGCCCGTTGACCACGGAGTAGAAGCCCGTCACCGCCGAGTACTCGGGGCCGTTGGCGTACTGGCGCTGGTAGTGGAACGGGTCGTCCACGGGCACGCTCTGGGCGATCGCCACTCCGCCGGCCACGATGGGCCCGCGGGCCGAGCCGAACTCGCGGTACAGCGTGCGGGCGTTGCGCGGGTCGTTGTTGAGGCTCTGCGCCTGGAACACCTGCACCGAGGTGACCCCGCCCACGAGGACGAGGAACATCACGAGCACCATGGTCGCCAGGCGGCGCAGCGGCGTGTTCACGGGCGGCCGCCCGTGATGCGCTCGGTCGGCTGGTCGTCGCCCGCCGGGGTGGCGTCGTCGGCCGCGTCGTCGGGGCCCGGGACCACGGGCGTCGGGCCGCTGGGCGGCGCCACCGCGGGCGCGGGCCGGCGGGCGTCGTCGGACACGCGCAGCAGCAGCGCGACGATCACCCAGTTGGCCAGCAGCGACGAGCCGCCGTACGCCAGGAACGGCGTGGTGAGGCCCGTCAGGGGGATGATCCGCGTCACGCCGCCGACCACGACGAACACCTGCAGCGCTACGGCGAACGCCAGGCCGCCGGCGAGCAGCTTGCCGAAGCCGTCCCGCACGCCGATGGCCGTGCGCAGGCCGCGCTCGGTGAGCACGGCGTAGAGCAGCAGGAGGGCGACGAGGCCCGTGAGCCCCAGCTCCTCGCCGAGCGAGGTGACGATGAAGTCGGACTGCGCGAACGTCACGATGTCCGGCCGGCCCCGCCCCCACCCGGTGCCGAACAGGCCGCCGTTCGCCAGCCCGAACAGCCCCTGCACCAGCTGCCACGACCCGCCGGCCTTGTTGTAGACCGCCGGGTCCAGCGCGTGCAGCCAGATGACGAACCGCGCCCCGACGTGGGGGAACGCCACCGCGGCCGCCCACCCGCCCAGGAGGAAGAGGACGCCGCCGATGACCACCCAGCTCACGCGTTCCGTGGCCAGGTAGAGCATCGCGACGAACAGGCCGAACAGCAGCAGCGACGTGCCCAGGTCGCTCTGCAGCACGAGCACCGCGAGGCTGGTGCCCCACACGACGACGATGGGTCCCAGGTCGCGCAGGCGGGGCAGCTGCATGCCGAGCACGCGCGGGCCCGCGAGCGTCAGGGTGTCGCGGTTGGTGACGAGGTAGCCGGCGAAGAACACCGCCAGCGCGAGCTTCGCCAGCTCGGCGGGCTGCAGCCCCACACCGGCGACGCGGATCCAGATGCGCGCGCCGTTGACGTCGCGGCCGACGCCGGGCACCAGCGGCGAGACGAGCAGCAGGAGGGCCACCACCATGGCCGTGTACGTGTAGCGGCGCAGCGTGCGGTGGTCGCGCAGCAGGACGAGGACGCCGGCGGCCAGCGCGAGCGACAGCGCCGTCCACACGAGCTGCTTGCCCGCGAAGTCGGTGTGCTCGGCGACGTCGATCCGGTAGATCATCGCGAGCCCGACGCCGTTGAGCGCCACGGCGATGGGCAGGATCACCGGGTCCGCGTAGGGCGCGCGCCACCGCAGCACCAGGTGCATGCCGAGCGCCATCCCGGCCATGCCGAGGCCGTACCAGAGCGCGTTGGCGGGGACCCGGTTCGCGGTGCCCAGCCCGACGAGGGCGTACGCGGCCCACCCGACGGCCAGTGCCAGGAGGAGGAGGCCGAGCTCGACGCCGCGGCCCGGTCGCACCCGCACGGGCTGGACGGTGGCCATCAGCCGCCGCTCCCGCCGGTGGAGCCCGGGGACGGTGCGGTGGTGGGGACGATGCTCGGTGTGGGTTCGGGGCCCAGCGTGAACGTGGGCAGCGGCCCTGCGGAGAACGTGGGCACGGGGGTGGGCACGGCCGCGGTCTCGCCCGCCAGCTGGGACACCTGCGTGCGGGCCGCGTCCAGCGAGTCGGCGTGGATCGCCGCCACCACGCGGTCGCGCAGGTAGCTCGGCAGCTCGGCGAGGGACACGTCGCTCGTCTGCACCACGCGGGACAGGTCGAACGGGCCGATCGAGGACGGCAGCCCCCGGAACACGGCGACCTTGCCGTCGGACGCCCCGACGTAGTACTGGCTCTGCGTCCACGCGTAGCCGCCGGCCAGCAGCAGCACGACGACGACGAGCGCGGCCCCCCAGACGACGAGCAGCGTGCGCGGCCGGGCGCCCGTGACGGCCTCCGGCTCCTCGTCGGCGGCCGGGTCGGCGCCGTCCTCGGCGGGCTTGCGCAGCAGGTTCGCGGCGCGGGCGGCGGGCCCGTCCTCGGCCACCGAGGGCCGGTGCCGCGAGATGGCTGCGGCGCCGACGACGCTGACGGCCGTGGACGGCGCGGTGCCGTCGGGCACGTCGTCGAGGTCGACCACGTCGGCCACGATCACCGTGACGTTGTCGCCGCCGCCGCCGCGCAGCGCGAGCTGCACCAGGCGCTCCGCGCACGCGTCGGCGTCGCCCACGTCGCGCAGCGTCTGCGCGATCGTGTCGTGCGAGACGAAGCCCGACAGCCCGTCGGAGCACAGCAGCCAGCGGTCGCCGGGCCGGGCCTCGCGCACCGACAGGTCCGGCGTGACGTCCACGTCGAAGTCGCCCAGCACGCGCATGACGACCGAGCGCTGCGGGTGGTGCTCGGCCTCCTCCGGCTTGATGCGGCCGGTGTCGACCAGGTGCTGGACGAACGTGTGGTCCACGGTGACCTGCGTGAGCTCGCCGTCGCGCAGCAGGTAGCCGCGCGAGTCGCCGAGGTGGGCCATCGCGAGCTTGTTGCCCGCCCGCAGGATCGCCGTGACGGTGGTGCCCATGCCGGCGAGGTCCGGCTCGGCCTCGGTGCGGCGGATCATCTCGTCGCGCGCGGCCATGGTGGCGCGCTCCAGCTCGGCGAGCGCGTCGTCGGGCCCGTGCGCCTCGTCGTCCAACGGCGCGAACGCCGCGATCGCGAGCGAGGAGGCGACGTCGCCGCCCGCGTGGCCGCCCATGCCGTCCGCCACCATGAGCAGGTGGGGGCCCGCGTAGGCCGAGTCCTGGTTGTTGGCGCGCACCAGGCCCACGTCCGACCGGACGGCGTACCGGAGACCGACGTTCACGGGCTACCTCTGCAGCTCGAGGACGCTGCGGCCCACGCGCACCGGGGTGCCGGTGGGCAGGAGCGTCGGCGCCTCGATCCGGTGCTCGCCGACGAACGTGCCGTTGGTCGACCCGAGGTCCTCGACGTACCAGCCGTCGGCCTGCGGGAAGAGCCGCGCGTGCCGGGAGGACGAGTAGTCGTCGTCGAGCACGAGGGTGCAGCTCGGGGAGCGGCCGACGAGGACGCTCGACGTGCCGAGGGGGATGATCGTGCCGCGCAGCGGGCCCTCGGTCACCACCAGCCGCGTGGGGGACGACGACGAGCCGCCACGCGTGCGGCGCGGGGTGCGGCCGGCGGGGGCCGCCGCGGAGCCCGGAGCGGCCGCGGGCGGGGCGGGGGCGGGCGCCTGGCGGGCGGCGCGCCGCCGGTCGGAGATCCGGGTCCCGTACAGGTCGCGACGCAGCACCGAGATCGCCGACAGCACGAGCACCCACAGCAGCGCCAGGTACCCCAGCCGGAGCA
>JAJYTJ010000149.1 GCA_021793115.1 Actinomycetes bacterium | reverse complement strand
CCGCCCGTCGGCGGTGGCCCGCGCCGCCCGCCGCCGCCCGGCCGCCGCCCGCAGCCACGCGGCCGCCCAGAGCCCGAGCGCCGCGGCGGCCAGGCAGCCAGCGGCACCGCCGACCAGGGGCCAGGACAGCGCACCTCCCCCGAACCGCAGCCCGGCGGCCAGCCCGCCGAGCGTCAGCCCGAGCACCGCGACGACCCCCGCCAGCACCGTCAGGGCGGCCGCCCCGCGCGACCGGCGCGCCGCGAGCGTCACCTTCGCCAGCGCCGACGTCAGCGCGTCGCGCAGCTCCCCGACCGGCGCGACGCGCCGCGCCACGTCCTGCCCCCACGCCGGCGGCAGCTCGCCGCTGGTCGACTCCAGCCACGCCGAGCGCACCAGCCCGACGGCGTCCGCCGGCACCGCGCCGAGCTGCGGCACGGGCGCCGCACCGCCCCGCACCACGGCCGCCACGGCATCGGCCACCGCCGACAGCCCGACCGCCTCGGCGAGCGCGTCGACGACGGGTGTCACCGCGAGCCTGGCCGGGGACGGTTCGCCGGCCCCCAGCTCGGCACCGAGCGCGCGGGCGGCGTCGTCGACCTCGGCACCCCCACGGCGGGCCGCCGAGGAGCGCTGGCCCACCACGCCGGCGAGCTCGGCGCGCACCGCGTCCACGCCTTCACCCGTCCGGGCGGACACCTGAAGCACCCCGATGCCGGGCAGGCCGTCCTCCACCAGCAGCCGCCGCAGGTCCTCGACCAGCTCGCCGCGCGTCTCCGGAGCCAGGGTGTCCACCTGGTTGAGCACGACGAGCATGGAGGCCTCGTGCCCCGACAGCCGCTGCAGGTAGCCCGTGTGCAACGCGTCGTCGGCGTACTTCTGCGGGTCGACGACCCAGACGAGCAGGTCGGTGAGCGGGATCACCCGATCGACCACCTCCCGGTGGGCGGGCGACACCGAGTCGTGGTCCGGCAGGTCGAGCAGCACCAGCCCGCGCAGCGGTGCCTGCTCGTCCGCGTCGAGCTCGCTCTCCCGGCCGATCCGGTCGTCGACGCCGACGCCCAGCCACTCCAGCAGGGGGTCGCCGTCGTCGCCCCAGACGCAGGCCGTCACGCGGGACGTCGTCGGCCGCTTGACGCCCACCTCGGCGAACTCCAGGCCCGCGACGGCGTTGAAGAGGCTCGACTTGCCCGAGCCGGTGCCGCCGGCGAGCGCGACCACCGTCTGGTCGACACCCAGCGCGAGCCGCTCGCGCACCTGGTCGGCCGCGGTCCGCACGCGCTGCACCACGGCCGGGGACACCCGCTCGCCCGCCACGGCGAGCGCGTCGAGCAGCGCGTCCAACCGGCGAGCGAGGTCTGCCGTGTCCGCCCCGTGCAGCGCGGCCGTCGTGGTCACGTCAGCCCCTTGACGACCGCGAGCCGCAGCCGGAGACGGGACGACGCGTCGGCGGCCAGGTCGGGGTCCGCCAGCGGTCGCCCGAAGGCCGTCCGCTCCAGGTCGACCTGCGCCGCGGCGAGGCCGGCCAGCTCGTCGCGCAGCGCCGCGACCGCCTGGGCACCCGCGTCGCCGACGAGGCTGGCCAGCAGCGCCGCCGCCTGCGGCAGGCCGGTTGCCGCCGCGAGCGCCACGGGTGCCAGCACGCCGTCCCCCGTGACGCGCAACGCCTTCGCCCGGCGCCGGCCCGCTCGGCCGCGCGCGGGCGGGTGCGCCGCGAGCGCGACGTGCACCGTGCGGGCCGCCTGCACCGCCCATCCCCGGGCAGCCGCCTGCGCCGCCGCCTCGCGTTCCGGGCCCCGCGAGCCCACCGGGGCCACCGCCTCGACGGCCGACGAGCCGGCCGGCGCGTCCGCTGCGCCCAGCACCGCCCGCACCGCCTCCTCCGCACGTTCACCGGCCACCACGAGCGCCGCCGCCGCGGACCGCGCGACATCGTCGACGAGCGGCGCGCAGGCCGCGGCGCGCGCCACCGCCGTGCGCGCCGAGCCCCGTGGGGCGCCCGACGACGACACCACACCGGCCAACGGCGCCCCCGCGGCGGTCAGCTGCGTCCACCGTGCCCGCACCGCGCCGTCGGCCACCGCACCCGCCAGCACGTGCGCGCGCGCCTGCTCACGAGGGCCGTCGACCGCGGCGTCGAGCGCCGCGCCGATCGCCCCGGCCGCATCGGCCTGGCGCTGCACGGCCTCGGCCAGCTCGTCGACCCAGGGCCGCAGCGCCGCCAGCGAGCCGCGCAGCGTGCGCGCGATGACGCTGCGCGCCCGGTCCGGGCCGGCGAGCATCGCCAGCCAGCGCCGGATGGGCGCGACGACTGCGGGCGGCAGCATCGCGACCTCGGGGCCCAGGTCCGGCACCACGAACAGCGGCGAGCCGTCCAGGCCGTGCTGGCGCAGCCGCTCCAGCAGGTCGCCGCGCACCGTCGGCAGCGACTCGGCCGACACCCGGTTGAGGACCATGGCCACCGTGGTGCTGCGCTCCGCGGCGTCCTGCAGCACGCGCCACGGCAGTGCGTCGCCGTAGCGCGCTGCCGTGGTGACGAACAGCCAGAGGTCGGCGGCCTCCATGAGTCGGTGCGCCGTGTCGCGGTTCGACTCGAGCACCGAGTCGAGGTCCGGGGCGTCCAGCAGCGCGATGCCGCGCGGCACCGCCTCGTCGGCGACGACCTCGACCTCGACCAGCACGGGGTGGTGCGCGAGCAGCTCCTCGTCGGCCGGGTTGTGCACCAGCACCGGGTGCTTCGTCGTGGGGCGCAGCACGCCGGCGGCCGTCACCGGCGCGCCGACGAGGGAGTTGACCAGCGTCGACTTGCCGGCCCCGGTCGAGCCGGAGAGCACGACGACGGCCGGGGCGGACAGCTCCGACAGCCGCGGGACGAGGTGCTCGGTCAGCTGGTCGACGAGCCGGGCGCGCGATGCGCGTGCAGACTCGACGTCGTCCAGCTCCAGCGGGAACGACGTGCCGTCCACGTCGCGGCGCAGGTCCTTGACGGCGTCCAGGAGAGACGTCGCGGCCAGCGGCCGGTCGAGCACGGAGGCCGGGTCCTCGCCGCGGTGCCGGGCATGGGTCACCGTCGGGGCTGCCGGATCGGACCCACTCACGGGCTCATTGTCGGGGCCCATGCCTGATCAGGCCAAACATGGTGGCGGCGATGCGCCGACGCCGGTCGCCGAAGAGCGCGTGACGCCCGCCGGCGCCCCGAGATCCTCGAGGCCGCGCGCATCGACGGCGCCGGCAACGTGCGGACTCTGTGGACCATCGTCTGGCCCATGTGCCGGGGCACCACGGTGGCGCTCGCCGTCCTCGGGCTCATCGGCGCCCTCAAGACGTTCGACGTCCCGTACCTCGTCACCAAGGGCGGGCCCAACCATGCGACCGAGTTCCTCGGCACGTACATCTATCAGCAGATGGTGCAGAACAAGCACTTCGGCTACGCGGCCGCGATCTCGGTGGCCCTGCTCGTGCTGGCCATCGCCGGCGGTGTCGTCATGAGCATCAACAACCGTCGCACGCAAGGGAGGTGACCGGTCGTGTTCGAAGCACGTCGCATCAGCACGCGGTGCGTCCTCCAGGTGGTGGCGACCCTCATCGCGGTGCCCTACCTGTTGCCGCTCGTCGCAGCGGTGCAGGGCTCGCTCGCCGGCCGCGGGATCGGCAACTACAAGGCCGTCTTCGGCACGGGCGTCGTGGGAACCTACTTCCGCAACAGCGCACTCATCTCGGTGTCGGACATCCTCCTGGTCTACGTGTGCACCATGCTGGCGGCCTTCGGGTTCTCCAAGCTGCGCATCGCCGGCAAGGAGATCTGGTTCTGGGTGATCCTTGCGGCGCTGACGATGCCGGAGGCCGTGCTGCTGACCCCTCTGTTCGTCACCGCCTCGACGTTCAACATGTACAACCAGCTCATCGCCGTGGTCCTCCCCTTGGCCGCGCTCCAGGTGCCGTTCACCGTGCTGCTGGCGCGCAACTTCTTCGACGGCATCCCCACGGAGCTCATGGAGGCGGGCCGCGTCGACGGTGCCAACATCGTCCAGGTCTTCTGGCACATCGTGCTGCCGCTGACCCGGCCGATCGCGGCGGCGATCGTGGTGCTGACCCTCATCAACTCGTGGAACGCCTACCTGCTGCCGATGCTCATGCTCAACGACCCGAGCAAGCAGGTGGTCACGTTGCTGCCGTCGTTCTTCATCAGCCAGTACACGAACGACCAGACGGGTGTGCTCGCGGCCGCGGTCATCACCGCGGTGCCCGAGATCCTCGCCTACCTGCTGCTGCAGAAGTACTTCGAGCGGGGTCTCGCAGCCGGGGCGCTCAAGTGAGGCCGGCCCGGTGGGGCATCCTCGGCGCCGGCGGCATCGCCGCGACCGTCGGGGCCGACATCGCGGCATCGCCCGGGAGCGTGGTGGCGGCCGTCGCCTCGCGCGACCTGCCGCGCGCCCTCCGCCTCGCCGACGGGTTGGGGGCGGCACGGGCCTACGGCTCGTACGACGAGCTCGTCGCCGACCCGGCCGTCGACGTCGTGTACGTCGCTACCACGCATGCCCAGCATCACGCGGCGGCACTCACGGCGCTGCGGGCCGGCAAGCCGGTCCTCGTCGAGAAGCCGCTCGCGCTCAACGCGCGCCAGGGCCGGGAGATCGCCGACGAGGCGGCGGGGCGGGACCTGCTGTGCCTCGAAGGGATGTGGACGCGGCTCTCCCCTGCCGTGCGCCGGATCCTTCAGATCGTCGCCTCCGGCGAGATCGGCGAGGTCCGGGCCGTCCGCATCGACCTCTCCCATGCGTTCGAGTACCACCCCCGCGCCCGGCTCTTCGACCCCGAGGTGGGTGGTGGGGCGTTGCTGGACCTGGGCGTCTACCCCGCCGCGCTGGCGTGGCAGCTCCTGGGGCGCCCGGACGCCGTGACCGCCCGCGCCACCCTGGCACCCACCGGTGTCGACGCGGCTGACTCGATGCTGTGGACCTACGGCGACGCCCGCATCGCCCAGCTCACCTGCTCGGCGGTGAGCGAGGCAGGGTCGACGGCGACCGTCGTCGGCACCGAGGGCTGGATCGAGGCCGCCGGCCCGATCTTCCGCACCGAGGAGATCACCGTCGCCACCGCCGCGGGGGGACGGACCGAACGCCACCCGCTGCCGCCCGGCAACGGGTACGGCCTCGAGGTCGCCGAGGTGGAGTCGTGCCTGCTCGCCGGGGCGACCGACAGCGTCGACATGCCGCTGGCCGCGAGCCTGGGCGTGCTCGAGGTGCTCGACGAGGCACGCCGCCAGACCGGCGTGCGCTACCCGGGTGAGGAGGACTGATGGGACAGCTCGAGGGCAGGCTCGCCGTGGTGACGGCGGGCACCGCGGGCATCGGGCGGGCGACCGCGGCACGGTTCGTCGCCGAGGGGGCGGACGTGGTCGTCGTCTCGCCGTTCCAGGACGAGCTCGACGAGACCGTGGCGGCGCTGGGGCCGCACGCGATCGCCGCCCGGGCCGACGCGGCCGACATCGCGGACCTCGACGCGCTCGCGGACCAGCTGCGAGCGCTGGGGCGTCCGGTGGACACCGTGTTCGTCAACGCGGGCCGGGACGTCGTCGCCACGGCGGTCGTCGACACCACGGCCGAGCAGTTCGACCGCGTGAGCGACCTCAACTTCCGCGGCGCGTTCTTCACGACGAAGGCCCTCGTCCCCCTCATGCGCGACGGCGGCACGATCGTCCTGACGTCCTCCATCGCGGGCGGCAACGGCGGCCCCGGCCACGCGGTCTACAACGCGACGAAGGCGGCCGTGCGCTCGCTGGCCCGCACGTTGACCGCGGAGCTGCGCGAGCGGCACATCCGAGCCAACGCGATCAGCCCCGGCCCCACGGGCACCGCCGGCTTCTCGGACTTCTTCCAGGACGACGCCGGCGTCATCGCCCAGGTGGCCGCCCAGATCCCGGTGGGTCGCATCGCGGACCCCCGGGAGATCGCCGCCGCGGTGCTGTTCCTGGCGTCCGACGAGTCGAGCTTCGTCGCCGGCGCCGAGCTGGTGGTCGACGGCGGCATGAGCCAGGTCTAGGGGGCGAGCACCATGCCGCTCGTGACCCACGAGAACGCCACCCGGACCGGTCCTGCGTCGTCCGTCCCGTGCCGGTGGCCGGCGACGTCGCCGCCCGGCACTACCGTGGCGAGGAACGCCGCGACCCGATCGACGGGCGGATGCAGGCGACGCATGGCGGGTGCATCGCCGAGCCGGACGCGGCGTTCCAGGCGCTCGCCGGCGACCTCGAGGCCGAGGGCGTTCGCCCTGACGACGTGCACGTCGTCATCACCGATAACCACGTCGGGGACCGGTACCCCGGCGCCCGTGGCACGAAAGGCTGATCTGTGACGAACCATGAGGAGCGCGCCCGCGAGCTGCTGGCCGGCCTGTCGCTCGAGGAGAAGCTGGCCCAGCTGGTCGGCGTCTGGGTCGCGGCCGGTGGCGCCGAGGTCGCCCCCATGCAGGACGCGATGGAGCAGGACACCCCGCCGTTCGAGGAGTTCGCCCGTCACGGCCTGGGGCAGATCACCCGGTTCTACGGCACCACGCCGCTGGAGCCGGTGGCCGCGGCGCAGGCGTTGCGGGAGCGCCAGCGATGGCTCGTCGAGCACACCCGCCCCGGCATCCCCGCGATGGTGCACGAGGAGTGCCTGACCGGACTGTCGGCGTGGCAGGCCACGACGTTCCCCGCGCCGCTGTCGTGGGGTGCGTCGTTCGACGCCGAGCTGGTGCAGCGGATGGGGCGCGCCATCGGCGACACCATGCGCTCGCTGGGCGTGCACCAGGGTCTCGCGCCGCTCCTGGACGTGGTCCGCGACGCCCGCTGGGGCCGGGTCGAGGAGTGCATCGGCGAGGACCCTTACCTCGTCGGGACGGTCGGCACGTCCTACGTGCGGGGCCTGCAGGACGCCGGCGTCGTGGCCACGCTCAAGCACTTCGTCGGCTACTCCGCGTCACGCGCCGGCCGCAACCTCGCGCCCGTGTCCGCCGGCCCGCGCGAGCTGGCCGACGTGCTGCTCCCCCCGTTCGAGATGGCCGTGCTCGACGGCGGCGCTCGCTCGGTGATGAACTCCTACGCCGAGATCGACGGGCTGCCGGTGGCCGCCAGCCACGAGCTGCTGACGCAGACGCTGCGCGAGCGGTGGGGCTTCACGGGCGTCGTCGTCGCCGACTACTTCGCGGTGGCGTTCCTCGCCACGCTGCACGGGGTCGCCGACGGCCTGGCGGACGCCGCCGCCCAGGCGCTGTCGGCGGGCATCGACGTCGAGCTGCCGACGGGCAACGCCTACCTCGAGCTGGTCGAGGCGGTGCGCACCGGCGCGGTCGACGAGTCGCTGGTCGACCAGGCCGCGCTACGCGTGCTGACGCAGAAGTCCGAGCTCGGCCTGCTCGACGAACGGTTCGACGAGCCTGCGGCCGACCCGGGGCCGCTCGACCCCACGGAGCACCGCCGGCTGGCGGCGCAGCTCGCGGAGGAGAGCGTGGTGCTGGTGGCGAACGACGGCACGCTGCCGCTCGCGCCGGGCCTGCGGGTGGCGGTCGTCGGGCCCAACGCGGACCGGCCGCAGGCCCTGTTCGGGTGCTACTCGTTCACCAACCACGTGCTGGCGAACTTCCCCGGCGTCGAGCTGGGCCTCGACGTGCCGACCGTGCTCGCCGCCCTGAGGTCGGAGCACGCCGACGTCAGCTACGCGCGTGGGTGCGGTGTCGAGGACCCGGACCGTTCCGGGTTCGACGAGGCGGTGGCGGCCGCCGCCGCGGCGGACGTCGCCGTGGTCGTCGTGGGCGACCAGGCGGGCCTGTTCGGCCGGGGCACCTGCGGCGAGGGCTGCGACACCGACGACCTGGACCTGCCGGGTGTGCAGCGACCGCTCGTCGAGGCCGTGCTGGCCACCGGGACCCCGGTCGTCCTGGTGCTCGTCACCGGGCGCCCGTACGCCATGGGCTGGGCCGTGGACAGGTGCGCCGCGGTGGTCCAGGCGTTCTTCCCCGGCGAGGAGGGTGCCGCCGCGATCGCCGGCGTGCTCACCGGGCGCGTCAACCCGTCAGGTCGGCTGCCCGTCAGCCTGCCGCGGTCCGGCGGTGCGCAGCCGTACTCGTACCTGCACCCCACGCTCGGCGGCGCGTCGTCGGTCTCGAACCTGGACCCGGCGCCGGCCCGGCCGTTCGGCTTCGGGCTGTCGTACACGACGTTCGTCCACGAGGACCTCGTCGTGGCGGCGGAGGTCGCCACCGACGGCGTGCTCGAGGCCGCGGTGCGGGTGAGCAACACCGGCGCCCGCGCGGGCGCGGACGTGGTCCAGCTCTACGCCCACGACCCGGTGGCGTCGATCACGCGGCCGGTGGCGCAGCTCGTCGGGTACGCCCGCGTCGACCTCGCGGCCGGGGAGTCGGTCGAGGTGCGGTTCCGGGTGCCGACCACGCGGCTCGCCTTCTCCGGCCGGGACCTGGTGCGGTCCGTGGAGCCCGGCGCCGTGCAGCTCTGGGTGGGCCCCTCGTGCGAGGTGCGCGAGACCGAGACCGGCACGGTGCTGGCCGGCCCGCGCCACCCGATCACCACGGCCGACGCCCGGTGGACCGAGGTCGCGATCGTGGCGCCCGCGCCGGTCGCCTGACATCGAGGAGCACGTGATGCACGAGGTTGTCCTCCCCCGCGCGGACCGGTACGCGCACCGCACGTCGCGCACCGTGGTCACGGTGCGTGACGCCGCGGGCCGGCCGCTGGCGGACACGGACGTCACGGTCGCGCAGCGCCGTCACGAGTTCGCGTTCGGCAACATCGGGTTCGACCTGGTGCCCCTGGCGAACGGCGAGCGGGAGATCCGCCGCAACGTCTTCGGTGGCGCGCACGAGAACCTCGAGCGCCTCGCTGACCTCTGGCTGGACCTCTTCAACACCGCCACGCTGCCGTTCTACTGGCGCCGGTTCGAGCCGGTTCGCGGCCGGCCCGACACCGCCCGGCTGCGGCGGGCCGCCGAATGGTTCCGCGATCGCGGGG
>JAJYTJ010000148.1 GCA_021793115.1 Actinomycetes bacterium | reverse complement strand
GCGCGCGTTCGCCGCCTACGGGACGAGGATGAAGGACGACCTGGGTGGCTACTACACGCTGGGGCGGATCTTCGTGAAGCTCATCGAGCACCCGCAGGTGATGCGGGCCTGCACGCGCTACGGTCTACCCCGCCCGCTCGTCATGCGGTTCACCCACAAGCTTCTGGCCGACTGCTACGAGCCCCACGGCGGGGACGCGTTCGACCGCGTCATCGCCGCCATGACGAGGATGGTGCCCCGGGCATGAGAATCGGCATGATCTGCTGTCCCGCGACGACTGCGTGGAGGACCCGATGAGCAACCCGTACGTCCCGCTCCTGTGGATGATGGGCATCGCGGGCGTGATGGCGCTCGGCGGTGTCGGGGCGTCGGCGATCCTGGGACCGCGGCGCTACAACCGCGCCAAGCTCGAGGCCTACGAGTGCGGCATCCAGCCGACGCCGCACGCCATCGGCGGCGGGCGGTTCCCGATCAAGTACTACCTGGTCGCGATGACGTTCATCGTCTTCGACATCGAGGTGGTCTTCCTCTACCCGTGGGCGGTGGACTTCGGCGAGCTGGCCTGGTTCGGCCTGATCGCGATGCTCGGCTTCCTCGCCCTCATCACGGTGCCGTTCGTCTACGAGTGGCGGCGCGGGGGGCTCGAATGGGACTGAGCGGGGCACGCACGGGGACGACGAGCGCGGGAAGCGAGGCCTGACATGGGGCTCGAGGAGCACGCCCCTTCGGGGATCCTGCTGACGACGGTCGAGAGCATGGTCGGCTACGTCCGCAAGGCGTCGCTGTGGCCGGTGACGTTCGGCCTGGCCTGCTGCGCGATCGAGATGATGGCCACCGGTGGTCCGCGGTTCGACATCTCCCGGATCGGCATGGAGGTGTTCCGCGCCTCGCCGCGCCAGTCCGACCTCATGATCGTCGCCGGGCGCGTGTCGCAGAAGATGGCGCCGATCGTGCGCCAGGTCTACGACCAGATGCCCGAGCCCAAGTGGGTGCTCTCCATGGGCGTCTGCGCCAGCTCCGGCGGCATGTTCAACAACTACGCGGTGGTGCAGGGCGTCGACCACGTGGTGCCGGTGGACATCTACCTGCCGGGCTGCCCGCCCCGCCCCGAGATGCTGCTGCACGCGATCCTCGCGCTGCACGACCAGATCCAGCACTCGCCGCTCGGCGTCGACCGCCGCGCCGCGGCCGCGGCCGCCGAGAAGGCGGCGCTCGAGGCCACCCCGACCTCCCACATGACGGGCCTGCTGCGATGACCGATCCGACGAAGAAGGCCGACGACGTGGTCAGCGCCGTCGGCAAGGCCGAGGTGGGCACCACGCCGCCCGACACGCGCGCCGAGGTGGGTGCGACGAAGGACGCGACGCGCGACGCCGCTCGGACGTCCGCCCCCACCGGTGAGAAGGCCGATGCGGCCGCCGTCGTGAAGCCGGGCGAGGCGACGACGCCGGCCGCGGCCGCCGCGCAGGCGACGAGCGAGACGGCGCTCGAGGCCGGCGCCCAGAACGCCGGCCGCACCGTCACCGGGGTCATCCCCGTCATCGACGTGCGGCAGGGCATGTTCGGCGTGCACGGCTCCGGCGACACGTCCGGCTACGGCGGCCTCGTGGTGCCGGTGGCGCTGCCGGGGCCGAGCGATCGCCCGTACGGCGGCTGGTTCGACGAGGTGGTCGACATCCTCGCGGAGATGCTCGACGAGTCGGGGACCACGTTCGCGGCGGCCGTCGAGTCGGTCGTCGTCGACCGCGGCGAGCTCACCCTCACCGTGGCCCGCGAGCACCTCGTCGAGGTGGCGCAGGCGCTGCGCGACGACCAGGACCTGCGGTTCGAGCTGTCGATGGGCGTCAACGGCGTGCACTACCCGCACGAGGCCGGCCGCGAGCTCCACGCGGTGTACCACCTGGTGTCGGTGACGCACGGGCGCCGGCTGCGCCTGGAGGTCACGGCGCCGGACGACGACCCGCACATCCCGTCGACCGTCGGCGTCTACCCGGCGAACGACTGGCACGAGCGGGAGACCTGGGACTTCTTCGGCATCGTCTTCGACGGCCACCCCAGCCTGGCGAGGATCGAGATGCCGGACGACTGGCCGGGACACCCGCAGCGCAAGGACTACCCGCTCGGCGGCATCCCGGTCGAGTACAAGGGCGCCACCACGCCGCCACCGGACCAGCGGAGGTCGTACTCCTGATGAGCAACGTGCACGCCACCCGGCCGGTGGTGGACGACGAGACCACGGCGAACCTGTCCTCGTTCGAGGCGTCCGGCGGTGACTGGTCGACCATCGCCGAGGAGGCCGCTCGCCTCGGCGAGGAGCGCATCGTCGTCAACATGGGCCCGCAGCACCCGTCGACGCACGGCGTGCTCCGCCTGATGCTCGAGATCGAGGGCGAGACGGTGACCGAGGCCCGCGCGGGCATCGGCTACCTGCACACGGGCATCGAGAAGAACATGGAGTTCCGCACCTGGACCCAGGGCGTGACGTTCTGCACCCGCATGGACTACGTGGCCCCGCTGTTCCAGGAGGCCGCCTACTGCCTGGCCACCGAGAAGCTGCTGGGCATCACGGACGACGTGCCCGAGAAGGCCTCGGTCATCCGCGTGATGATGATGGAGCTCAACCGGATCGCGTCACACTTCATCTGCCTGGGCACGGGCGGCAACGAGCTCGGCGCCACGACGATCATGACGCTGGCGTTCCAGGGCCGCGAGCACATCCTGCAGGTCTTCGAGCTCATCACCGGCCTGCGGATGAACCACGCGTACATCCGCCCCGGGGGCGTGGTCCAGGACCTGCCGCCGGGCGGCGTGGACGCGGTCCGCGAGGCGCTCGTCGGCGTCAAGAAGTACGCGGGCGACCTGCAGAAGCTCATGCTGGCCAACCCCATCCTCAAGCTGCGCTACCAGAACGTGGGCTACCTCGACCTGGCGGGCTGCATGGCGCTGGGCATGACCGGGCCCATCCTGCGGTCGGCCGGCCTGCCGTACGACGTGCGCAAGGCCAACCCGTACAGCGGCTACGAGACGTACGACTTCGACGTGCCGACCGGCACCAACGCCGACGCGTGGGACCGGATGGTCGTCCGCTTCGAGGAGATGTGGCAGTCGATCCACATCGTCGAGCAGACCCTCGACCGGCTCGCCGCCCTCGGCCCGAACGCGCCGGTCATGGTCGCCGACAAGAAGATCGCGTGGCCCGCGCAGCTGGCGGTGGGTCCCGACGGCCAGGGCAACAGCCTCGAGCACATCAAGGACATCATGGGCACCTCGATGGAGGCCCTGATCCACCACTTCAAGCTCGTCACCGAGGGCTTCCGCGTCCCGGCCGGGCAGGCGTTCAGCGAGGTGGAGCACCCCCGCGGCGTGCTCGGCGTGCACGTCGTCTCGGACGGCGGCACCCGGCCCTACCGGGCGCACTTCCGCGACCCGAGCTTCAACAACCTGCAGGCGGTGTCGGTCATGTGCGAGGGCGGCAACCTCGCCGACGTCGTCGCCGCCGTCGCCTCGATCGACCCCGTGCTGGGAGGCGTGGACCGCTGATGACCAACCAGCCCCAGGGCCGGACCCTCGGCCAGACCCACGCGACGGGGTACGACGACGCGACGCGCGAGCGCCTCGCCGCCGACGCCGCGGCGATCATCGCGCGGTACCCGAAGCAGCAGTCCGCGCTGCTGCCGCTGCTGCACCTGGTGCAGTCGGAGGACGGCTACGTCTCGCCGCGCGGCATCACGTTCGCGGCCGAGACCCTCGGGCTGACCACCGCCGAGGTGAGCGCCGTGGCGACGTTCTACACGCAGTACAAGCGGCACCCGAACGGCACGTACACCGTGGGCGTGTGCACCACGGCGCTCTGCGCCGTCATGGGCGGGGACGCGATCTGGGAGGAGCTCGTCGAGCACCTCGGCATCGGCAACGACGAGACGACGCCGGACGGCGCCGTGACGCTCGAGCGCGTCGAGTGCAACGCGGCCTGCGACTACGCGCCCGTGGTGATGGTCAACTGGGAGTTCTTCGACAACCAGACGCCACAGTCGGCCACGCGGCTCGTCGACGACCTCCGGGCGGGCACGCCCGTGCGGCCGACGCGCGGCGCGGACACCGTGGTGACGTTCAAGGAGATGAGCCGCGTGCTCGCCGGGTTCCCGGACGGACGCGCCGACGAGGGCGACACCGCCGGACCCGCCACGCTGGCCGGCCTCAAGGTCGCCCACGAGCACGGCTGGGCGGCGGCGCCGTTCGGCGACGAGGCCCGCGGTGCCGACGGCACCGCCGAGGAGGCGAAGTGACGACGACGCTGACACCCGTGCTCTCGGCGGCCTGGGACGCCGACCACTCCTGGAGCCTGTCGTCGTACCAGGCGACCGGCGGCTACCAGGGCTTGCGCAAGGCGCTCACGCTGCAGCCCGCCGACCTCATCGCGATGGTCAAGGATTCCGGCCTGCGCGGCCGCGGCGGCGCCGGCTTCCCGGCCGGCATGAAGTGGTCGTTCCTGCCGGCGCCGGACGGTGGCCCCCGCTACCTCGTCGTCAACGCCGACGAGTCCGAGCCGGGCACCTGCAAGGACATCCCGCTCATCCTGTCCAGCCCGCAGTCGCTCGTGGAGGGCATCGCGATCACGAGCTTCGCGATCGGCTGCCACCACGCGTTCGTCTACATCCGCGGCGAGGTGGTGCACGCGACGCGGCGGCTGCAGCAGGCGGTGGAGCAGGCGTACGAGGCTGGCTTCCTCGGGAAGAACATCCTCGGCACCGGCTTCGACCTGGACGTCACGGTGCACGCCGGCGCCGGCGCGTACATCTGCGGCGAGGAGACCGCGCTCCTCGACTCGCTCGAGGGCCGGCGCGGCCAGCCGCGGCTCAAGCCCCCGTTCCCCGCGGTCGCCGGCCTCTACGCGCGGCCGACCGTGGTCAACAACGTCGAGACCATCGCGTCGGTCCCCGGCATCGTCCGCGGCGGCGCGGCGTGGTTCTCCGCGATGGGCACCGAGCGCTCGCAGGGCCACGGCCTGTTCAGCCTGTCCGGCCACGTCGAGCGTCCCGGCCAGTACGAGGCGCCCCTCGGCATCACGCTGCGCGAGCTGCTCGACATGGCCGGCGGCGTCCGCACGGGACACCAGCTGAAGTTCTGGACGCCCGGTGGATCGTCGACGCCGATCTTCACCGCGGAGCAGCTCGACGTGCCGCTGGACTACGAGTCGGTCGGCAAGGCCGGCTCGATGCTGGGCACGCGCGCGCTGCAGATCTTCGACGAGACCGTCTCCGTGGTGCGTGCGGTGACGCGCTGGCTCGAGTTCTACAAGCACGAGTCGTGCGGCAAGTGCACCCCGTGCCGCGAGGGCACGTACTGGCTGGTCGCGGTGCTCAAGCGCCTCGAGGCCGGCGAGGGCCAGCCGGGCGACCTCGAGGTCCTGTCGGACGTGTCCGACAACATCCTCGGGCGGGCGTTCTGCCCGCTCGGCGACGGCGCGGTCAGCCCGGTGCAGTCCGGGCTGAAGTACTTCCGGGAGGAGTTCGAGGCCGGCATGCACACGCCCGCCGACGTGCTGTTCCCGCCGGAGAAGAGCTCCTTGTTCGCCTATACGCCGCGCCGTTCGGCGCAGCTCGCGGGGGTGCACTGATGACCGTGACGACCCCGCGACCCCGGGCGACCGGCGTGACGCCCCTGGTGCCGCCCGCGGCACCGGCCGTCGCGCCGGAGCCCACCGCGACGGTGACGTTCAGCATCGACGGCGTCGAGACGACCGTGCCCAAGGGCACGCTCGTCATCCGCGCCGCCGAGCAGCTGGGCATCCAGATCCCGCGGTTCTGCGACCACCCGCTGCTGGCACCCGCCGGCGCGTGCCGCCAGTGCCTCGTCGAGGTGTGGGCGCCGCGCGGCGACCAGCTCGCCAAGTTCCCGAAGCCGCAGGCGTCGTGCACGCTCGAGGCGACGCCGGGCATGGTGGTCAAGACGCAGCGGACCTCCTCGGAGGCCGACAAGGCGCAGCACGGCGTCATGGAGTTCCTGCTCATCAACCACCCGCTCGACTGCCCGGTCTGCGACAAGGGCGGCGAGTGCCCGCTGCAGAACCAGGCGATGAGCAACGGCCGTGCCACGAGCCGGTTCATCGACGAGAAGCGCACCTACGCCAAGCCGATCCGGATCTCGACGCAGATCCTCCTCGACCGCGAGCGGTGCATCCTCTGCCAGCGCTGCACGCGGTTCTCCGAGGAGATCGCGGGCGACCTGTTCATCGACCTGCAGATGCGCGGCGCGCGCCAGCAGATCGGCACGTTCGACACGCAGGTGCTCGACATCGCGGGCGAGGCCCCGGTGGGCGAGACGAGCCTGGACGTCAGCGGGCGGCCGTTCGCGTCGTACTTCTCCGGCAACACCGTGCAGATCTGCCCGGTCGGCGCGCTGACGAGCGCCGCGTACCGCTTCCGCTCGCGCCCGTTCGACCTGGTGTCCACGCCGTCGGTCGCCGAGCACGACGCGCAGGGCTCCGCGATCCGCATCGACCACCGGCGCGGCGTGGTGCTGCGGCGGCTGTCGGGCAACGACCCGGCGGTCAACGCCGAGTTCATCACCGACAAGGACCGCTTCGCGTTCCCGTGGCAGGCCTCGCCCGAGCGGCTGACCGTGCCGCAGGTGCGCGAGGACGGCGAGCTGCACGCGACGAGCCTGACCGAGGCGCTCGACGCCGCGGCGGCGGGGCTCGCGGGAGCGCTCGAGAAGGGCGGCGCCGCGGTGCTGCCCGGCGGCCGGCTCACGCTCGAGGACGCGTACGGCTACGCAAAGTTCGCTCGTGTCGCGCTGCACACGAACGACGTCGACCACCGGGCGCGCCCGCACTCCGCGGAGGAGGCGGCCTTCCTGGCCCACCACGTCGCCGGCCGCACGCTCGACGTGACGTTCGCCGACCTCGACGCCGCCCCGGCGGTGCTCTTCGTCGGGCTCGAGCCCGAGGAGGAGGGCGGCATCCTCTTCCTGCGCCTGCGGCAGGGCCTGCTGCGGCGCAAGGGCCGGGTCTTCACCGTGGCGCCCTTCGCCTCGCGCGGCATCGAGCGGCTCGCCGGCACGCTGCTGCCCGCGGCCCCCGGCACTGAGGCAGAGGTGCTCGACGGCATCGCCGAGGGCGGTGACGACGCGCTGGCCGCCGCGGCGGCGGCGCTGGCCGCACCCGGCGCCGTCGTGCTCGTCGGCGAGCGCCTGGCCACCGTGCCGGGCGCCCTGTCCGCCGCGCTGCGGCTCGCGGCGCGCACCGGCGCCAGGCTCGCCTGGGTGCCCCGGCGGGCGGGCGAGCGCGGCGCGGTCGAGGCCGGCACGCTGCCGGGCCTGCTGCCGGGCGGCCGTCCCGTGGCGGACTCCGCCGCGCGGGTCGACATGGCCGCGGCCTGGGGCGTCGAGTCCCTGCCGAGCGAGCCCGGACGCGACCTGGACGCGATCCTGCGGGCGGCGGCGGACGGCGAGATCGCCGCGCTCGTCGTCGGCGGCCTCGAGGTGGCCGACCTGCCCGACCCGGAGCTCGCGCGGCGCGCCCTGGACCGCGCCTTCGTCGTGAGCCTGGAGGTGCTGCCGTCCGAGGTGACGCAGCGGGCCGACGTGGTGCTGCCCGTCGCGCCGCCGGTGGAGAAGCCCGGCACGTTCGTCACGTGGGAGGGCCGGCCCCGGCCGTTCCCGCAGGCGCTCGTGAGCACCGCGCTGACCGACGCCCGGATGCTCGACGCCGTGGCCGACGCGCTCGGCGTCACGCTGGGGCTGCGCACGCTCGCCGACGTGCATGCCGAGCTGGACCAGCTCGGTGGCTGGGACGGCGCGCGCGCCGACGCGCCCGACGAGGCCGCGGGCGAGCCGCCGGCGGTCGACGGGACGCAGGCGGTCCTGGCGACGTGGCACCTGCTCCTGGACGGCGGGCGGCTGCAGGGCGGCGAGCCGTTCCTCGCCGGCACCGGCAAGCGGTCGTCCGCGCGGCTGTCGGCCGCGACGGCCGCGGCCCTAGGGGTGGCGGACGGCGAGTCCGTCACGGTCTCGACCGACGCCGGCGCGGTGACGCTGCCGGTGCTCGTCACGGCGATGCCGGACCGTGTGGTCTGGGTGCCGACCAACGGTGCGGACTGCGCGGTGCGGGACACCCTGCACGCGGACGCGGGGCACGTGGTACGCCTGGCTCGCGCGGCGCAGGCGTCGGAGCAGCTCGAGGAGAAGGAGGCCACGGCGTGAACCACCTTCTCGCCGCGACGGGCAGCCCGGTGGTGGCCGACTTCAGCCACGACCAGTGGTGGGTCTGGCTGGTCAAGGCCGTGCTGATCGTGGTGTTCCTGCTGCTCAGCGTGCTCATCGCGATCTGGTTCGAGCGGCGCGTCGTGGGCCGCATGCAGCTGCGCCCCGGCCCCAACGTGCACGGCCCGTTCGGCCTGCTGCAATCGTTGGCCGACGCCATGAAGCTCCTGGTCAAGGAGGACATCACCGTCCGCGCCGCGGACCTGCTGGTGTACCTCGTGGCGCCGATGATCTCGGTGTTCTGCGCCCTGCTGACGTACGCGGTCATCCCCATGGGGCCCGAGGTCAACTTCTTCGGGATCCACACGCCGCTGCAGCTCACCGACTTCCCGGTCGCGGTGCTCTACATCCTCGCGTGCACCTCGGTCGGGGTGTACGGCATCGTGCTCGGCGGCTGGTCGTCGGGCTCGACGTACCCGCTGCTCGGCTCCGTGCGGTCGACCGCCCAGGTGATCAGCTACGAGCTCGCGATGGGGCTGTCGCTGGTGAGCGTGTTCGTGCTCGCCGGGTCGATGTCGACCAGCCAGATCGTCGGCTCCCAGACGCGGACCTGGTGGTTCCTGCCGCTGCTGCCGGCCTTCGTCATCTACGTCATCTCGATGGTGGGCGAGACCAACCGCCTGCCGTTCGACCTCCCGGAGGCCGAGGGCGAGCTCGTCGGCGGCTACACCACCGAGTACTCGTCGATGAAGTTCGCGTGGTTCTTCCTCGCCGAGTACATCAACATGCTCAACGTCTCGGCGGTGGCCACCACGCTCTTCCTCGGTAGCTGGCGCGCGCCCTGACCCATCACCGCGATCAGCAGC
>JAJYTJ010000147.1 GCA_021793115.1 Actinomycetes bacterium | reverse complement strand
CCCAGTCGGAGCCCAGGGTTTGGCACCGGCGGCGCGCCGTCCCCGCGCGCCGCCGGTGCCCCAGCATCACCCGGCAGCGGCCGGCCGAAGCGTGACCCGGGAGGAACGAGATGTCAGGGACGCAGAGCATCAGCGGCCTCATCAGCGGCCTGGACACCACCGGCATCATCAACCAGCTGATGCAACTCGAGTCGCAGCCCCAGCAGCTGCTGCAGCAGAAGCAGACGGCCACCCAGAACCTCATCACAGCGCTGCAGTCGCTGAACACCAAGGTCGGCTCGCTCGGCGACGCGGCCACCACCGCGGCCACGGCCTCGAGCTGGCAGGCGCTCACCGCGTCCTCGACGGACTCCTCGGTCACCGCGACCGCGACGTCCACCGGCACACCGGCCTCCATCACGTTCGCGGTCAACCAGACCGCGCAGACCCAGGTGTCGCTCGTGTCGAGCACGTCGGTCGCCGACCTGCTGCTGGGCAACGGAAGCATGTCGTTCACCGCTGCCAACGGCACCGTGACGAACGTCTCGACGAACGGTCTGACCTCGGCGGACGCCATCGCGCAAGCGATCACCGGGTCCGCGGCCGGCGTCAACGCGGTGGCCGTCCAGGTCAGCGGCGGCTACCAGCTGCAGCTCACCGCGAAGGCCTCCGGCGCCGCCGGCGCATTCCAGACCTCCGTCACGGCCAACGACGGCACCGGGACGATGGTCACGACGGGTGCGATCACGGCCCAGACGGCGCGCGACGCTCAGATCACGCTGTGGCCGGGCGCGACCAACCCGGACGGCACGTCGGCCGCGTCGACCGTCACCTCGGCCACCAACACGTTCACGGGCGTGCTGCCCGGCCTGACCTTCACGGTGAGCCAGCCGACGACGTCGAACGTCACCGTCGCCACGTCGCGCGACGACGCCGCGCTCACGAAGCTCGGTTCGGACCTCGTCGGGCAGCTCAACCTGGTGCTGGGCGAGATCACGAGCCAGACCACGGCCGCGACGACGACGAACCCCGACGGGACGACGAAGCTGACGCCGGGCATCCTCGGCAACGAGAGCGACGTCATGTTCCTGCAGAGCGCCGTGTCGGACGCCGGGGCCGGCGCGGTCACCTACAACGGCCAGCTCGTGTCGCCGTCGTCGGTGGGCATCGTCGTCAACAGCGACGGCACGTTCACGTTCGACCAGACGGCCTTCGCCTCCGCGCTCCAGTCCGACCCGGCCCAGACGCAGGCGGTCGTGACGGCGATCGCGCAGCGCGTGCAGTCGGTGGCGACCACGTACTCGGACCCCACGCAGGGCCTGCTCACGTCGAACATCACGCAGCAGCAGAGCACGGTGCAGGACCTGGGCAACCAGATCGCCGACTGGAGCGTGCAGCTACAGCTGCGGCAGCAGTCGCTCGAGCAGCAGTACGCCGCCATGGAGACCTCGCTGTCGCAGCTGCAGTCGCAGTCCTCCTACCTCACGTCCGTGCTCGGGTCGATCGGGACCACGAGCTCGTCGAGCTCGTCGAGCTCGTCGAAGTCCGCCTGACGGAAGGCCACCCGTGGACGACGCCCGTTCCCGCTACCTCGCCGACGCGATCGCGACGGCGAGCCCGGCCCGGTTGCTCACGATGCTCTACGACCGCCTGGTGCTCGACCTCACGCGCGCCGCGACCGCGCTGGAGGAGGGCGACCGCGCCGCCGCGGCGCCGTTCGTCGGGCACGCCGAGGAGATCGTCGGTGAGCTCATCGGCACGCTCGACCTGCAGGCGTTCGACGGCGCCGGCTCGCTCATGTCGGTCTACTCGTACGTGCTCCGGCAGCTGTTCGAGGCGGGGGCCACCGGCGACGTCGCCCGCGTGACCGCGTGCCGCACGCTCCTGGAGCCGCTCGCCCTGGCGTGGCACGAGGCCGCCGACGAGGTGGGCCAGGCGGCCGAACCGGCGGCGGCCGAGCAGCTCGCCGGCGTCCTCGGCGTCGCCTGAGGCGCCCGATGACCGCGACGAGCGTGGCCTGGGAGGGCGCCTGGGCGGCGGCCCTCGACGACATGGAGATCGCCGTCCGCGAGGCGGAAGCCCTGCTCGCGGACGTGCACCGGCCGGCACCGGCGCCTGCCGCGCCGTGGACGCCCCCGGAGGGCCTCGGGTCCCTGCCGGCGACGCTCGAGCAGCGGGCCCGCGCCCTCCTCGAGCGCCAGCTCACCGTGGCGGGCGCCCTGTCGGCCGCCATGGCGACCGGGCGGCGCCACCGACGCGCCCTGGCCACCCTGACACCCGCGCCCGCGCACCCCCCGGTCTACGTGGACCTCGACGGCTGAGCCCGGCGGCCCCGCCGGGTGGTGTGTCGGGGGTTGTCCGGATTGACCTCGTCCCATCGGGTGAAGACGCAGGTGGGAGGCGCAGAACCGCTCAGGAAGCGGGGGGCGCGTCCGATGGGCGGGCCGAGCAGGGATTGCTCGTCCTGGGGCCACGGATCGGCCGACAGCTCTCGACGTCGGTAGGAGTGTGCCCCGATGGGCGTCTTCGACTCCGTGTCCTCCGTGGCGCTGCGCAGCGCGCTGGACGGCCTGGCCGAGCGCCAGCGCGCGATCGCGGACAACGTGGCCAACCTGCAGACCCCGGGCTACCACGCCCAGCGCGTCCAGTTCGAGGACGCCCTCACGCAGGCCGTGGCGAACGGCAGCGGCGCCGCCACCGCGACCGTGTCGCGCTCGCTGGAGCCGACGCGCACCGACGGCAACAACGTCAACCTCGACACCGAGACGCTGTCCAACGTCGACACCAACCTGCGCTACGAGCTGGCGACGCAGGCCGTCTCCGCGGGCTTCTCACAGATCCGCGCCGCGATGAGGACCGCCTGATGACCACCTTCGGCGCCCTCGGCATCGCGGGCAGCGGCCTGACCGTCGACCGCAAGTGGCTCGACGCGGTGAGCGACAACCTGGCCAACGCCAACACGGCCCGGCCCACGTCGCAGGCCGCGTACGAGACCCGTTACATCGTGGCCAGCGAGATGCCCGGCGGTGGGGTTCAGGTCGCGGGCGCGGTGGCGTCCGGCAACGCCGCTGGCCGCGTGGTCTACGAGCCCGACAACCCGCTCGCGGACGCGCAGGGCAACGTGCGCTACCCCGACGTGGACATGTCCAGCCAGATGGTCCAGCTGATCATGGCCCAGCGTGGGTACCAGGCGAACGCCGCCGTGATCGACCGGGCCAAGGGTGCGTACGAGGCTGCGCTGAAGATCGGGCAGAACCTGTGAGCATCGCCGCCATCGCCGGGGTCACGGGAACCGCCCCGACCCTGCCGTCATTGCCGACCCAGGCCACCGCGCACTCGTCGGGCACCGGCTTCGACAGCGTCCTGTCCGGGGTGGACCAGCTGCAGCAGATGCAGTCCAACGCCGACGGCCTGGCCGTCCAGGCCGTCACCGGCCAGCTGTCCGACGTCCACGACTACACCATCGCCGCGGCCCAGGCGTCGCTGGCCATCGAGCTCACGGCCGCCGTGCGCAACCAGGCCGTCAACGCGTTCGACGAGATCATGAGGATGCAGGCCTGATGCCCGCGCAGGTGCGAACCATCATCGACCGCCTCTCCGCGGCGGTCCGCCAGTTCACGCTCGTCCAGCGGACGTTCCTGGTCGTCGCGGTCGCGGCCGTCGCCGTCGCCGCCGTCGCGCTCGCCGGCTGGCTGGGCCGCCCCACGATGAGCCCGCTCTTCTCGGGGCTGTCCGGTGCCGACGCGTCCGCCATCGTCACGCAGCTGACGAAGGACGGTGTCTCCTACCAGCTCGCCGACGGCGGCGGCACGATCCTCGTGCCGCAGGCCAAGCTCTACGCCGAGCGCATCGCCATGGCGGCCGCCGGCCTGCCGGCCAACACCGACGGCGCCGGGTACTCGCTCCTGGACAGCCTCCCGGTGACGGCGTCCGACTTCCAGCAGCAGACCGCCTACCAGCGGGCCACCGAGGGCGAGCTCGCCAAGACGGTCGAGTCGATCGACGGCGTGCAGGCCGCGACGGTCAAGCTCGCGCTGCCGCAGGACAGCGTGTTCGTCTCGCAGCAGGCCGACCCCACGGCGTCGGTGTTCGTGCGCACGCGCCCCGGCGTGAGCCTGACGACCGACCAGGTGCAGGCGATCGTCCACCTCGTCTCCGCGGGCATCCCCAAGATGACGCCGTCCGACGTCTCGGTGGTCGACTCCTCGGGCCAGGTGCTCTCGGCGGTCGGCAGCGGCACCGCGGGCGGCGCGCTGGCGGCGCAGCAGGCCACCGACTACGAGGCCAAGGTGCGCGCGGCCGTGGCGAACCTCCTCGACCCGCTCGTCGGCCCCGGCAAGTCCGCCGTGACGGTGACCGCGCAGCTCAACCAGGACTCGAGCCAGACGACGACGGAGAAGTACTCCGCCCCCACGCCGAGCACGCCGCCGCTGGCATCCTCGACGAAGACCGAGCAGTACACCGGCAGCGGCTCCTCGGCCACGGGCGTGCTCGGGCCGGACAACATCGCGGTGCCCAACGGGGGCGGCGGCACCGGCACGTACAGCGCGACGAACGCCGACGTCACCAACTCGGTGGACAAGCAGACCCAGGTGGTCACGTCGGGCCCCGGCGGCGTCACCCGGCAGTCGGTCTCGGTGGCTGTCGACGCGACCGCGGCCAAGAACCTCGACATGACGGCGCTGACCGCGGCGATCTCGGCCGCGGCGGGCATCGACACCACGCGCGGCGACACGCTCTCGGTGCAGCGCATGGCGTTCGACACGACGCGCCAGAGCCAGGCCCAGCAGGCGCTCGCGCAGGCCGACGCCCAGCAGCAGGCCTCCGCCCGCACGTCGCTCTACGTCAAGGCCGGGATCGGCGGCGCGGTGCTGCTGCTCCTGATCCTGCTCGTCGTGCTCGGCCGCCGGTCGCGCCGGGCCCGGCGCGAGGCGCTCGACCTGGGCGAGCTCGAGGCCGCGCGCGCCGCGACCGAGCGCGCGCTGCTCGAGGGCGGGGACGGCATGGCGGGCCTGCTGACGGGGCCCGCCCCGGCGCCCGCGGACAACCCGCTGCTCGCGCGCCGCCGCGAGATCGAGACCATGGCCGACGAGCAGCCGAACGAGGTTGCCGACCTGCTGAAGCTGTGGATGAGCTCGCCGAGCGGGGGCGCGCGCCGATGACGACGACCGTGCTCACGGGCCCGCAGAAGGCGGCGCTGCTGCTGCTGCAGCTGGGTCGCGACCGCGCCGCACGCGTGCTCCAGCGCCTCGACGAGTACGAGATCGAGGAGCTGACGGCCGAGATCGTGCGGCTCGAGCACGTGGACCAGGCGCTGGCCGACGAGGTGGTCGACGAGTTCTGGTCCGCGTACACGCTCGGCGTGGGCGTCGGCGGCGGCTCGGCGCTCGCCGAGAAGCTGCTCGTCGCGTCGCTCGGCGAGGAGCGCGCGGCCGAGATGATGGGCCGGCTCGAGGCCGTCCTCGCGGGCCAGCCGTTCGACTTCCTGCAGCAGGTGGACGCGCGCCAGATCGTCTCGCTGCTGTCCGGCGAGCACCCGCAGACGGTGGCGCTGGTGCTGGCGCACCTGCGCCCGGAGCAGGCGTCGATGGTGCTGGCGGGCCTGCCCCCGGAGGACCAGGCCGCGATCGCGCACCGCATCGCCCTCATGGAGCGGGCCTCGCCCGACCTGGTGCAGGTGGTCGCCGAGAGCCTGCAGCGCAAGGCCTCCGCGGTGCTCGCGCCGCGCGAGCTGGCCAGCGTCGGCGGCGTGCAGCCCCTGGTGGAGATCATCAACCGCGCCGACCCCGCCACGGAGAAGGCGATCCTCGAGGGCCTCGCGGAGCGGGACGAGGAGCTCGCGGAGGAGATCCGCAGCCGGATGTTCGTCTTCGCCGACGTGGTGCTCCTCGAGGACCGCGCGATGCAGCTGGTGCTGCGGCAGGTGGAGACCTCGGTGCTCGCGCTGGCCCTCAAGGGCTCCGCCGAGGCGGTGCGCGACGTCGTCATGCGCAACGTCTCCGAGCGGGCCCGGGAGAACCTCGTCGAGGAGATCGAGCTGCTCGGCCCGGTGCGGCTCTCCCAGGTGGAGGACGCCCGTGCGGCGATCGTCCAGGTGATCCGCCGGCTCGAGGAGTCCGGCCAGATCACCATCCGCCGCGACGGGGAGGACGAGTACGTTGCGTGAGGACGTGGTCCCGGCGCAGTTCCCGCCGCTGCTCGGCTAGTTCGACGGCGGACGCGCGGACGTGCTCCCCATCGGGGCCGACCGCGAGTCCGCGCGCGCGGCCGGCTTCGCCGCGGGCTTCGCCGCGGGGGCCCGGGCGGCGGCGCGCGCCGCCGAGACCGCCCGGCGCCGCGCGGCGTACGACCGCGAGGTGGCCGCCCGGCAGGCCGACGAGCGCACCGAGGCGGCGCTCGCGGTGCTCGCCGCCGCGGCCCGTGCGGCGCGGGAGCGCGCTGTCCCGGTGCTCGCGCAGGCCGAGCAGGCGCTGCACGAGGCCGCGCTCGCGCTGGCCGGCGCCGTGCTCGCCGTGGAGCTGACCGACGAGCGGACCGCGGCGGCGGCCGCCCTGGCGCGCGTGCGGGCGGCGGCCGCGATGGCCGACGACGTCACCGTGCGCCTGCACCCGCAGGACCTCGCGCTGTTGGCCGACGTGGAGGCGCTGCCGGCCGGCGTGGTGCTCGTCGCCGACCCGACGCTCGGGCGCGGCGAGGCGTTCGGCGAGCACGCGGACGGCTGGCTGGACGGCCGCATCGACGAGGCCCTGCGCCGCGCCCGCGCGGCCCTGGAGGGCGCCTCGTGACCACGGCGACCTGGGACCGGGTCCTGGCGGCGGCGCGCCCGCAGCGCGTGGGCCGTGTGCGGTCGGCGGTCGGCCTGTCGGTCGAGGTCGCCGGCCTGGACCTGCCCATCGGCGCGCTCGTGGACATCGGCGACGGCGTGCGGGGCGAGGTGGTCGCCACCGCGTCCGGCGCGGCGCGGTGCATGCCGCTGGACGGCGCCGAGGGGCTGCGCGCCGGCCTGCCGGTGCGGCCCGTGGGCGACGCGCTGCGCGTGCCGGTGGGATCCGGCCTGCTCGGCCGCGTGCTCGACGGCCTGGGCCGCCCGATCGACGGCAAGGGCCCCCTGCGCGCGCAGGCGTGGGTCGAGGTGGACAACCGCGCGCCGCACCCCCTCGAGCGGGCCCGCGTCGACACTCCGCTCGACCTCGGCGTGCGCGCGCTCGACACGCTCGTCACGGTGGGCCGGGGCCAGCGCCTCGGGCTGTTCGCCGGCTCCGGCGTCGGCAAGTCGTCGCTGCTCTCGATGATCGCGCGGGGCACGCAGGCCGAGGTGTCGGTCATCGCGCTCGTCGGCGAGCGCGGGCGCGAGGTCCGCGAGTTCCTCGAGGACGACCTCGGGCCGGAGGGCCTCGCCCGCTCGGTCGTCGTCGTCGCCACGTCGGACGCCCCGCCGCTCGTGCGGCTGCGGTCGGCGTTCGTGGCGACCCGGATCGCCGAGCACCTGCGCGACGGTGGGGCGCACGCGGTGCTCATGATGGACTCGCTCACCCGCGTGGCCATGGCGCAGCGCGAGGTAGGCCTCTCGGTGGGCGAGCCGCCCGCGACCCGCGGCTACCCGCCGAGCACGTTCGCGCTGCTCGCGCGCCTGCTCGAGCGCGCCGGCACCGGTCCCACCGGCTCGGTCACCGGCCTGTACACCGTGCTGGTCGACGGGGACGACCACAACGAGCCGATCGCGGACGCCGCGCGGTCCATCCTCGACGGGCACGTGGTGCTCCAGCGCCGGCTCGCCGTCGCGGGGCACTTCCCGTCCATCGACGTGCTGGGCTCCATCAGCCGCGTCGCCGGGCGTGTCGTCACCCGGGAGCAGGCGCAGCTCGCGCAGCGGCTCCGGTCGGTGCTCGCGGCCCGCGCGGCGGTGGCCGACCTCGTCGACGTCGGCGCGTACGTCGCGGGCTCCAACCCACTCGTCGACACGGCGATCGCGCACCAGGGCGCCATCGACGCGTTCCTGCGCCAGCCGATGGACGAGGCGGCGCCCGCGGAGCGCTCGTGGGTCCGGCTCGCCGAGCTGGTGCGGCTCCTCGACGCGGGGGCGGTGCGGTGAACCGGTTCGGGCTGGCGGGCCTGCTGCGGCTGCGGTCGCTGCGCGAGGACGAGGCGGCCGCGGTGCTGGGTGCCGCGGAGCGCGACGTCGCGGACGCACGTGACCGGGCGCGGGACACCGCCGAACGGCTGTCCGGCGCGATGCTGACCGGCTCGGTCGACAGCGCGACGTTCCTCGCGGCGGCAGCGAGCCGGCTCAGCCTCTCGTCGCTCCTGGTCGAGGACACGCAGCGGCTGGCGGACGCGCGGTCGGTGGCCGCGGAGCGGCGCGACGCCTGGTCCCACGCGCGGCAGGAGGAGCGCGCGGTGGAGCTGCTCGAGGAGCACCACGAGGAGCGGGAGCGGGTCGCGGAGCTGCGCGCCGAGCAGATGGTGCTCGACGAGGTGGCCGGGCGCCGGCACGAGGAGGAGCCATGAGCGGGACGAGCCGGGAGGCGGCGCGATGAGCGGGGTGACCGCGGTGCTGGCGGCGCCCGGGACGGCGCAGCCGCGGCCTGCCGTGACGGCGCCGGCGGCCGACGCGTTCGACGAGGCGTTCCGGCGCCAGCTGGGCCGGGCCGGGCAGCCCGACGCCGCGCGCCCCGACGGACCGGGTGGCGCGGACGCGGCGGGGAGTCGCGCGGCCGCGGCGCGGGCCGACCAGGCCGATCGGACGGACCGGGCCCGCACGGTTCGGGCCGACGGCACCGACCGGGCCGACCGCGACCGCACGGTTCGGGCCGACGACGCCGACCGGGCCGACCGGGATCGCGCCGCGCGAGCCGAACGTCCGGGTGCCGCGGACCCCGCGGGCGACCACGCCGCCACGACCGGTGCCGCGCGCCCGTCGACGCACCGCGGGACCCACGACGTGCGTGGTCACGGAGCGTCCGAGGGGACGCACGGCCCGGCCACCGCCGGTGCGGGCGACGACTCGTCCGCGCCCGCGGCGGGGGCCGGTGCGGAAAGGCGGGCCGAGGCTGCCGCAGCGGCGTCCGGGGCGTCGGCGTGGGTGGCGCCGGACCCCGCGTGGGCGGCCCTCGGGCTGGGCGCGGCGGTT
>JAJYTJ010000146.1 GCA_021793115.1 Actinomycetes bacterium | reverse complement strand
CGTCATACCCCTGGACGGTGACTCCTACCGCACCCGCGCCCACCGCAAGACGCCATAGTCAAGAAGACCAGGGGGGTCAAAATCCGTTCAGCAGCAGGGGGTCAGTATTCGCCCGGCGTTGACAGGCGGCAAGGAGCTTGAGCGCAGCAATCAGGAGTGCACGCTGGAAGCCGTGCCCCTGCCGGTCGACGGACGTCTCGGTCAGCGCGTCGTTGATCAGCACCCTTACGGACACAGGCGCCGGCGCTGTGGCCGCGTTGGCGACGGTGGGGCCACCAGTGCGGCGAGTCGCGGGCCAGGTTCGGCGGCCCCGCCAGCGCCCTGTCGAGCGATTCCGGCCCTGATCCCGTCACCGCTGCACATGGGTCGAGCGGAGCATGGTTCAGCCCTTTACGGTCAACTCACTCTTACCGTAACCTGGTTACGGTCAACTCTAGATGACATGACGGAGGTCGCGATGGCTGTCGTCTCGACGCGCACGATGCGCGACCTGCGCGCGCTCGGCGCGCACATCGCCAACGCACGCCGCACCCAGGACATGACCAGCGCGCTGCTCGCCGCGCGCGCCGGCATCTCCCGGCCGACGCTCTCGCGGATCGAAGCCGGCGACGGGTCGCCCCGCATCGACTCGGTGCTGTCCGTGCTGCGCGTGCTCGGCCTGGCTGAAGCGGTCGTGGCCGCAGCCGACCCGCTGAGCACCGAGTTCGGCCGCGCGAACGCTGACCGCGCCGCGCGCCAGCGCGTGCGCACCCCGCGTGCCGCCTCGCGCCCTGGCCCCTCCACCAAGGCCGTCTCCGCATGAGCCGCGAGGTCCTCCTCTTCGTCGACCTCCCCACCGGACACACGGTTCAGGCCGCCGAGCTGCGGTTCGAGACGAACGCGGGCGGAGCGCTGATCTCCACCCAGGTCCGGCTCACCGAGGCGTGGCTGACCCATCCGCAGCGCTACGAGCTGTGCCCAGAGATCGCACTCGTCGACGGCTGGCAGCGGTTCACCGGCGTACGCATCATCCCCGGGGTGATCGACGACACCGCGCCAGACCGGTGGGGGCGGAACCTGATGTTCAACGCCGAGCGCACCGCCGCCAACGCCGAAGGCCGTCGCGTGCGCACCTTCACCGAGGCCGACTACGTCCTCGGCGTCGATGACCGCACACGCCTAGGCAACCTCCGGTTCTCCGACTCCCCCGGCGGGCCGTTCCTCAGCGAACCACGAGACGGCGTGCCGCAGATGGTCGACCTGCGCCTGCTCGTCGAAGCCGCCGGTCGGCTCGAGGCAGCCAGGGCGACGCCCAGCGACCTTGATCGCCTCGTTGCCGCCGGCACGTCCATGGGTGGCGCACGCCCGAAGGTCGGCGTCATCGACGCCGGCGGTGAGCTCGCACTGGCCAAGTTCCCGCAGCGCGACGACGACTGGGACGTAGAAGCCTGGGAAGCCGTCGCCCTCCGGCTGGCCCGCTCCTGCGGCATCCCCACACCCGACTTCACGCACCACCGGCTCGACGCCGATCGCAGCGTGCTCGTCTCGCGCCGCTTCGACCGCGCCGGCCCGCGCCGGTACGGCTACATCTCCGCGGACACCCTCCTCGAGAAACGGCCCGACGAGGTGGTCTCCTACGTCGAACTCGTCGAGACCGCCGGCGACAAGGCAGCCGAACCGCCGAGCCTGCGCGAGGGCCTGTTCCGACGCATCGCCTTCACGCTGCTGATCGGGAACGTCGACGACCACATGAAGAACCACGGCCTGATCCGCGAGACCAACGGCTGGGCCTGGTCGCCGGTGTTCGACGTCAACCCCTGGCCCGAGCAGCGGCCCGTCGAGTCCACGCCGATCACCCCCGGAGGCCCGAGCACCGGCCGGTCCGTCGACGAGCTCGTCGAGGCCGCGCCGTCCTTCGGCCTGACCTCCGACCAGGCCGTGGCGATCGTCGCCGACGTCGAGGCGGGCTCACGGGATTGGGCTGCCGTCGCAGAGAGCTTCGGCATCGAAGACCCCGCGGGCGGCCTGCTCGCCACCGCCTTCGAGAACGACAACCGGCGCACCGCGCGCAGCTGGGCCGACCGACTCCGCATCGATGCTGCGATCCGCGACGGACTGGCGAACCCGCACGACTCCCAGGGCTGGGTGCGACCGCACCTGCGCAATGGACGTCCCGTGGCCGCTTACCGGCGCCGCCCGCGGCGCTGAACCACAGACCAGACTCGTCCGGCGCGCGAACCCGCGCCGCGCGGGCCGTGGCTACGAGAGCGGATCAGGCTCCCAAGTCATGCGTCGCCGGCACGTTCCGATGTGTTCCACGTCTCGCCGGTGGTGGGCAGGTGGAGGCTGGCGTGCGCGGCCTCGCGCAGCTGGGCAGCGGTCAGGTGAACACGACGAACGTCCGTCGTGCGTTCCGGCCAGGCGAGGATGATGTCCGGCTCGGGAGCATCGGGCTCGGAGAGGTCCCACGGGAGCCAGAGCTCGAACGTGGCTCGGACCGCACGCCGGCTGTCGTCGGGGTAGCCCTCGTGGCCCGACATGATGTTCGACAGCACGACGCGTCCGCCGCCCTCAGCCCACAGGGACAGGCCCGGGCGCCCGGGAGCGCCGACACCGGCGAGGTCGCCGAAGTGGGCCGCCCCCACGGCCAGGATCTCGACGTGGACGACGAGCCCTTCTGTCGAGGCGCGGAAGAACCCCACTGTCGCCGCGAAGTCCCTCCCACGGAGTGGCTCCACCGGAGCGGCAGCGACCTCGCCGGGAATGACGAAGGGATCCGGGCTCAGCCGCTGGCGCACGAGGCCAAGTCTGTCCCCCTGCGCGCGTCGTCGACCGTCGAGATGCGGATCTCCACGCGGACCAGCCCGGAGCTCCCCGCGCGACCCGATGCGACTCGGGCGCCGCGCCGCCGCCGGCGCGCTGTCGCCGCAGTGCTCAGGGCTTGGTCCAGGTCAGGGTGTAGCGGAAGAACAGCCGCCGCTGCAGCCGCGCGCCCGGCAGTACGTGGGCACCTGTGGCGGTGATCTCGTCGAACGTCGTCGTGGGGTCGGCGACGGGGTACGGCGCTTCCGCGCGCGGCCTGGTCGCCCGCGGGTGCTTGAGCAGACCGACGGCAGGGTTGAGGGCAGCGGATGCCAGGTCCCACATGAGGTCGTGAGCCGTGGCGGGACGTGCCAATCCGACCACCAGGAGCTTGCCGGAGGGAACCAGCAGGTCGCGCGCATGCCTCAGCGCAGCCTCGAGGTCGAGGTGGTGCAGCACGGCCACCATCGTGATGAGGTCGTGGCGGCCGGACACGTGGTCGAACGGCGTGCAGTGCACAGCGACGTGGCGGTCGTTGCCGAACCTGGCGGCAGCGAGGCGGGCCATCTGCGCGTGCACGTCGACCCTGTCGACGTGCAGGAATCGGGGCGCGAGCTCGGCCAGCAGCCCACCGCGCCCGCACCCGACGTCCAGTGCAGAGCCGCGGTGCGTGGGCAGATGCCGGAGGATCCAGCCGTGGAAGCGGTCGTTGTGGCTCCACGGGTGCCGTCCATTGAACGCGTCGAGTCCAGCGACGACGTGTCCGACCGCACCGCGCGTGGTCCTGATGTCCACGATCAGCCAAGCTCGGGCCGGTCGGTGCCGTGGACGAGCGGGTGGGCGGCGGCGGGCATGGTCATGGCGTCGCCGAGCTCGGCGTGCCGACTGGCGCGTTCCGTCTCCGACACGTGGGAGCTCTCCGGTCGCGAGTGGTGGCCCGGCTCGCCGCAGGGGGCCAGGCGAACCGGGCCCGACGACCAGTCCGCCACCCGGGACGTCAGACGATCGCCGAAGCGGCTGGTGGAGGCCGCCCCCGTTGTGGTGGCGCCGCGATGCGGCGGTCTCGTCCGACGGCGGGTGTGCCTGGGGCGAAGCAGTCCGGCCCCGACCTGCCGGTTTGTAGAGTGGTGGCCGTGCCATCGAGTCCGGCTGCCGCGCCGTCCCGGCCCGCCGCGGGCGGTACGGAGCAGCTGCGACGAGGAAACCTCTCGGCCGCGCTCGAGGTGCTGCACCACCACGGCCCCCTCCGGCGGGCCGAGCTGACGCAACGCCTCGGCCTCAACCGGTCGACCATCGCGTCGGTCGTCGGCGAGCTGCAGGAGCTGGGACTGGCCCACGAGTCCTCGCCTCGGCCGACGGGGGAGGGGGGGCGGCCGAGCGGCGTCGTCGAACCCTCGTCGGACGTCGTCGCGATCGCGGTGAACCCCGAGGTCGACGCCGTCCGCATCGGCGTCGTGGCGCTCGGCGGGCGGGTGCTCGCCCGGTCCCGCATCCCGGCGGCCGCCGACCACGACGCGGCGCAGGTGGTGGCCGCGACGACGACGGCCATCGACGACCTGGTGCACGCGCTGCCGACGCACCCACGCATCGCGGGCATCGGCATGGCCGTGCCCGGGCAGGTGCGCGTGGCCGACGGGACGGTGATGCAGGCGACGCACCTGGGCTGGACGCAGGTGCCGATCGCCCGGATGATCTCGGACGCCACGGGCCTGCCCGCCCGGGCCGCGAACGCAGCGACGCTCGCGCTGCGCGCGGAGAGCGTCTTCGGCGCAGGCCGCGGCATCCGCGACCTGGTGTACTTCATCGGCGGCGCGAGCGGCATCGGCGGCGGTGCGCTGATCGGGGGACGGGTGCTCGAAGGCTCCGCGGGCTTCGCCGGCGAGCTGGGCCACATGCTCGTCGTGCCGCGCGGAGCGGCGTGCCACTGCGGCTCGCGCGGCTGCCTGGAGGCGGAGATCGAGCCGGCGGAGCTGCTCGAGGCCGTCGGGCTCGGCTTCGCCGACGCCGATCTGCTCGGCGACGCGTTGCGCTCGAGCACCGACCCGGCGGTGCGTGACCTCGTCGACCGCAAGGCCGAGCTGCTGGCCTATGCGGTGCGCGACGCCGTGAACCTGTTCAACCCGGAAGCGGTCATGCTGTCCGGGTTCCTCGCGGCGCTGAGCCGGGCGTCGGGCCGCGACCTGGCGGCCGACGCGATCAGCTCGTCGCGCGCGAGCCTGCGGATGGTGCACGCCCCCGCGGGGCCGGACAGCCTCCTCATCGGCGGGGCGGAGCTGGTGTTCGACTCGGTGCTGGCGGACCCGGCGCGCGCCTTCGCGTAGCACCGCGGCGGCCGTGCTACTTGCGGGATGGTGGTTCGGCTGCGTATGTTGGCGACGACAACAAACGCCCGACGGCGCAACGACCGCGTCCGTCGCGTACAAGGAGGTACACGTTGCGTCAGAAGATCGTCGCGACCTGCGCGGTCGCCGGGATCGCGGCCCTCGCGCTCGCGGGCTGCTCCGGGAGCAGTGGCTCGCCGACGGCCTCGGCCGCCGCCCCCGTCTCCACCGCCGTGTCCGGTCAGGGCAAGACCCTCACCGTGTGGGACTACGAGAGCAACGACAGCGCCATGGGCGCCTCGTGGAACGCTGCGATCGCCGAGTTCGAGAAGGAGACCGGCGCCAAGGTCAACTTCCAGAGCAAGGCGTTCGAGCAGATCCAGTCCACCGCCAGCCAGATCCTCAACTCCGACTCCGCGCCGGACGTCATGGAGTACAACAAGGGCAACGGCACCGCCGGCACGCTGGCCACGCAGGGCCTGCTCACCAACCTCGACTCCGCCTACCAGACGTACGGCTGGGCCAACAAGATCGCCCCGAGCCTGCTCACCACGTCCAAGTACTCCGACAAGGGGGTCATGGGCAGCGGGAACTACTACGGCGTCACCAACTACGGCGAGTACGTGGAGTTCTACTACAACAAGGCGATGTTCCAGAAGTACGGCCTCACGGTGCCGACCACCCTGGCGCAGCTCGAGCAGGACATGCAGGTCTTCGTCGACCACGGGATCACCCCGCTGGCCGAGGCCGCGCAGGAGTACCCGCTGGGCCAGCTCTGGTACCAGCTGGCGCTGTCCAAGGCGGACCGCACCTGGGTGAACGCCTACCAGACCTACACCTCGAAGGTGGACTGGACCGGCCCCGAGCTCAGCTACGCCACCCAGACCCTCAAGGACTGGGAGACCAAGGGCTACATCTCCAAGAACGCCGCGGGCATGAAGGCGCAGGACGCGGGCAACGCGTTCGAGGCCGGCACGGCGCCCATCTTCTACTCGGGCTCGTGGTGGTACGGCACGTTCGAGCAGCAGATCAACAAGTTCGACTGGGGCACGTTCCTCTTCCCGCAGTCGACGATGGCGCCCGGCTCGTCGGGCAACATCTGGGTGGTGCCGACGAAGGCGAAGGAGAAGGACCTCGCCTACAAGTTCATCGACATCACGCTGCAGAAGGCCCAGCAGGACCTCATGGGCAACAAGGGTGGCATCCCGGTGGCGGCCGACCCGAGCGCCATCACGGACCCGAAGAACAAGGAGCTCATCCAGAACTTCACCACCCTGACGGCCCGCGACGGGATCGGTTTCTACCCCGACTGGCCCACGTCGACGTTCTACACGCAGCTCAACGCGGGGCTCCAGGAGCTGCTCAACGGCACCAAGACGCCTGACCAGGTCAACCAGGAGCTCGGCAGCGAGTACCAGGCCGGCGTCGACCAGATCGTCCACCAGCCCTAGCCCTAGCACCGCACCGGCGGGCGCGCGGTGGTTCCGGCCGCGCGCCCGCCGGCCTGCACGGAAGGAGCGAGACGGTGTCGTCTCTGCACACCCGCGTCGGCGGGTCGCCGCTCGCGCGGCGCGGCAGCTACTGGTTCTACCTGCTGCCCGGCGCCATCCTCGCGGCCGTCGTCATCGTCGTGCCGCTCGTCTGGAACGCGTACCTCAGCTTCACGTACTACCGCGGCGTGCTGCCGCCCCGCTGGATCGGGCTCTACAACTGGTCGCACCTGCTGCGCGACGCCGAGTTCTGGACGTCGTTCCGGAACAGCATCTTCATGATCATCTCGATGGTGGTGCTGCCGACCCTCATCGGGCTGGTGCTGGCCGCGTTGCTGTTCGACCTGGTCGGCAAGAAGTTCGGCGGCAAGGTCTCCAGCTTCCTGCGGGCCACGTACTACCTGCCGCAGATCCTGCCCATCGCGGTCGCGTCCATCCTCATCGGGTGGGTGCTGCGCCCCACCGACGGCGCCCTCAACACCATCCTGCGCTCGATCGGGCTCGGCTCGTGGGCGCACGACTGGCTCGGCAGCCCCGACACGGCGCTCGTCTCGGTCATGGCCATCATGGTGTGGGTCCAGCTGGGCTACCCCGTGGTGGTGTTCATGGCGGCGCTCGGCCGCGTGGACCCCGAGCTCTACGAGGCCGCCGAGCTCGACGGCGCCGGCTGGTTCCGCCGGTTCCGGGCCATCACGGTCTCCATCATCCGGCCCGAGATCTTCGTCGTGACCCTGACCTGCACCATCGCGGCGCTCAAGGTGTTCGCGCCGGTGTACGCGCTGACGAGCGGCGGCCCGGGCACGGCCACCATGGTCCCCAGCTACTACTCGTGGACCGAGTTCTTCCGGGCCCAGCAGGTGGGCTACGGCGCGACGATCTCCACCGCGCTGACCGTGCTCATCGTCCTGGTGTCGATCGGGTTCATCGTCCTGCAGAACCGGCTCGAGCGAGCGGACGAGGGCCGATGAGCGCCGTCACCGAGCAGCGCACGACGAGCCGGACGCGGCCGGCCGCGCGGCGCACGCCCGACCGGCACGAGCACCGCGGGCCGGGCGACTGGCTGACCCTGGTCGTCGCGGCCGTCGTCGGCCTGGCCGTCGTCGCGCCGCTCGTCCTCATCCTGCTCAACTCGTTCAAGTCGCCCGACGACTACGCGGCCAACGGCCCGCTGTCGATCCCCACGCACGTGTACCTGCACGGCATCGTGACGTTCTGGAACAAGGTCGACTTCCTGCAGAAGCTCGGCAACAGCGTGGTCATCTGCGGCCTCGTCGCCGTGTTCGGCGTGCTGTTCTCCGTGCTCAACGCCTACGCGCTGGGCGTCGGCAAGGTGCGCGGCCGCGTGCCGCTCCTGGTGCTGTTCCTGCTCGCGAACATGGTGCCGCAGGAGGCCCTGCTCTACCCGCTGTACTACATGGCGAAGGCGGTCGGGCTCTACGACTCCATCTGGGCCGTCATCATCATCTTCACCGTCATCCAGTGCGCGTTCGGCACGTACCTGCTGGCCAGCGTCTTCGCGGTGTTCCCCAAGGAGCTGCTGGAGGCGGCGGCGCTCGACGGCGCGGGCCGCTGGCGCACGCTGTGGCGGGTGCTGGTGCCGATGTCGCGGCCCACGTTGTCCGTGCTGCTGGTGTTCTTCTTCATCTGGACGTGGAACGAGTTCCTCATCCCGCTGACGTTCCTGGTCAGCAACTCGCACCAGACGGTGCCCATCGCCATCGCCAGCCTGCAGGGCGACCGGATCATGGACATCACCACGACCAGCGCGTCCGCCCTGCTCGGGCTCATCCCGACGCTCGTCTTCTTCCTCCTGTTCCAGCGCACGCTCACCCGCGGCATCACTGCGGGCGCGATCAAGTAGTCGCGCCCTCGAAAGGTTCGTCCCATGCGATTCACCGACGGTTTCTGGCAGCTGCGCGCGGGCGTGGAGGCGCTGTACGCCCAGGAGGCGTACGACCTCGACGTCACCGACGGCCAGCTGCGGGTCACCGCACCGACCAAGGTCATCGCGGACCGCGGCGACGTGCTCAACCGCCCCACGCTCACGGTGACGGTCTCGTCCCCGATGCCGGGCGTGGCGCGCGTCCGGGTGGACCACTTCCAGGGGACGCCGCAGCCGCGGCGGTTCGTGCCGGACGAGGGCGACGCGGCCGGGGTGGTCAAGCTCGACGAGGCCGGCGACGCGACGCTGCAGACGGGCGACCTCACGGTGGAGGTGCGCCGTGGCGCGCCGTGGAGCATGACGTTCCGCTCGGGCGGCCGCGAGCTGACCCGCAGCGGCGGCAAGTCGCTCGGGTACGTCCGTACGCCCGAGGGGCGCTTCGTCCACGCGCAGCTGGACCTCGGGGTCGGCGAGCTCGTCTACGGCCTCGGCGAGCGCTTCGGCCCGCTCGTGAAGAACGGCCAGACCATCGACATCTGGAACGCCGACGGCGGCACGTCGAGCGAGCAGGCGTACAAGAACGTGCCCTTCTACCTCAGCAGCCGCGGCTACGGGGTGCTCGTCAACGACACCGGCCACGTCTCGTTCGAGGTCGGCAGCGAGGCCGTGGAGCGCGTCCAGTTCTCCGTGCCCGGCGAGAGCCTGGAGTACTTCGTCATCGACGGCGCGACGCCCGCCGCGGTGCTCGAGCGCTACACCGAGCTCGTCGGCCGCCCAGATC
>JAJYTJ010000145.1 GCA_021793115.1 Actinomycetes bacterium | reverse complement strand
GGGCCGCCGCGGCCTGCGCGGGCGGAACGCGATCGGCCGTCCAGCGGCGCCCGACGCGCGTCAGGCCGGCCGTCTCCGGGGCCGGCCAGGGCTCGTCGTCGGCCGGGACCAGCGGCTCGCGGAAGGCGAGGTTGAGCTGGACGGGCCCAGGCGCTCCCGTGCGGGCGCCCAGCGCGGCGGCGACGGCGCGAGCGACGACCGAGCGGACGTCCCGCGCCTCGCCCGGCAGTCCCGCCGGCGCCGGCACGTCGATCGACAGGCGCACGGCCGAGCCGAAGATCCCCGGCTGCTCCGTGGTCTGGTTGGCGCCCGTGCCGCGCAGCTCGTGCGGCCGGTCGGCGGAGAGCACGACGAGCGGGAGGCCCGCGTGGTCGGCCTCGAGCACCGCCGGGTGCAGGTTGGCCACCGCGGTGCCCGACGTGGTCACCACGGCCACCGGCACGGGTGACTCGGTCGCGGCCGCGGCGCGCGCGAGCCCGAGCGCGAGGAAGCCGGCGGACCGCTCGTCGACCCGCACGTGCAGCCGCAGCGCGGGCGCCCCGTCAGGGCGCTGCGCGTGGGCGGCGTCGGCGAGGGCGAGCGCGAGCGGCGCGCTGCGGCTGCCGGGCGAGAGCACGACATCCCGCACGCCGAGGGCCGCCAGCGACTGCACGAGCACGCGCGCGGCGGTGATCGCGGGAGTCACGGAGCCATCATGCCGTGCCGGCCGGGGCCCCCGTCGACCACGTCGGAGGCCGCCGGTACGCCGGACGGGCGGCGCCCGGGACGTGCCGCGACGCTGCCACCAGCGGCGACGGCGGGATCCACGGCGGGTTCCGACGGCCGGCGCGCCGTGCGAGGCGAGCCCTCAGATCCCCTCGGTGACGAGGGCCACCACGCGGTTCATCCGATCGGACCAGCGGGCGGCGAGGTCCGGGGCCGCCGCCGTGCGGGCCAGGGCCGCCGGGTCCGGCTCGGGGCGGCGGACCGCGATCGCCCCGTCCACCGGGAGCAGCGGGTCGGCGACGACGTCGTCGGTGAACAGCCGGCCGGTGGCCAGACCGCACGCGTACGGCAGCTCCGGCAGCGCCGCGGCCAGGGCGATCCCGGCCGCCAGCCCGACCGACGACTCCAGCGCGGACGACACGACGACCGGCAGGCCCATGCGCTCGGCGAGCTCGAGGGAGGCGCGCACGCCGCCCAGCGGCTGCACCTTGAGCACGACGACGTCGGCCGCCGCTCGGCGCACCACCGCCATGGGGTCGGCGGAGCGCCGCACCGACTCGTCGGCCGCGAGCGGCACGTGGGTGCGCCGGCGCAGCGCCGCCAGGTCGTCGACGGTGCGCACCGGCTGCTCGGCGTACTCCAGGCCGCCGGCGGCCCGGTCGTAGGCGGCCAGCCGGCGCACGGCCTCGTCGACGTCCCACGCGGTGTTGGCGTCCACGCGGATCCGCCCGTCGGGGCCGAGCGCGTCGCGGACCGCCTCCAGCCGGGCCTCGTCGTCGGCCGCGGCCTGGCCGGGCTCTGCGACCTTGACCTTGGCCGTGCGGCAGCCGCCGGAGGTCAGGACGATCTCGCGCGCCCGGGCCGCGTCGACGGCCGGGACGGTGACGTTGACCGGGACCGACGTGCGGACGGGCGCAGGCCAGCCCTCGTCGGCCGCCTCGCGCGCGGCCAGCCACCAGCGGCGCGACTCGTCGTCGTCGTAGTCCCAGAACGGCGAGAACTCGCCCCAGCCGGCGTCGCCGCGGACCAGCGCGCCGTCGCGCACGACGAGCCCGCGGAACCGCGTGTGCAGCGGGATGGACCAGACGGCGGCGAGCGGCGGGACGGGCACCGCCCCAGGCTAGGCCGCACCGCCGCCGTTGACCCGCTCGAGGTTTGCGGCGTAAACCTAAGGCGCTCCGCGATGCACACCATCGTGCGACGGGATGCCGGACGTCGTCGCCGTGCAGGGGGAGGCGACGGCGGCGGGTCCCGTGGGGACAGGGGGACGTGTGACGACCATCGAGCCGGTCGGTGCGGCGGGCGACGGGCACGAGGACGCGCCGATCGCTCCGGGCGCGGGCGACGGGGACCAGGACGTGCCGGTGGCCCCGGGCGCCGGCGACGGGGACGCGGTTGCGCCTCCCCCGCCCGTTGCCGATGGCGGCCCGGGCGGGGTCGACGACATCCGGCGGCTGCGCGTCGCGGCGCGGCATGACCGGCAGCAGTGGCCGTTCACGCTGGTGATCCTCGGGCTCGTCGTGGTCCTCGCCGCACCGTTCTACGTCGGCGGCCGCGACCGATGGGTCTTCGTCACCGGGAACGGCGTGGTTCAGGCGTCCCCGGCCCTCGGTCCGCTCGCCAGCATCGGGCCACCGTTCACCCGGCTCGGCGAGTGGGCGGGCCTGTACTGGGTCGTGGCGCTCGTCGCCGCGGGACTGCTCATCGCGGTCCACGACCGCCGCTCCGCGGCGCGGCGGGGTATCGCCGGGCCGCTCTGGCCCGCGATCACCGCGGGCCTGGTGCTGCTCGTCGTGCTCCTCGCGCTCACGCCGCGGATCCTGGAGCTCTTCCCGCTGGCGTCCCGGGCGCAGCTGTCGACGGGCTCGCTGCCGGCCCGGCAGTCGCTCTACCTGCGAGGGCTGACGCCCCTCCTGCTCATCGCGCTCGTGCTCGTCGTCCTGGCGTGGACGGAGCGGAGCGGCGCACTCGCGATCGTCGCCGTGGTGCAGCTGGCCCTCGCGCTCGTCGTCAACCTCTACGACCTGCCCAACCTCGCCGACTACCTCGGGCTCTCCTCCCCCGGTCCGGACGAGCTGCTGCCCAACCTGCTGCTGCCCGGCGCCGTCCTCATCGTCACGGGGGCGGGCGCGGCCTTACGGCGCCGCGTGACGCGGTGAACGGCACCGCTGCCGGCAGCCGGCGCCAGGCGGGCTCGGCCCCTGGTCCGGTACCGGCCGCCCCCGGGCCCGAGCACACCGGCGCCGGCGACCTCCCGGAGCGCACGACGAACCCCGCGCTCGAGGTCGACGACGTGGTGCACCAGCGCGTGCGGCTGGCGATCCTCGTCGTCGCGCACGAGGCGTCCCGCGTCGAGTTCACCTACCTGCGCGACGCCCTCGACCTCACGGCCGGCAACCTCTCGCGGCACCTGGCGACGCTCGCCGACTCGGGCCTCGTCGCCCTGACGAAGGACGAGCGCGGGGCGCGACCCCGGACCTGGGTGCGAATCACGCCGAAGGGCCGCCGGGCGCTCGCGCGGGAGATGGCCCTGCTCGACGCCCTCGTCCGGCGCGTCCGGCCGGCGCCCGACGACGTGGCGCCGCCCGGGTGACACCCTGGCCGCCCCGCCGGCGCGGAGAGGACCTGCGCGCGGTGCAGGCGACCGCGCCGGGCGCACCCCCGCACGATGGGTGCATCGGCACACGTTGGGTGCACCTCCAAGCGCTGAGTGCACCTGGACCTGCACCGCACGCGTGCCGGTGCACCGCGCGTCCGCGCCTCGCGGCCGCGGTTAGGGTGACCGCGTGACCGAGATCCCGCTGCCGGCGCAGGTGTCGCAGACGTTCGACCCTCAGCGCTGGCGCACGGTCGCCGGGTTCGACGGCCTCACCGACCTCACCTACCACCGCGGCGTCGACCGGCAGGCGGCCGGCGGCCCGCGAGACCTGCCCGTGGTCCGCGTCGCCTTCCACCGGCCGGAGGTGCGCAACGCCTTCCGCCCGCGCACGGTCGACGAGCTGTACACCGTCCTCGACCACGCCCGGCAGACGAGCGACGTCGGGACGGTGCTCCTCACGGGCAACGGCCCGAGCCCCAAGGACGGGGGCTGGGCGTTCTGCTCCGGCGGCGACCAGCGCATCCGCGCGCGCGACGGCTACCGGTACGCCGAGGGCGAGACGGCCGAGGGCATCGACCCCGCCCGCGCCGGCCGGCTCCACATCCTCGAGGTGCAGCGCCTCATCCGGACCATGCCCAAGGTCGTCGTCGCCCTGGTCAACGGCTGGGCGGCCGGCGGCGGGCACAGCCTGCACGTCGTCGCCGACCTCACCATCGCCAGCCGCGAGCACGCCCGCTTCATGCAGACCGACGCCAACGTGGGCAGCTTCGACGGCGGCTACGGCTCGGCGCTGCTCGCGCGGCAGGTGGGCCAGAAGCGTGCCCGCGAGATCTTCTTCCTCGCGCGGGAGTACTCGGCCGACGAGGCCTACGCGTGGGGCGCGGTCAATGACGTGGTGCCGCACGAGCAGCTCGAGCAGGCGGGCCTGGAGTACGCCCGCATCGTCGCGACGAAGTCGCCGCAGGCGATCCGCATGCTCAAGTTCGCGTTCAACCTCGCCGACGACGGCCTGGCCGGCCAGCAGGTGTTCGCCGGCGAAGCCACCCGCCTGGCCTACCTCACCGACGAGGCCGTCGAGGGCCGCGACGCGTTCCTCGAGCACCGCGACCCGGACTGGTCGCGGTTCGGCTACTCGTACTGAGCGCGCCGGCGCCGCGCGACGAGCGGACGCCGCGGTCCGGCCCTGCGCGACGAAGGAGACACCCGGTCCGGCACGCGCGACGAGCGCACCGGGCCCGCGCCGCGCCGCTGCCTCCGGCGGCGCGGCCGCGCCGACCGCTCAGCCGACCGTGTAGCTGCCGGTCTCCTTGGGGACCATCTCGATCCACGTGTTGCCCGGCGCGAACACGGCCGGCGAGCCGTCGGCCAGCGTGACGACCAAGGGCGCGTCCTGGGCACCCTTGGTCCACGTGATCGGGATGGTCTTGCCGCCGCTGGCCAGCAGGCCGGCGCCGCTGGCGTTGACGAGCGAGTACGTGGGGACGGGCGTGTTGTTCTGGGCGCCGAACTGGGTGTTCGGGTGCGAGGCGACGATGGTCAGCACGTTGACCGCATGGATCTGCGCGTCGGCCGCACCGGACGTCTGGGTGATCGCCTTCGCCGAGCCCTCGAACCGCAGCCACGTGCCCGACGCGGCGTCCCACGTCCAGTTCGGGTGTGCGTACGGGGAGAGGCTGTAGTTCAGGGTGTTCGTGGGCGTGCCGGCGACGGCGGCGCTGGCCTGCGCGGCGGTACGGCCGAACGTGAACCACGGCGTGGGCGCGACCCGGCTCGGGCTGGCCTGGGCCCAGATGTCGGCCGGGTGCGAGTAGACGTTGTGCGGCGCCAGCCGGGCCTTGATGCGGTAGAACGCCTTGTTCCCGGCGTCGAACGAGAACGTCTGCTCGCCGCTGGCCTGCGCCAGCGCCAGGATGCCCGTCTGACCGCCGGAGTACGCGAACAATCCGTGCAGCGGCGCGCTCTCGGGCATGTCCATCGGCCGCACGGAGCGGATCGGGCCGATCTCCCCGGGGACCTGCGACTGGTACACGACGTTGAATCGCGAGACGCCGAACTCGACGATGTTCTCCCACACGAGGTCGGCCTCGTTGAGCCCCTCCTGCGGGCGGGCCTCGGCCGTGTTCTCGATCTTCACCGCGAGCGCGGGCCGGTTCGCCCCGACGCCCGTGATGGGCATGCCGGTGAGCGGCCAGACCGGTGCGATGGTGGGCGTGGGGACCGGCCGCTTGTGGGCGTCGACGGTCCCCGGGACGGTGACGGTGCTGGTGGAGGGCGTCGGCGCCGTGGGTGCTGTGCCCCCCGTGCAGGCCGCCAGCGCGAGCGTCAACCCTCCCAGGAGCGCCACCGTCAGTGGCCGCCCCAGCGGGCCGCGCCAGCTCGTCGTCATCGTGTCTCCGTCCCCTCGCGGTCAAGCGGGTACCAGGGTGCCACGAGTTGCCCGGCACGCGGGGAGGCACGAATACCCTGGACCGGTGGACCGTCCGCTGCGTGACCTGCCCGCGGACCACCCGCACCTCATCCACGCGCTGGCCGCCGCGCTCGACGGCTCCGGTCCGGCGCTGCGCGTCCTGGCGCGCGGAGCCGACGATGCGACGGGCCACGACGACGCGCGGGACGATCTCCGCCCCGAGCGGCGCGACGAAGCCGGCACCGGGCCGCACGTCGAGGCTGGCGTCCCGCCGCACGACGAGACCCGCACCCCGCCGCACGACGAGGCCCGCGCCGGGGTGCGGGACGAGGCAGCGGCCGGGCCGCGCGTGCCGGCGGGTGTCGCCGTGGTGCTGCGGACGTCGGGCTCCACGGGGACGCCGCGGGACGTGCTCCTGTCCGCCGCCGCGCTGCGCGCCTCCGGGGAGGCGACGCTGCGGCGCATCGGCGGCCCGGGCGCGTGGCTGCTCGTGCTCCCGCCGGACCACGTCGCGGGGCTGCAGGTGCTGGCGCGCGCGGCGCTGGCCGGAACCGCGGCGCACGTCGCGCCGGCGGGCCCGTTCCGGCCAGCGGCGTTCGCCGCCGCGGCCGCCGCACTGCCCGCCTCGGGCCGCCGGTACACGTCGATCGTGCCGACGCAGCTGGTGCGACTCCTGGACGACGAGGCCGGGCGCGCCGTGCTGCGCGGCTTCGACACCGTGCTGCTCGGCGGCTCCGGCATCCCGCCGGCGCTGCTGGACGAGGCCGCGGCGGCCGGCGTCCGCGTCGTCACCACGTACGGCATGACCGAGACCTGCGGCGGGTGCGTCTACGACGGCGTGCCCCTCGACGGGGTGCGTGCGCGGCTGGCCGAGGACGGGCGCGTGCTCCTGGCCGGTCCCGTGCTCGCGGACGGCTACCTCGGCCGGCCCGACCTCGACGCCGCCACCTTCCTGGTCGACGGCGACGGCACGCGCTGGCTCCGCACGTCCGACCTCGGCCGGTTCGACGCCGAGGGTCGGCTGGTCATCCTCGGGCGCGCCGACGACGTCATCATCACCGGCGGCGTCAACGTCTCGCCCGCGCCGGTCGAGGAGCTGCTGGCGGGGCTGGCCACGGTCCGGGAGGCGTGCGTCGTCGGCGTGCCCGACGACGAGTGGGGACAGTCGGTGGTGGCGCTGCTCGTCGTCGGCCCGTCCGGGCCGCCGTCCTTGGCCGAGGTGCGCGCGCTCGTCGCGGCCCACCACGGCGCGGCGGCCGCGCCGCGCCGCCTCGTCGTCGTGGACGCCCTGCCGACGCGGGGACCCGGCAAGCCCGACCGCCGGGCGGCCGCCGCACTCGCCGCCGCGGCACCGGACCCGGCGACGGCGTAGCGCCCTGGCGGACCGGGCCTCGCCGGACCGGGAGCGGGCGACGCTGCGCCTGTCGCGCCGCTCCGGCGTGCGGGCGCCGCCGAGCCGGAGCCAGCACGCGCGCGCGACGCTGTGCCGGACCCCGCGGGCGTACGGGCGCCGCTGCATCGGACCCCGACGGTGTGCCGGTGCCGCCGAGCCGCTCCCTGCGCGCATGCGGGCACCGCTGAGCGGCTCCCGCCGGACCGACCAAGCGCGGGCCGGCCTCCCCGACCACGTAGGGTTCCCCCGTGGCAAGCGGGCAGGAATGGGTGGCCGGCGCGAGGCCTCGCACGCTCCCGGCGGCGGTCGCGCCCGTGCTCGTCGGCACCGGTGCCGCGGTGCAGCTCGGCGCCGCGTCGGCCGTGCGGGCGGTACTGGCGGGCGTCGTCGCGCTGGCGCTGCAGGTGGGCGTCAACTACGCGAACGACTACTCCGACGGCGTGCGCGGCACCGACCTCGACCGCGTCGGCCCGATGCGGCTGACCGCGTCGGGCGCCGCCCGGCCGGGCCACGTCAAGGCCGCCGCCTTCGGGGCGTTCGGCGTCGCCGCCCTCGCCGGGCTGGGCCTCGTCGTCGCCTCCGGCCAGTGGTGGCTCGTCGCCGTCGGCGCGGCCGCGATCCTCGCGGCCTGGTTCTACACCGGCGGCTCCCGGCCCTACGGGTACCGGGGCCTCGGCGAGGTGGGCGTCTTCGTCTTCTTCGGTCTCGTGGCAACCCTCGGCACCACCTACACGCAGGCCGGGCGCGTCTCGTGGCCGGCCGTGGCCGGCGCGGTGGGCACCGGCCTGCTGGCGTGCGCGCTGCTCATGGCGAACAACCTGCGCGACATCCCCACCGACACCCAGACCGGCAAGCGGACGCTCGCGGTCCGGCTCGGCGACGACCGCGCGCGCCGCGCCTACCAGTGGTTCGTCACCGTGCCGATCCTGCTCGGCGTCGCGTGCGCCGTCGTCGCGCCGTGGTCGATGCTCGTGCTGCTGCTGGCCATCGCGGCGGCGCTCCTGGTCACGGCGGTGCGGGCGGGCGCGCGCGGCATCGCGCTGGTGCCGGTGCTGGTCGGCACGGGCATGCTCCAGCTCGGCTACGGCGTGCTGCTGGGGCTGGGCCTGGCGCTCTGAGCCGCGGCCGCCCCGCCGGCCCAGCTCGGTCGGGGCTGCTCCCCGGAGGCCCGGCCCCGTCGCGTCGACTCCCCGCCGGCTCGGCCCGGTCGCGGCGCCTCCCCGTGCCCGTCGTCCGCCGGCTCGGCCGACGACGGGTCCGCGGACACGTCTCCGGCCGAGCCGGCCGACGACGACGGCGTCGGGGGCAGGAGCAGCGGCAGGAGCGCCGCGTGCTCCTCCAGCGCGGCCCGGCCGAGCGCGCTCAGGCCGTACCGCCCGCCGCCGAGCCGGGTGAACCAGCCGTACGGGTTCCGGTACAGGATCGGGTAGGTGTCGGCGGGCGCCCCGAGGGCCCGGAGCGCCGCGGCGCTCGCCACACCCGGCCGCAGCAGCGCGGCGACGGTCAACGACCGTTCCCGGTAGGCCGTCATGAGCGGCACCCGCGTGACGCCGCCGACGCCGCGGTCGGTGCGCCGTGCGGCGAACTCCGTGAGGGCCTGCCGCCACAGGCGCGCGTTGCGCCGCACGCCGTGGGCTCCCGCCTCGAAGTCCACGCGCGCGGCGCCCGTCGCCCGCACCGTGACGAGCCCCAGGTCGAGGCGCCGGAGCACGCGGCAGACGTCGCGGAAGCGGGCGGTGTAGTACGCCCGCCCGGGCGCGGGGACGGCGACGAGCACCGTGTCGGCGAACCGCTGCCGCGCCACGGCCTGGACGATGACGCCGAGGTTCAGCCGCAGCTTGAGCTCGACCGCACAGCACTCCTCGCCGCGCACGCCGAGCACGTCGCAGCCGGCGACCTCCGCCTGGACCGCGTACCCGCGCTCCTCCAGCAGCGCCCGGACCGGCGCGTACAGGTCGCGCTCGAGCATCCGGTCACGCCTGCGGCGTCGATGCGTCGCCGCGCGTCGGGAGCGTGGTCTCGCCGGGGTCGTCGTGCGCCGCCCTGCTCCGCTCGTCGGGCACACCACGCTGCGGCTCGTCGGAAGCGGCCACGGGCCGCTCGTCGTCCTGCGCCTCGACGAGCGCGTCCTCGTCAGCCTCGTCCCGGAGCGCCCGCGCCGACAGCGGCGA
>JAJYTJ010000144.1 GCA_021793115.1 Actinomycetes bacterium | reverse complement strand
CGCGATCCGCGAGGCGGGCGGCGTCGCCAAGGAGTTCAACACGATCGCCGTCGACGACGGCATCGCCATGGGCCACGACGGGATGCTCTACAGCCTGCCCAGCCGCGACCTCATCGCGGACTCCGTCGAGTACATGGTCCAGGCCCACACCGCGGACGCGCTCGTCTGCATCTCCAACTGCGACAAGATCACACCCGGCATGCTCAACGCCGCGCTCCGGCTCAACATCCCGGCGATCTTCGTCTCCGGCGGCCCCATGGAGGCCGGCAAGGCCGTGGTCGCCGACGGCGTGGCCTCGACCCACCTCAACCTCATCAACGCCATCAACTACTCGGCCGACGAGAACGTCTCCGACGACGCGCTCGGCCTGGTCGAGGCCAACGCGTGCCCCACGTGCGGCTCGTGCTCTGGCATGTTCACCGCCAACTCGATGAACTGCCTCACCGAGGCGCTCGGCCTGTCGCTGCCGGGCAACGGCTCGACGCTGGCGACCCACACCGCGCGGCGCGAGCTGTTCCTCGAGGCCGGCCGGCGCATCGTCGGCATGGCCAAGCGCTACTACGAGGACGAGGACGACTCGGTCACACCGCGCGGCATCGCCACCAAGGCGGCGTTCGCCAACGCGATGTCCCTGGACATGGCGATGGGCGGCTCGACGAACACCGTGCTGCACATCCTGGCCGCCGCGCAGGAGGCCGGGGTCGACTTCACGCTGCACGACATCGAGGCGATCTCGCGCCGCGTGCCGAACCTCGCCAAGGTTGCGCCCAACCACCCGGACTTCCACATGGAGGACGTGCACCGCGCGGGCGGCATCCCCGCGATCCTCGGCGAGCTCGACCGCGCCGGGCTGCTGGACCACGACGTGACGAGCGTCCACACCCCGACGCTCGAGGCGTGGCTGGCCGACTGGGACGTGCGCGGCGGGAAGGCCACCGACCGGGCGATCGAGCTGTTCCACGCCGCGCCCGGCGGCGTGCGCACGACGAAGGCGTTCTCCACCTCCAACCGCTGGGACCACCTCGACACCGACGCGGCGAACGGCTGCATCCGGGACGTGGCGCACGCCTACACCGCACAGGGCGGCCTCGTGGTGCTGCGCGGCAACCTCGCCCAGGACGGTGCCGTCATCAAGACCGCCGGGATCGACCCGAGCCTGTGGCACTTCGTCGGGCGCGCGCTCGTGTGCGAGTCCCAGGAGGAGGCCGTCGAGAAGATCCTGTCCAAGCAGGTGGCGCCCGGGCACGTCGTCGTCGTGCGCTACGAGGGCCCCGCGGGCGGCCCCGGAATGCAGGAGATGCTCTACCCGACGAGCTTCATCAAGGGCCGCGGCCTGGGCAAGGACGTCGCGCTCATCACCGACGGCCGGTTCTCCGGCGGGTCCACCGGGATCTCGGTGGGCCACGTCTCCCCGGAGGCGGCCGCCGGCGGCACCATCGGCCTCATCGAGGACGGCGACGAGATCGAGGTCGACGTCGAGTCGCGGCTCATCCGCCTCAACGTGAGCGACGAGGTGCTCGCCGAGCGCCGGGCGAAGATGGAGGCGTCCGAGACCCCGTGGCGGCCCGCGCACCGCGACCGCTACGTCTCGCCGGCGCTGCGCGCCTACGCGGCGATGGCCACCAGCGCCGACCGCGGCGCCGTGCGCGACGTCTCCCTGCTGCCCAAGCGCTGACGCCTCCGGTCGACCTCGACCCGCGCCGTGACGGGGTCGTGGCGCACGCGCTCACGCACGGCGAGTGGGCGCTGCCGGACGCCGACCTGCGGCTCGGCCCGGGAACCACCTCGCGGGGCCGTGACCCCCGGCTAGGGTGACCGCGGGCGCCGCACCGTCGCGTCGCCCAGTCGGAGGGGGACCGATGGCCGACCTGGCGGTGAGCACCCGCGGCCTGCGCAAGACCTACCGCACGCGTGGACGCCGCATCGTCGCCGTGGAGTCGCTCGACCTCGACGTGCCGGCCGGCGGCGTGCACGCCTTCCTCGGGCCGAACGGCTCGGGCAAGACGACGACGATCCGCATGCTGCTCGGCCTGGTCCACGCCGACCGCGGCGAGATGGCGGTGTTCGGCACGCCCGTGCCGGCCCGGCTGCCCGCCGTCGTCGGGCGGATCGGCGCGATCGTCGAGGCGCCCAAGTTCTTCTGGCACTTCTCCGGGCGGCGCAACCTCGAGCTGCTCGCGCAGGCGATCGGCGTCGACCGGCACCAGGTGGGTGTGGTGCTGGGCGACGTCGGCCTGGCCGACCGCGCCGACAGCGAGGTGCGCACCTACTCGCTCGGCATGCGGCAGCGGCTGGCGATCGCGGCGACGCTCCTCAAGGACCCGGACCTGCTGATCTTCGACGAGCCGACGAACGGGCTCGACCCGGCCGGCATCCGCGAGGTCCGCTCGACGATGCGCGGCCTGGCGGACCGCGGCAAGACCGTGCTGGTCTCGAGCCACATCCTCGCCGAGGTGCAGCAGATCGCCGACACCCTCTCGATCGTCGCCCGCGGCCGGCTCGTCGCGTCGGGGCCGGTGGACGAGCTGCTGTCCGCCGGGGGAGCGGCACCCGTCCGCGTCGGGGTCGCGGACCGCGACGCCGCCTCCCACCTGCTGCGTGGCCACGGCTGGACCGTGTCCGACGAGGGCAGCGACCTCGTCGTGACGGGCGCGACCTCCCTCGACGTCAACCGGGCGCTCGCGCTGGCGGGGATGTACGCCCACGAGCTGCGGACCGAGCGCGCGGATCTCGAGCAGGTGTTCCTCGACCTGACCCAGACGGACCCGACCGCGCCGACCGGACGGAGGGCCAGGTGATGGGCCGCCTGATGCGCGTCGAGCTGCGCCGGTACCTCGCCCGCGCCGGCGTGCGCTGGCTGGTCGTCGGCATGCTCGCCGCCGTGCTGCTCACCGGCTTCGCCGCGTGGCGCGCGAGCCGGCCGCCGAGCGAGGTGCAGCTCGCCGAGGCGCAGCGTCAGGTCACGCTCGCCCAGGCCGACTGGGCCCAGCACGGCGCGGAGCACGTGACCACGTGCCGGCAGCAGCAGGCGCAGGCCCGCCAGACCGACCCCTATGCCGACTTCCAGTGCGACCGCGGTGCGCCGACGGTGGAGAGCTTCCTGCCACCGAGGCAGACGTTCGCCGTCAACGCGTCCGACTCGCTCGGCCAGGTGGCGACGTTCGTGCTGCTGCTGTCGCTCATCGTCGGCGCGACGTTCGTCGCCGCGGAGCTCAGCACCGGCGCCATGTCCACCTGGCTCACGTTCGAGCCGCGCCGCGGGCGGGTGTTCGCGAGCAAGGCCGCGGTCGCCTCGGTGGCGACGGGGACGGCCGCACTGGTCGTCTCGGTGCTCGCCGTCGGCGTGCTCTGGGTGGCGACCGCGCTGAACCACGCGACGGGCCAGGTGACCGCGCAGACCCTCATCGACCTGGCGAACGGGTCGGCCCGGATCGCCGTCGCCGCGGCGGGCGCGGCGCTCCTGGGTGCGGGGCTCGGCTTCCTCCTGCGGCACACCGCCGCCGTCATCGCGTCGGCCATCGCCTGGTTCATCGCCATCGACGGGACCCTGGTGTCGGGCCTGCTGCTGGCGCCGCGCTGGGCGGTGACGACGAACCTGCAGGCATGGCTGCGGGCCGGGACGGTGTACTACCAGCAGGGGCCGTGCGTCACCGACCCCCTCGGTGGGCTGGCCTGCAACCCCGTCCAGAAGACACTGTCCATGGCTGCCGGCGGGCTGACACTGGCCGCGGGCCTGGTCGCCGTCACCGCTCTTGCCCTGCTCGTCTTCCGGCGGCGCGACGTCGCGTAGCCCGGCTCAGGCCGGCGCGGTGAGCGGGACCGCCTCGACGATGCGGGTCGGCGTGCCGAACCGGTGCGCGGTGATCGCGATCGCCTGCTCCCGGACGAACGGCAGCGCCTCCACCCGGCCGGACTCGGTGACGGGATGGTCGTGCACCGTGAGGTCGGGACGGCCGCCCACCGCCTCGAGCAGCTCGGGCGCGGAGCCGCCGACCAACCGCACCCGTTCGTCGTGCATCGAACCGGCCCGCCGGGTCCACGCGTCCTCGTCCTCCACCCGCAGGTCGATGCCGGCCGCGACCAGGGCCGCCCTCTCGTCGGGCGCCAGCGGCGCGGCGAGGGACAGGGCGAGCGGCGCCCGCGCCGACAGGCCGGCGAGCACCACCCGCGCGACGTCGGCCGGCTCGGTGCCCGCCGCGGCGCGGACCGTCACCGGGACCGGGCGGTAGCGCAGCGCGTTGCGCTCGGCGGCCAGTCCTGTGGCGTCGCGCACCACGCCGTACTCGTCGGCCCACGCCCGCCGGTCGCTCGCGGCCGATCGACGCAGGAACGTGGCCACCTCCGGGCCACGGGCGCCGAACGCGGCGACGATCGCGGCGGCAGGTGTGCCGGCGGGCTCGTCGTGCGCGGCCCGCGAGCGGCGGAACGACGAGACGGCGAGCACCGTGCTGGGCCCGCCGAGCTTGGCTCCCGGCCCGACGACCGAGCGCTTCCAGCCGCCGAACGGCTGGCGCCGGACGATCGCACCGGTGATGCCGCGGTTGACGTAGAGGTTGCCCGCCTCGACACGGTCCACCCAGTGCGCCACCTCGTCCGCGTCGAGGCTGTGCAGGCCCGCGGTGAGGCCGAACGGCACGGCGTTCTGGATCGCGAGGGCCTCGTCGAGGTCCCGTGCCGTGAGCACGCCGAGCACCGGGCCGAAGCACTCCGTGGAGTGGAACGACGAGCCCGGGTAGGTCGTCTTGACCCCCGGCGTCCACAGCCGGCCCGCCTCGTCGAGGCGTCGTGGCGTGCGGACCCACCGCTCGCCGGGCGACAGGTGGGTCAGGGCGTCGAGCAGCTTGCCCTCCGCCGGCGCGATGAGGGGGCCCATCCGCGCCGCGGGGTCCCACGACTCGCCGACGCGCATCGCGTCCACGGCGTCGAGGAGCTGGTCCCGGAAGCGCCGGGACCGGGCGACCTGCCCGACGAGGATGACGAGCGACGCCGCCGAGCACTTCTGCCCGGCGTGGCCGAACGCCGAGGCCGCCACGTCGCGCGCCGCGAGGTCGAGGTCGGCGCTCGGGGTCACGACGACGGCGTTCTTGCCGCTCGTCTCGGCGAGCAGCCGCAGGCCCGGGCGCAGCGCGCGGAACGCCTCGGCGGTCTCGTAGCCACCCGTGAGCAGCACCTGGTCGACCCGGGGGTCGGCGACGAGCCGCGAGCCCAGCGCCGGGCCCGCCACCGGGGCGAACGCGAGCGCCTCGCGCGGCACGCCGGCCTCGTGCAGCGCCTCGACCAGCAGCGCCGCGGTGCGCGGCGTGCGCCGGGAGGGCTTGAGCACCACGGCGGAGCCGGAGGCCAGCGCCGCGAGCGTCGAGCCGGCGGGGATGGCCAGCGGGAAGTTCCACGGCGGCACGACGAGGGTGACGGCGTACGGGTCGACCACGGCGCCGTCGAGGTGGCCGGCCGCGAGGGCCAGCTCCGCGTCGTGGCGCGCGTGGTCGACGGCCTCGGACACCTCGGGATCGGCCTGGTCGACCGTCTTGCCGCCCTCGGCGACCATCACCTCGACGAGGTCGCCACGGCGGCGCTCGAGGACGTCGGCGGCGCGGTCGAGGATCTCGGCCCGGGCGTCGGCGGCGAGTGCGGCCCAGTCGAACGCGGCGGAGCGAGTGGTGTCGAGCAGGGCGCCCAGCCGCGCATCGTCGCGGAGGGTGGCCGCCGCGACGGTGTCCCTGCCGAGGGTGCTGTGCGGCGCGCGCCGCAGCATGTCCCGCGCCCACGCGCGCGTCGCGGCGACCGCCGGGTCGCTGTCCGGCGCGTTGCGGAAGCCGGGAGCGGCGTGGGCGGTCACGGGTGGGCGGGGCAGGCCGGCCGCGGGGCCCGGCTGCTGACGGTCCGGCGCCGCCGCGAGGGCCACCCGTGTCCGTGTGTCGGCCGTCACACGATGGCTCGTCGGCACGGGCTCGTCGAGCGCGGCCAGCGAGGCCCGGAAGCGGCGCTCCTCGAGCGCGAACGCGGCCTCGTCGTCAGCCAGCCGCAGGGCGCTGGCCAGGAAGTTCTCGGGGCTCGCGCCCTCCTCGAGCCGCCGGACGAGGTAGGCGATCGCCGAGTCGGCGTCCGAGCGCGCCACGACCGGCGTGTAGAGCAGCAGGCCGCCCGCGGTCCGCCGGGCCGCCTCGGCCTGCGCGGGAGCCATCCCCAGCAGCATCTCGATCTCGACGCCGTCGGCGAGCCCGCGGGCCCGCGCCAGCAGCACGGCGAGCGCGACGTCGAAGAGGTTGTGGCCCGCGACCCCGATGCGCACCGCCGCCACGGCCGCGGGCGTCAGCGCCCGGTCCAGGAACCGCAGGTAGGCGGTGTCGGTCTCGCGCTTGGAGGACCACGTCGCCACGGGCCACCCGTGCATCTCGGCGTCGACGCGCTCCATCGGCAGGTTCGCACCCTTGACGAGCCGCACCCGCACGGGCGCCCCGCCCGCGGCGACGCGTGCGCCGGCCCACGCCGCGAGCTCGTCGTACGCCGGGGCGGCATCCGGCAGGTAGGCCTGCAGCACCACGCCGGCGACCAGGCCGCGGAGCTCGGGCCGCTCGAGCAGCCGCCGGAACACCGCGAGCGTGAGGTCGAGGTCCCGGTACTCCTCCATGTCGAGGGTGAGCAGGGTGCCCCGGGCGGCCGCCAGCCCGTACAGCGGTGCCAGGGTCTCGACCACCTCGTCGACGGCCTCGTCGAACGCCCAGGGCGCGTGCGGCGCGACGGTCGCGGAGACCTTCACGGAGAGGTGGTCGACGTCGTCGCGCGCCAGCAGGCGGCCGATGCCCTCGAGGCGCCGGGCGGCCTGCCGTGGCCCGAGCACGGCCTCACCGAGCAGGTTGACGTTGGGCGTGGCGCCGCCGGCCCGCAGCGCGGCGAGCCCGCGCATCAGCCGGCGCCCGTCGGCGTCCAGCAGCAGGTGCCCGACGAGCGCCCGCAGCGCGACCCCCCCGGTGGGCACCACGACGTCCGGCAGCAACGGCGCGGCCGCGCCGCCCACCCGGATGCCGGCCCGCAACCACGGGGAGAGGAACGCCGGTGGCCGCCCCGACAGCCGCTGGAACGCGCGCGCCGCGACGGCGGCGTCCTCGGGGCGCACCACGCCGTCGATGAACCCGACGGCGAACTCGAGGCCGGCCGGGTCGCGCAGCAGGGCGGCGAGCCGGCGGGCGGCGGGATCGGGGTGGGCCGCCGCGGGGTCCGCGAGCCACGTGCGGACGAGGGCGACGGCATCGTCGGCCAGGGTGCGGGCGTCGGTGCTCACCCCGGCCAGTATCGTCGCGGTACGGCGCGACGGCGCGTCGCGAGGTTCGCGTCCTGGAGGCGGGATGACCACGTTCGTCGGCGTCGAGGACATGGTGCGGTGGCTCGGGACCCGGGGGCCGACGGGCGCCATCGCGGGGATCGTCGAGCGGCTGGAGGCCGACCTTCGGCGCTGGTCGTCGTTCGAGAAGCGCGAGCGCATCGCGTCGCACACGCCGTTCGGCGTCATCGAGCTCATGCCCATCGCCGACGCGGACACGTACGCGTTCAAGTACGTCAACGGGCACCCGTTCAACCCCGCCACCGGGCACCAGACCGTCACGGCGTTCGGGGTGCTCGCGGACGTGCACACGGGCTACCCGGTCTTCGTCGCCGAGATGACGCTGCTCACGGCGTTGCGCACCGCGGCGACGTCGGCGCTCGCAGCCCTCTACCTGGCGCGGCCCGACAGCCGCTCCATGGCGCTCATCGGCGCGGGCAGCCAGTCCGAGTTCCAGGCGCTGGCCTTCCGCGAGCTCCTCGGCATCGAGCACCTGCGGGTGTGGGACGTCGACCGCGCGGCGATGGCCAAGGCGGCACGCAACCTCACGCCGCTCGGCTTCGACGTGCGGGTCGCGACGAGCGCGTCCGACGCGGTGCGCGGCGCCGACATCGTCACCACGTGCACCGCCGACAAGCTGCGCGCCGTGGTGCTGGCCGACGAGCACGTGGAGCCGGGCATGCACGTCAACGCGATCGGCGGTGACTGCCCGGGCAAGACCGAGCTCGACCCGGCGATCCTCGAGCGCGCGTCGGTGACGGTGGAGTACGAGCCGCAGACGCGCCTGGAGGGGGAGATCCAGCAGCTCGCGGCGACGTTCCCGGTGACCGAGCTGTGGCAGGTGGTGACGGGGATCGCGCCGGGGCGACGCTCGGCCGACGAGGTCACGGTGTTCGACTCGGTGGGTTTCGCGCTCGAGGACTTCGCCGCGCTGTGCTTCCTGCGCGACGACGTGGCGGGCACCGACCTGGTCCACGACATCGACCTCGTCGCCGAGCCGGACGACCCGAAGGACCTGTTCGGGTTCGCGACGCAGGGTCTCCCGGTGCCCTGATGTGTCCAACATGCGAGATCGTGAACCGATTTCTGAGATGACGCCCCTCGGATGTGACATCCGAGCCGGGGCGCGCGTAGTCTCCCGGACGTGCAGACCTTCCTCGTCGTAGTACTTCCAGGGCGCGCCGGCTGAGGCCCGTTCCAGGTCTGCGCGCACCCCTCGACCAGCCCGTCCCCGGGCCGAGGGGTTTTCTGTTTTCTGGGGACGACCGCCTGCCCCGAGGAGTTGTGATGGCACAGGGACCCACGCCGGCGGCGACGCCGATGCCGCGGCCGTCCGGCCGTAGCGCGCCCGCCGCGGCGCCGACCGCCCCGCCCGTGATCGGCCCGGAGGAGGTCACGGGCGCGCAGTCGATCATCCGGTCGCTCGAGGAGGCCGGCGTCGACGTCGTCTTCGGCATCCCGGGCGGCGCGATCCTGCCGACCTACGACCCCCTCATGGACTCGGCCAAGGTGCGGCACATCCTCGTGCGCCACGAGCAGGGCGGCGGGCACGCGGCCTCCGGCTACGCGCACGTCACCGGTCGCGTCGGCGTGACGATGGCCACGTCCGGCCCGGGTGCCACGAACCTCGTCACGACCCTCGCGGACGCGAACATGGACTCCGTGCCGGTCGTGGCGATCACCGGGCAGGTGGCGGCCGGCCTCATCGGCACGGACGCCTTCCAGGAGGCCGACATCGTCGGCATCACGCTGCCGGTCACCAAGCACAACTACCTGGTCACCGACCCCGACGACATCCCGCGCGTCATCGCCGAGGCGTTCCACATCGCCGCGACCGGCCGGCCCGGCCCCGTGCTCGTCGACATCGCGAAGTCGGCGATGCAGGCGCGCACCACCTTCCGCTGGCCGCAGTCGATCGACCTGCCCGGCTACCACCCGGTGACCAAGCCGCACGCGAAGCAGGTGCGCGAGGCGGCGCGGCTGCTGGCCACCGCGCGGCGGCCCGTCATCCTGGCTGGCGGCGGCATCATCCGCGCCGGC
>JAJYTJ010000143.1 GCA_021793115.1 Actinomycetes bacterium | reverse complement strand
GTGGTGATCGCAGCCTCAGTCATGGACGCGACCTTAGGGATGGCCCGATGGGAAGAACGTGAGAGACGTCAGCCGTTCCACAGGCGTCGGAGCATCTCCGGCGTGGCGCCCGGTCCCGCGGGCGATCTGGGTCGCGTCGGCGGCGCGGTCAACGAAGTCACGGGCGGCCGTGGAGGTTCACCCGTCGAAGTCCGCCAGGAGGTTCCCCCGCCGCTCGGTGTTGGCCCGCTCATCCACCCGCGCGGCGGCCCCGCCACCTCAGCGAAGGCTCGCGTGGCCTGCGGCGACCGGCCGCGCTCGGCGTCGTTGGCCGACCGGTCGAGCAACGGCGCATCCGGCGCATTGGTTCTGGCACCTCGCCGGACGCCGACCGGCATGGCGAACACCACCGAGCTCCACGTTCGCGCAGCTCTTAGGTGTCGACCGCGTCCCTGGGGCCTTGATGCGCGCAGCGGTGTCGGCTGGCGACGGCGCCGCCCGAATCGCGCGACGCCATATCACTCGCCTGACTCGGGTTGGACCGACGTCAGCAACGCCGGACGGAACCCGACCACGGGGCTACGGGCCCTCAGCCTCGACGACCATAGTCCCGTGCTGTGGCCAGTCCGGCAGCGGATGCTGCGGGGGATGAACCCGGCAGATCGCCCGCCGCTGCGGGTCGCGGTGGTGGAGGACCAGCCGCTGTACCGCGCCATGCTCACCCGCACCCTGGCCGAACACAGCGACCTACAGGTGGTGGCCTCGGTCGGTACGGCTGCCGAAGCGCGCGACGTCCTGCAACCGGGAGTGGTCGAAGTCGTTCTGCTGGACTTGGACCTGCCCGACGGCAACGGCATCGCCCTGGGCGTCCAACTGCGCCGCACCCAACCCCGCCTCGGCATCCTGCTGCTGTCGGTTCACGACGCCATGGACCTGCTACTCGACCTGCCTCGGGATGTCTCGCGGGGTTGGGGCTACCTGTCGAAGACCACAGCAACCAGCGAACCCATGCTCCTCGATGCCCTGCGCGCGGCGGCTCGTGGCCAAGCCGTCCTTGACCCAGCCCTGCTGGACAGGCTGCGACCGAGACGAGGCACCGCCATGTCGCGCCTGACCGATCGGCAGTTCGAAGTGCTGCGGCTGCTGGCCCAGGGCTTGTCCAACGCGGGCATCGGCGACCGGCTGGTGATCACCGAAAAGTCCGTGCAGAACCACGTCCGCGCCATTTACGCCACTCTCGGCATCGACGCCGACCCCGACCACAACTCCCGCGTCCAAGCCACCCTGCGGCTATTGGCCGACACAGGACCGGCGTGACCCACCACTCGAGGACTCGACCAGCGCGGGCCGGGTGCGTGCCTGGCGGTAGGGGACCCTCACGCCGGTGTTGATGATGTGGTTCTTCTGGGCGAACACGAAAGACGTGCGGATGAGGAAACGAGTCGTCGGTCCAGGCAGGAGGTAGGAGTCGACGTCCTCCTGCTGACAGTACGGGCAGCCCGCCGGCGATCAGGGAGGCATGGATGTCGTGAACCACGCGCACGTGCTCGTGCTCGAGCTCGAGCTCGAGCAGGTGGGGCGGACGTCGTCGAGGTGAGGGCCCAGGGTGGGTCGATTCCAGGAGCACCGACGTCGTTTCCCGCAGCAGCTTGGCAGCGCGGGGCAAGATCAGAAGCCAGATGAGCAGGCCTGCGATCGCGTCGGGCGCTGACAGCCGGTCGTGGCGATGACGATCGCGGCGACGGAGCCGAGGGCGTCGTTGAGAGATCATGGCTCATCGCTCGGGCCCGGGCTCCCCGTCGAAGTTCTGGAGGACCCCGAGCGGTGTCTCCAGCTCTCCGCCCCAGGCCTCGAGGCCTTCGCGTGCGGCGAGTGCGGCGACGACGAGCGCTGCGACGGAGTCGGCCCATTGCCATCCGAACACGAGGTTGGCCAGGAGCCCGATCAGGACGGTGCCCGACAGGTAGGAGCACAGCAACAGCTGCTTTGCGTCGGCCTGCACCGAGCGGGAACCGAGCTCGCGGCCGGTGCGGATCTCCCACTGTGCCAGGGCGGGCATGATCAGCAGGCTCGCTGTGGCGATCACGATGCCGAGGGGGCTGTGATCCACCTCGCCGACGCCGGCCAGACTACGGATCGCCTCGACGCTCACCCACGCGGCCAGGGCGAAGAACGCGATCGCGATGGCCTTGACGGTGACCTTCTCCCAACGTTGCGGATCGCGCCGAGTGAATTGCCATGCCACGGCCGCGGCCGAGGCGACCTCGATCACAGAGTCCAGCCCGAACCCGATCAGCGCGGCCGACGAAGCCATCGACCCCGCCGCGATCGCCACGACGGCCTCGATCACGTTGTACGTGATCGTGAACGCGACGATCAGGCGAACCCGCCGGTGCAACACCGCCCGCCGCTCGGGCCCCACGACGGCGCTCATGCCACGCAATGCCCATCGCAGCCCGGCGTCGGGCACGCCGCCGGCAGGCACGAGGCGTCCTCGCCGACCGCGAGGGTGACGTCGATCAGCATCGCCAACGCACGTGCCAGCCGCGGCTCAGCGATCTCGTACCGCGTTCGGCGACCTTCCGGCTCGGCCACCACGATCCCGCAGTCACGCAAACACGTCAGATGGTTCGACACGTTCGATCGCGTCAAGCCCAGCTCGGTCGCCAGGAGCGCCGGGTACGACGGAGCCGCCAGCAAGCTCATGAGAATGCGCGACCGGGTCGGGTCGGCCATCGCCCGGCCCAACCGGTTCACCACGTCCAGACGGGAAGCAAGAGTCAGCACACACTGAACATACAGTCATGGCTGACCAATTCGTCAACCAGCCACGTCGGCCGGCTCCGGCGCGCTCCCGGTCAGTGCGACGCGGGACGGCCCGCCCCACCCTTCGGCGATCGGGGTGCACTCGGCGGGTGTGTCTCGTACATCCGGGCCAGGACGGTCAGGCCGCTGGCGAGGGACAACCCGGCGGCGACCCAGACGGCGGCGGAGAGTCCGAGGGCCTCGGCGACGAGGCCGCCGAGGAGGGCGCCGACGGCGTATCCGAGGTCGCGCCAGACGCGGTAGATGCCGATGGCTTGGCCGCGCCAGCTGGGGTGGGCGACGTCGCCGACGGCGGCCAGGAGGGTGGGGTAGACCATCGCGGTGCCGAGTCCGAGCACGACCGTCCCGAAGGCCCATCTCTCGGCCGTGCGAGAGGCCGCGATGACGGCGAGGGCGCCGGCCTGGACGAGCATGCCGGCCGTGACGAACGGTTTGCGGCCCCATCGGTCCGACAGCCATCCGGTCAGCAGCTGGCCGGCGCCCCAGACGGCCGGGTAGAGCGCGACGAGCAGGCCGATCTGGGCCACGCCCAGACCCGCGGTGGCGAACAGGAGGGGGAACACGCCCCAGGACAGGCCGAAGTTCAGGTTGTTGACCAGTCCGGCCTGACTTGCCGCCGACAGGGCCGGTTCGCGCCACGTGGTGGTGGCGATGATGGTCCACCGAGATGCGTCGCTGACCGGCAGGGTGCTTGCTTCGAGGCGGGCGTGGTTGCGCGTCTCGCGGATGGTCAGCGTCGAGATCGCCAGCGCCACGACGCTGTAGGCGATGCCCAGCAGGAACGGTGCGGGGCGCAGGCCGTAGTGGGCGGCCAGGTCGCCGGCCAGCAGGGAGGTCAGGGCCACTGCCCCGTAGCCGGAGGCTTCGTTCAGGCCCATGGCCAGTCCGCGTTGGCGGGGTCCGACGAGGTCGACCTTCATCATCACCGTCGTGGACCAGGTCAGCCCCTGGTTGACGCCGAGGAAGAAGTTGGCCAGGACCACCCATCCCCAGGTCGGTGCCCCGATGATGAGCAGCGGCACGGGCAGCGCGAACAGCCATCCGCCGACCAGGACGGGCTTGCGGCCGAAGCGGTCGGCGAGGGCGCCGGCGACGTAGTTGGTGGTGGCCTTCGTGATCCCGAAGACCGCCACGTAGGTGAAGATGAACGCGTATCCGGTCAGGTGGAACGTGCGCTCGGCCAGCAGGGGCAGGGTGGTCTGCTGCTGGCCGACCATGCCGCCGACGAGGGCGTTGACGGCGACCAGGAGCGTGAACTGCGCGGCGTTCTCGCGCAGTCCCAGACGCACCGCCGGACCGTTATCCATCAGCTGTCGACGATCTCGTTGTCGCACGGTGGCGACTCCAGGTGTCAGGCCCGGGTGGCGGCCGAAATGCGTTCGGCGGCCTGGTCGGCCTCTGCGCTCGTGGACCAGCGACCCAGCGACAGCCGCAACGCCGAGAGGGCCTGTTGACGGGGGACGCCCATCGCGGTGAGGACCGGGGAGGGCGTGTCCTGCCCGGAGTGGCAGGCCGATCCGGCCGAGACGGCCGCCCCGTCGAGCCGGTCGAGCACGTTGAGGGCGCGGACACCGTCGATGCTGAGGTTCAGGGTGTTGGGCAGCCGGTCGGTGGGGTGGCCGTTGAGGTGGACCCGGCCCGGCAGGAGCTCGTCCAGTCGGGCGTGCAGCTGGTCGCGCAGTCCAGCCAGCCGGGTCGTCTCGCCGGCGGCCAGCGCGGCGACGGCCAGCTCGGCGGCGCGCCCGAGGCCCACGGCGTATGGCACGTTCTCCGTCCCGGCTCGCAGGCCGCCCTCCTGGCCGCCTCCGCCGACGACCGGGCGCAGGGCAACGCCGGGGGCCACGTACAGGGCCGCAACTCCCTTGGGGGCGTAGACCTTGTGACCGACGACCGTGAGCAGATCGACCCCCAGGGTGCCCGCGTCGACCGCGATCTTGCCCGTGGATTGGGCCGCGTCGGTGTGCATCAGCGCGCCGTGGGCGTGGGCGATCCGGGCGATCTGGGCGATCGGCTGGATCGTGCCGGTCTCGTTGTTCGCGTGCATCACCGACACCAGGACCGTGTCCTCGTCGATGGCGTCCTCGACCGCCTGCGGGTCCACGGTCCCAGTCGCGTCGACCGGGAGCACGGTCACGCGCACGCTGTGCAGCTCGCGCAGCTCCTCGCAGGCCGCCAGCACCGCCGGGTGCTCGGTGGCCTGAGTGATGACGCGGGCGCCGTGGCCCAACCGGGGTGAGGCGAGCACCGCGCCCCGGATCGCCAACGCGTCGGCCTCCGACCCGCTGCCGGTGAACACCAGGGACGAATCGGCCGCTGCGCCGAGCAGCGCCTGGACTTGCCGGCGAGCGGCGGTGAGAGCGCCGTGGGCGGTCAGGCCGTAGGCGTGCGAGCTCGACGGGTTGCCGAACTCTCTGGCCAGGTGGGGCCACATCGCCGCCAGCACCGCCGGATCGACCGGCGTCGTGGCGTTGTAGTCCAGGTAGACAGGCCCGCCTTCGAGTCCAGGGTGGGGTGCCACGAGGGTGCCCATCAGAACACCAGCACCTTGTCCGCGGCCAAGGTGACGTCAGCCAGCTCCTCCATCGACGAACGCCGCGCCCCGGGCAGCAGCATCGCCTCGCCGATCCCGCGAGCGTCCAGGCACGTACCGCAGCACAGGAGCCGGCCGCCCGCGCGTGCCACGCCGCCGAGCATGCGGTCCAGCTTGTAGTACCCGTCCGGGGTCTGCTGCCCGCTGATCGCCGCGGTCACACCATCGCCCATGAGGAACACGGTGACGTCGACCGTGTCCCGCTTGGCCAACGTCACCGCCAGACGCACCGCGTTGTAGGTCACATCCGAGCAGTACGCCGCGCCGTTGACCACCATCAGTACCTCCGTCATGGTCTCACCGTATCCTCTAGTCCATGAAACTCGGGAATACGACGAAGGCCGAGGTCTTCGATGTCCTCGCGACGCTGGTGAAGGCCTTGGGCAACGGCCGCCGCCTGGAGCTGCTCGAACTGCTGGCGCAAGGGGAGCACTCGGTCGAGGACCTGGCACGGATGTCCGGCATGGCGCTGACGACCACCTCGGCGCACCTTCAGCGGCTCAAGGCGGCCAGCCTGGTGCGCACCCGCCGCGAACGCACGAAGATCTACTACCGGCTGGCCGGCGACGACGTGGCCGAGCTGTTCGTCACTGCCACGCGGGTTGGCCTGGCGCGTTCGCCACAGCTGCGCGAGATCGCGCAGCGGTACCTGACCGTTGCCGACGCGCCGAATGACCGCTCGACGATCATGCCCACGGCGATCGACTCGGGTGCCACCATCATCGACGTGCGTCCAGCTCACGAGTTCGCTGGTGGCCACCTTCCCGGCGCCTGGTCGATCCCGCTCGCCGACCTCGGTGACCGAACCGGCGAGATCCCGGCCGGCCAGCCCGTCGTGCTCTACTGCCGCGGCGCGCTATGCCGCCTGGCCCGCCAAGCCGCTCACCAGCTGCGCGAGCAGGGCTTCGATGCGGTGGCGATGGACGAAGGTGTCCTCGAGTGGCGCGCCCGCGGCAGCGCCGCCCTCGAAGGGGCCGCGTGACGCCTCATCGAGCAGTCGGCGAACCAGGGGCCCGCCGGCGAGGCTAGGAGGACCGAGGCCCAGGCGTGCGGATCTGACAAGGGCGTCCCCCCCTCAGGTTCGAGAACGGCCAGGTTTGGACCGGTGGTTCAGTCCCGCCGGGACGTCTGCCGTGTGGTGGACGTCGGATCAAGCCCCGGCGAGGTTCTGGGCCGGAGGGGCCACGATCTCCGGTGCGCCCGGGGCGTTGCGCGACCGCAAGCGCCCTCGGACGATGATCGCGGCGCCGACGATGACGCTGGCGAGCCCCCACAGCTGTGGCTGGGTCAGACCGAGCAGGACGCGTGTGTTGATCCGGAGGATCTCGACGAAGAACCGTGATGTCCCCGAGAGGATGAGGTAGGCGCCGAGGATCTCGAGCGGTGGCCGTGTGTGGCGCTGCAGCGCCCAGAGGATCGCGGCCATCACCAGTGCGGCGAGGAACTCGTAGAGCGGTGTGGGGTGCACGCGCACGACGGTAGGCACCACGCCGTTCGGGAACGCTTCGCCCCAGGGCAGCGATGTGGGCTTGCCGTACGTGCCGTCACCGGCCAGCCAGCATCCGATCCGGCCGATGCCGTAGGCCAGCGTCAGTGGGATGGCGGCGGAGTCGATGACGAGCGCCGCGGGCAGGTGCCGTCGCCGGATGATGACCAGGAACGCCGCGATGCCGCCGATGAGCCCGCCGTACCAGGTGAACCCGGCGCCACCGAGGTGGTGCCACGAGAACTGGTCGGTGTGTTCGAGCAGGAAGTAGATCTTCCCGCCGACGAAGCCCCAGATGGTCGCCCAGATGACGAGGGAGTAGGCGTCGTCGTCCTTGAGTCCGCCCCGCCGGAAGGAGCGGCCGAGCAGCCATGCGGCGACCAACGCGGCCAGGGCCTTGCTGAGCCCGTAGGACTGGACGTGGATGCCCAGGAAGGAGAACAGGATGGGTCGCATGGTCGGCCGCGGCCTACAGGCCGAGCTTGCCCTTGACGATGGTGAGCAGCTGCTTGGGGTCGATCCACATCGACGGGTAGTCGCCCTTCCACACCTGCTTGCCTGACGCGTCGACGAGCACGAATCCATGGCCCGGCAGATCGGCGTGCATGCCGGTGCCGAGGGTGCCGTACTCCCTGGAGACGGTGCCGTCGTCGAGCAGGAACGGGGTCTTGGCGCCAGCGGCGGCGGCGGCCTGCGTGATGTCGGCGGCCTTGTCCATGACGATCGGCCAGACCGTGATGCCGGCGGCGGCGAAGCCGGGTTCCTTCTCGTCCTGCGCCTGCTGGACGATGCAGGACTGGCAGCCGGCGCCCTCGGAGAAGTACAGCAGGACCGGGTGGCCGCGCTCCGCCGACAGGGTGTGAGTGACCCCGGCGGTGTCGGACAGTGTGAAGTCGGGGGCGACGCGGGTGGCGGTGTCCTGCTTGGGCTTGGAGGTGATCAGTGCCCAGCTGACGAGGGCGACGACTGCCAGCAGGAGACCGAGGCTGAGCGAGCGGACGAGGATGCGGCGCTTGCGCCGTGCTGCGTGCTGTCTGGCTTTGATCTCGTCGAGGATCTCCTGGCGTTCCCTGGCGCGCTTGATGGCTGATCCGGAGGTCATGATGCGGTCCTCGATGAGGTCGGGTCGGAGGTGGCGGCGTCGCCCACGACGGCGCCAGGCGCGGTGTTCGAGGCAACCGCGGGGTCGTCGTCCTTGGGGGCGCGGGCGACGACCCCGCGGCGCCGGCCTGTGAGCGTGGCCGCGACCAGCCCGGCGACGACGACGAACAGGAGGAGGGCCTGGAGGACCTCGGGCACGGGCGAGGCCCACTCCTGGATGCGCAGGAACACGCTGGTCAGCCGTTCGGTGAACCAGGTCTGGACCGCAGTGCCGCGGTCCATGTTCTTCTGGTTAGCCAGCGCGATGATGGCGATGCCCATCGCGGTGAAGCCGATGGCGACGGCGAGATTGACGGTGTTGGTCACCACCAGGCGCCCGGCGACGCGGAGGCGCACCACCTTGGCGCGCAGGAAGCGGCGCTCGTTGAGGCGGGCCTTGTCCCAGAGCAGGGCCATGGCGAACAGCGGGAACGCCATGCCGAACACGTAGGCCAGGCCCAGGACGGTCCCACCGACGGGACTCGCCGACAGCGCCGAGAGCGTCATGATGCCGACGAGCACGGGCGCGCAGCACGAGGAGGCGATGCCGGAGAACACGCCGAGGGCGAAGAAGCTCGCGCTGTCGGCCCGGGTGGTGTCCGGGGCGCGGACGAAGGAGGGCAGGGACCACATCCGTCCGGACAGCGCGAGGACTGCCAGGCCAATCATGAGCGCGCCGCCCGCGTAGTAGAGCGGCGCATGGAACCGCGCGATCGCGCCGGCCAGCAGGCTCGCCCCCAGCGTGAGCGGCAGGAGCACCAGGGCGAGGCCGGCGGCGAAGACGAAGGTCAGTGGCAGCAGCCGCCAGCGGCGGCTCTTGACGGCGGCGGCGAGGTAGCTGGGCGCCAGGAAGACGATGCAGCACGGCGCGAACAGCGCCACGCCGCCGGCCAGGAACGCGGCGGCGACGCTGCCCGTGGTCAGCAGGTCAGGCCCCATCGACGCTCACCGCCTGCCGCCGTGCGCCTCGCTCGGTGAGCAGCTGGACGAGCTTCTTGCGAGGCAATCGGCCGGCGCTGAAGTACTCCCCGTCGACGAGCACCAGCGGGGTCAGTGCGGGCCGGTGCACTGCGATGAGCTGCCGGCCTTGTGCGGTCTCGGCCGGGACGTGCTCGAGGTGGAATGTGAACGTGCCCGCGAGTTCGGCCAGGGCCTGCTCGGCGTCCTCGCAGAAGTGGCACGCCTCGGCGGGCACGATCGTCACCTGCACTGTGCCTGAGGGGGCTGTCACGATGTCTCCGATCTGAAGGCGGCGCAGCCTGGCGGACCGGCACCGCTGTCGATCCTCGGGCCGCCGCCCTGCGAGACCCGTTGCGTTTCGGTCAAGGTTCGATGAAG
>JAJYTJ010000142.1 GCA_021793115.1 Actinomycetes bacterium | reverse complement strand
ACCCGACGCCGCCGACAACTCCTCCGCCGCCGAGGCCACCGCCCCCGCCGTCGCCACCACACCCGACAACGCCGACCGCAACGCCCCCTGCGCGTCCGCCAACGACGCCGCGATGGTGCCGAGCTCGTCGGACGAGCGCACGGGCGCCTCGACCGTCAGGTCGTCGGCCGCCATCGCCTTGATCGCGGTGACGACCTCCTTGGACGTGCGCACCACGGGCCGCACGACCGCGACGCAGATCGCGGTCACCACGAGCAACGCGGCGCCGAAGACGATCCACATGATGAGCGTGGCGCGCCGGTAGGTGGCGCCCATCCGCGCGTCGATGTCCGCCGACCGCTGCAGCAACGCGGCGTTCTCGTCGTCGACGGTCTGGACGAGCGTGGCAGCGTAGCCCTGCAGCGGGCCCATGACCGCGCCGGCGACGCCGTCGAGGTTGCCGGCCTTGACCATCTCGACAAGGCTCTGGTCGGCCGTGACGTACTGGGTCAGTGCCGCCTGGATCGCCTGCCACCGCTCGCTCGTCGTCGCGTACTGCTGGTAGGCGGCCACGTCCTTGGTCGCCGCGTCCATCGCCGACTGGAGGTTGCCCAGCCAGGCGTTGGTGCCGTTCTCGTAGAACTTGACGGACGGCGTGGCGGCGGTGCGCGCGCGGAGCGTGGCGATGTCCAGGCTGATCTGGTCGAGGTTCTTCAGCGGCAGCGTCGCCTCGTGGTGCTGCGCCCTGCCGTCGTTCTGCAGGGAGTTCATCTGCGTCTGCGCGAGCACGGTCAGGCCGGCCGCGACCACGGCCATGAGGCCGATACAGCCGACGAACTTCTGGCCGAGGGGCCGGTCCGCCAGCCAGCGCCCGATGCCGCGACCGCGCGCGCTCGGGGACTCCTGAACCACCATCATGGGCTCCGCTTCGTGTCCGTAGGTGTCCTGCCCCCGCCGTGCTCATCGGCTGGGTGGTGGTGGTTCGGAGGGATTCGGGGTGGCTGTCACCCGGTCGTGGCGGGCGGGCCGGCGGCAGGCATGGCGCGGCCCCGGGCCCGCCGCAGGCAGGACACCGGGGCCGGCAACCACCCCAGGGGTCAGACGGTGAACCGCGCCACCTGGTCGCGCAGGTCCTCCGAGAGCTGGGCCAGGTTGCCGATCGCGCCGCCCATCTGCGTCACCACACCCGACGACGCGGCGGCCGACGAGGCGACGCCCGTGATGTTCGAGGCGATCTCCCCCGACCCCGTCGCCGCCTCGGCCACGTTGCGACTCATCTCGCTCGTGGTGACCGTCTGCTCCTCCACCGCCGAGGCGATCGTCATCTGATAGTTGTTGATGTCCGCCACGATGTTCGCGATCTGCCCGATCGCCCCCACCGCCGACTGCGTGTCGGTCTGGATGGCGGCCACCCGCCGCGCGATGTCCTCGGTCGCCTTGGCCGTCTCCCGCGCCAGGTCCTTGACCTCACCGGCCACCACCGCGAACCCCTTACCGGCCTCCCCCGCACGAGCCGCCTCGATCGTCGCGTTCAACGCCAACAAGTTCGTCTGCTCCGCGATCGAGGTGATCACCTTGACCACCTCACCAATCTCCTGACTCGAGGCACCCAACCGACCCACCTGCTCATTGGTCGCCGCCGCCACCCCCGTCGCCTGCTCCGCCACCCGAGCCGCCTGCGCCGCATTGTGCGCGATCTCCTGGATGGACGCCCCCATCTGCTCCGCACCCGCCGCCACCGTCTGCACATTGCGACTCACCTGCTCCGCCGCAGCCGCCACCACCCCCGCCTGCACACTGGTCTCCTCCGACCCAGCAGCCACCTGACCCGACGCCGCCGACAACTCCTCCGCCGCCGAGGCCACCGCCCCCGCCGTCGCCACCACACCCGACAACGCCGACCGCAACGCCCCCTGCGCGTCCGCCAACGACGCCGCCATCGCCCCCAGCTCGTCGGTGCCGACGACGCCGGACTCCACGGTGAGGTCGCCCGCTGCCAGCGCCTCGAGCGACCGCTGCACGCCGGAGACCGAGCGTGTGGTCGCCGACGCGGCCCACCACGCCGCCCACAGGCCCAGCACCAGGGCGACCGCGATGGCGCCGAGGCTGATGAGCAGGGTCCGCGTCGCGGTGGCGTGCGCGGAGGCGGCGACCGATGCCGCGTAGTCGTTGGCCTGGGCGGTCATCGCGTCGAGCTTGGCGACGAACGTGGTCCGCATCGGCTCCGTGACGGTGTCGAGCACGCGCGTGTACGTCACCTTGTCGTTGGTGACGGCCGCCGGCTCGAGCTGCGTGTTGCGCGCGGCCTGCCACTGCGCATACGTCTCCTTGAAGGCCGCCCAGCTTGGCGACGTGCCGAGCACACCCGCCGAGACCTGCGCCATGGCGCCGTCCAGCTCGGCGTCGTTGGCCTTCTGCTGGTCGTACCACTGCTGCTGCTCGGTGGTCGCGATTGCGGCGATCTGCGCCGCGATCATGCGGGCCTTGATCTGGTCCTCGTGCACGGTCTCCAGCGGGTTGAGCACCTGCGCCTGCAGGTCACGCAGGTGGGACGTGCTGTCCGCGATCCGCGTCATGGAGACGCCCGCGAAGACGCCGCTCGCCAGCGCGAGGACCGCCAGCAGGGCCACCGGCCCGAGGATCTTCGCCCGGACGGACAGGCCCGCCAGGCGGCCGGCGAGGCCCCGGGGGCGTGCGAGGGCAGGGGTCGACGAGCTGGCGGGCATGGCGGTTCCTTCGGTGCGGGGGAGGTCAGGCGGCCGCGGCCTGGTCGACGTCCAGGACGAGCAGCAGGCGGTCGGGCAGCCGGTGTGCACCGCGGACGAGCGCGCGCAGCGCGACCGGCAGGGTCTCGGGTGGCTCGGCGAACGTCTCCGGCCCGACGCTGACGACCTCGCCGATGCGGTCGACGAGCAGGCTCACGGTCTCGGACCCGACGCGGACCACGACCATCATCGGCTCGTCGTCCTCGCGCGGCGGCAGCGCCAGGCGCTCCCGCAGGTCCACCGCGAGCACCACCTGCCCGCGGAGGTTGACCAGGCCGGCCACGGTGGGCGGCGCCAGCGGCGTCGGCGTGCGCGGCTGCGGCGGCAGCACCTCCTGGACGCCCGTGACATCGACGCCGTAGAGGCAGTCGGCCACCTGGAACGTGACGTACTGGGTCATCGACCCGCCCCGATCAGCTCGGCCGACCGCAGGTCGGCATGGACGGCACGCTCGGCCGTGTAGAAGTCCGGGTCCGCCGCGAGGATCGCGGCGCGGACGTCGAGCACCTCGGTGACGTGCTCGGCGAGCACCGCGGAGCCGAGCAGGCCCGCGTCGGCGACGTCGGAGTGCTGGCCCACGGCGTCGTCGAGGATGTCGACGATCGACTCGACCACCAGGCCGACGCTGCGGTCGGCGGACGTGTGGACCACCACCTGCAACGGCCCGTCGCCCTCGGTCCGGCCGACGCCGAGCAGCCGGTCCAGCCGCACGAGCGGGAGGATCGAGCCGCGATACTGCACCACCTCGCGGCCGCCGACGAGCTCGACCGACTCGCGCGGCACCGTCTCGAGCCGCGTCACCGAGCGCAGCGGCATCGCCACGCGGCGGCCGCCGCCGATCGCGGCGACGAGCACCTGGTCGACCTCGACCGCGGGTCCGGTCGCCACGGCGCTGCGCTGGCGCAGCCCGTCGGAGGCCGCCGCGGCCAGCGCCCGGCGGGCCAGGCCCTGCACGTCGAGGATGAGGGCCACGCGGCCGTCGCCCAGCACGGTGGCGCCCGCGTAGACGCCGATGGACTTCAGGCGTGGCGAGAGCGCCTTGACGACGATCTCCTCGGTGTCCAGCACGTGGTCGACGAGCAGCCCGAACCGCGTCTCGTCGGACTGGACCACCGCGATGACGCCCGGCTCGGTGCGCTCGGTCCGGATGCCGAGCACCTCGGACAGCGACACGAGCGGCAGCAGGTCGCCGCGCAGCCGGTACACCGGCGCGGAGTGCACGTACTCCACCGCGTTGCGCTCGTCGAGCGCCACCAGCTCGAGCAGGTTGGCCTGCGGCACGGCGTAGCGCTGGTCGCCGCAGGCCACGGTCAGCGCCGGCATGATCGCGAGCGTCAGCGGGATGCGCAGGCGCCACACCGTGCCGGTGCCGACGGTGGACTCGAGGTCCACCGAGCCGCCGATGGCCTCGATCTTGGTCCGCACCACGTCCATGCCGACGCCGCGCCCGGAGACGTTGGTCACCTGCTCGGCCGTCGAGAACCCGGGCAGGAAGAGCATCTGCAGCAGGTCGGCCGGCACCATGGCGGCCACCTGCTGCTCGGTGCGCAGGCCCTTGCGGACCGCGGACGCGGCGACGGCCGCGGGGTCGATGCCACGGCCGTCGTCGCCCACCTCGATGGTGACGAGCCCGCCGGCGTGGTACGCCCGCAGCGACAGCACGCCCTTGGCCGGCTTGCCCGCCGCGAGGCGCTCCTGCGGCGACTCGATGCCGTGGTCGATCGCGTTCCGCACCAGGTGCGTCAGCGGGTCCTTGACGGCCTCGAGCAACCCCCGGTCGAGCTCGGTCTCGCCGCCGGCCAGGTCCAGCGCCACCTCGCGGTGGCACGTCGCCGACAGGTCGCGCACCATCCGGGGCATCTTCGACCAGAGGTGCTCGATGGGCTGCATGCGCGTCTTCATGACGCCCTCCTGCAGCTCGCTCGCGATGACGTCGAGGCGCTGGCTGGCACGGGCCAGCTCGTCGGCCCCGTTGCCGGACAGCCGCAGGATCTGGTTGCGGGCCAGCACCAGCTCGCCCACCTGACGCATCAGGGCGTCCAGCAGGTCGACGTCGACGCGGATGGAGGTCTCGGCGACCGTGCGGGAGGCGCCGTCGTCGAGCCCGGGCTCGGCGGGCGCCTGGGCCGCGGGCGGCTGGGTGACGGGGCGGGCGGCCTCGGGCGGCCGGGACGCGGCGCGTGCGACCGGCGCCGGCGGCTCGGGCGCGCGCGGTGCGGGGACCGCCGGCGCCGACGAGGCCGGCGCGGAGACCCGGTCCGCCGCGGTGTCGCCGCCCGGGGCCTGGTCCGTCGGGACCTGGCCCATCGACGTCGGGTCCGCGGCCTGGTCCGCCGGGACCCGGGCTGCGGGCGTCTCGACGGGGAACACGGGCTCGGCGGCCAGCACGCCCTCGACCCGCGCCACCGCGTCGTCGATGTCGACGTCCGCCTCGCCGCCCGTCGCCTCGATCGCGCGCAGCAGGTCGCGCACGCGGTCCACGACGGCGAGCAGCGCATCCGTGGTCGGGCCGTCCATGACGCGCTTGCCGTCGCGCAGCTCCGCGAGGAGGTTCTCGCCCGCGTGGGCCAGTCGCTCCAGGCGGCCGAACGCGAGGAACCCGCTGGTGCCCTTGATCGTGTGGATCGTCCGGAACACGCTGCTGAGCAGCGCCCGGTCCCCCGGCGCTCCCTCGAGCGCGACGAGGTCGCGGTCCAGCTGGTCGAGGTTCTCGTCGCTCTCGACCAGGAACTCGCGGACGATGTCGTCGACGTCCTCCATGCGGACCCTCCCGGCGCGGCCGCTCCGGTGGCGGCTCGCCGGGCTCATCGGCCGGGGCCGGGGGTTCCTGAGGACTCGATCGGGTGGCGCCTCAGGGCGCCGGTGGTGCCGACCCCTCCGCCGGGGGCTCCTCGGTCGCGGCCTGCTGCCCCACCAGGAGGTGCCGCAGCGCAGCCGCAGCGCCCTCGTCGGCGGCCGCGGCCTCGGCGTTCGCCGACCTCACGGCGTCCAGGACCTCGGCGCGGTGGATCCGGACCGAGCGCGGGGCGTCGATGCCGAGCCGCACGCCGTCGCCGCGCACCTCGATGACGGTGAGCACGATGTCGCCGGCGATGACCAGCTGCTCCCCGACGCGTCGACTGAGCACGAGCATGGTGGGGACAGTACAGCCCTCACCCCCGGGACGGCCGGGCCCGGCAACGGGACACCCCCACCCGCGGGGCCGCCGGCGCCCCGGCGGGCGGCAGCCGAGCGAGGCGTTCAGGCGCGCCGGCGCAGCGCGGCGTCGACCGGCTGGCCCAGCACCGTGGCCCACAGGGCACGGGACGCCGGGATGCCGTCGGCCCACGCCACCGGGAGGCCCAACCCCAGGACGGAGCCGGGGTCGCCGGTGTCCAGCAGCCCCAGCACCGCGAGCGCGTCCGGCCGCCGCGCGCCGCCCACCTGCTCGAGCCAGCGCGCCGCGTCGGCCGGCTTGGTCCGGGCGTCGACCACCGCCCACACGGCGTCGGGCTGTGCGGCCGCGACCAGGGCCGCCGCCTGCACGCGGCCGGTGGGGTCGTCGGCCACCGGGACCACCAGCACCCACGGGTGCGGCGCCTGCCCGCTGCGCACGCGCCAGCGGACCACCGCGGCCGACGAGGTCAGCCCGCCGTCCCCGGCCTCGACCACCGCGTCCGCGGGCAGCTGCCAGCGCAGCCGCAGCAGGTCTGCCGTGGCCGTCGCCGCCTCGCGCGGGCCGACGACGACGAGCAGCCGTCCCGGCTCGCGCGGCGCGGCCGGCGCGTCGGGGATGCGCTCGAGCACGTCGGCCACCGAGCCGGCGCGGTCGAGCATGTCGGGCGGCACGCCCGCCGACAGGAGCGCCATCGCGGCCCGCCCCCACGACGGCTCGGGCCGCGGCGGGCCGGGCACCACCACCGCGGGTGCGGGCGCGACGGCGGGCGACGGCGTCACCGCGGGAGCCGCCGCCAGCGCGCCCTCGGTCCGGTTCTCGGGCACGGACCGGGCCTGCTCGTCGCCCGCGAGCGCCCACACGCCCTCGAGCACCGCGGCGAAGCGGGCGCCGGCCGTGGACACCGGCGGCTCCGGAACGCCCCGCGGCCCGGCCTCGGCACGGTCCGCGGCGTCCATGAGCGCCTCGAGCGGGTCCAGCGAGGGCGCGACGGCCCGGGGCCGGTCCGGCACCTCGACCGTCAGCTCGTAGTGCTCGCGCGAGAAGAACCCGGCGACACCGCCGTGGCGCACGCGCTCGGCGCGCACGATCGTCGCCCGCGGCCCGAGCTCGTCGCGCACGCGCGTCATGAGCTCGGGCAGGTCCTCACCCTCGAGCAGCAACAGCTCGGGCACCGCCGATCACCCCCGTCGTCGTGATCGTGACCCCGCCGTCTGCGATCTCGGTGTACGAGACCACGGGCAGCCGCGGCAGGCCGAGCGCGACGAGCCGGCGCAGCGCGGGCCGGATGGCCGGCGCGCACACGAGCACCACGCCGTGGCCGTCGGACTCCGCGCGCGCGACGCCCTCGCGCAGGTCCGCCAGCAGGCGCTCGACCACCATGGGGTCGAGCGCGAGCTGGGTGCCCTGGTCGCGCGTGCGCAGCGACTCCGCCGCCTGCTGCTCGAGCATCGGGTCGAGCGTGAGCACGCGCAGCTGGCCGTCCTCCACGTGCGGCGCGAGCAGCGCCGGCCCGAGCGCCGCCCGGGCGGCCTCGACGAGGCCCTCGGGGTCGGTCGACACGCGCGCCCGCAGCGACAGCGCCTCGTAGATGCGGGACAGGTCGCGGATCGCCACGCCCTCGGCCAGCAGCCCCTGCAGCACGCGCTGCACCTCGCCCAGCGACAGCAGCGAGGGCACCAGCTCCTCGACCACCGAGGGGTTGGCCCGCTTGACGGCCTCCGTGAGCAGCCGGACGTCCTCGCGGCCGAGCAGGCGGCCCGCGTGCTGCGCGACCAGCGAGCCCAGGTGCGTGACGAGCACCGACACCCGGTCGACCACCGTGGCGCCCGCCATCTCCGCGGCGTGCCGCAGCTCGGCCGGCACCCAGCGCCCCGGCAGCCCGAACACCGGCTCGTTGACCGGCGTGCCCGGCAGGCCGGACAGGTCGTCGCCCAGGGCGAGCACCTGGCCGCGCGGGGCCTGGCCCCGGCCCACCTCGACGCCCGCGATGCGCACCACGTACGTGGCGCGCGGCAGGTCCACGGAGTCACGGGTGCGCACCGGCGGCACCACGATGCCCAGCTCCATCGCGGTCTTGCGGCGCAGCGAGCGCACGCGGCCCAGGAGGTCCTCCTCGGGGCCGGTGCCGACGAGGTCGACGAGGTCCGGCGCGAGGAGGATCTCCAGCGTCGGCACGCGCATCTGCTCGATGAGCTGGTCGGGGCTGTCGGGCGCGGGCTCCGGCGCGGCCGGCTTCGCGGCGGGGTGCGCCGCCTCCGCCGCGCGCCGCGCGGCCACCCGCTGCGCGAGCAGCAGCAGCACCGCGCCCACGAGGATGAACGGCAGCTTGGGCATGCCGGGCAGCAGCGCCAGCCCGATGACGCCGGACCCGGCGATGCGCAGCGCGGTGACCGACTGCAGCAGTTGGCTCGCCGCCGCGGTGCCCATGTCGCCGTCGGCGCTGGCGCGCGTGACGACGATGCCGGTGGACACCGACAGCAGCAGCGCGGGGATCTGGGTGACCAGGCCGTCGCCGACGGACAGCAGGCTGAAGCGCTGCAGCGACTCGCCGGCGGTCATCTTCATCTGGAGCATGCCGATGATGAACCCGCCGGCCAGGTTGATGACCGTGATGATGATGCCGGCGATGGCGTCGCCCTTGACGAACTTCGAGCCGCCGTCCATCGCGCCGTAGAAGTCGGCCTCCGCGGCCACGTCCTGCCGCCGCCGCCGCGCCGTGTCCTCGTCGATGAGGCCGGAGTTGAGGTCGGCGTCGATCGCCATCTGCTTGCCGGGCATCGCGTCGAGCGTGAACCGCGCGCCCACCTCGGCCACCCGCCCGGCGCCGTTGGTGATGACCACGAACTGGATCACCACGAGGATGAGGAAGATCACCAGGCCGATGACGAGCGAGCCGCCGACGACGAAGTGGCCGAACGCGTCGATGACGTGCCCCGCGAACCCGTCGCGCAGCACCAGCCGGGTCGAGGCGACGTTGAGCCCGAGCCGGAAGAGCGTGAACACGAGGATGAGCGAGGGGAACACCGAGAAGTCGAGCGGCCGGCGCACGTACATGCTGGTGAGCAGGATGACGAGCGAGGCCGTGATGTTGACGGCGATGAGCAGGTCGAGCAGCACTGCGGGCAGCGGCACCACGAGCAGCAGCACGATGCCGACGACGCCGATCGGCACCGCCATCGCGGAGATGTCCTTGTTCTTCACCGGGTCTCCTTCTCGGCCGGGGTGCGGGCCGGGCGGCGGGCGCGCGCGCTGGCACGCGCCGCCGCGCGTCCGGCGGTGCGGTGGTCGGTGGCGTCGCCCGTCGGCAGCGTCGAGCCGCCGGGCACGCGGTGCTGGCCTGCGGCCGCGCCGCGGCGGCGCAGCGCCATGACGAACGCGAGCACCCGTGCCACCGCGGTGAACAGGTACTCGGGGATCTCGCTGCCCACCTCGCAGGCCGCGTGCAGCGCGCGGGCCAGAGGGATGTCCTCCACGCGCG
>JAJYTJ010000141.1 GCA_021793115.1 Actinomycetes bacterium | reverse complement strand
CCGAGCGCCCGCAGCTCGGCGACCGCCTGGGCGCTCGTCGGCTTGAGCGGGTCGCGCAGCACCAGCACGCCGTGCGCCGCGCCGTCCCAGCCGGCCATGACGGCGGTCCCGCCGTCGGCCTCCGCGGCCTGCAGCGCCGCGTCGAGCACGGCCGTGTCCAGGCCGGCCTCGCGCAGGTAGGCCGGGCTGCCGACGAGCACGCGCCGGGTCTCGTCGCCCCGCCGCACGTCACCGGAGACCCCGCGCCCAGGGACGGTGACGAAGCCGGTGACGGCCGGCGTGGAGACGCCCGCGGCGAGCGCCTGGCCCGGGACCGCGGCGGGGGCGCCGGCGTCCGCCGACGAGGCTGCCGCGACGAGGGCGTGCTGCGGCGCCGCGGCGGCGATGGCGGCCGCGACCGGGTGCTCGGAGAGTCGCTCGAGGGCGGCCGCCCACGCCAGCACGTCGTCGCGCGAGGCGCCGGGTGCGGGCACCACGTCGACCAGCGCCATCCGGCCCTGCGTGAGCGTGCCGGTCTTGTCCAGCACCACGGTGTCGGCCGTGCGGGTGCGCTCGAGCACCTCGGGCCCGGAGATGAGGATGCCGAGCTGGGCGCCGCGGCCGGAGCCGACGAGCAGCGCGGTCGGCGTGGCCAGCCCCAGCGCGCAGGGGCACGCGATGATGAGCACCGCGACGGCGGCCGTGAACGACTCCTGCACGCCGTGCCCGGTGGACAGCCAGACCGCGAGCGTGAGCAGCGCCAGCGTGATGACCGCCGGGACGAACACCGCGGAGATCCGGTCGGCGAGCCGCTGCACCGGCGCCTTGCCGGTCTGCGCGGCCGAGACCAGCCGGCCGATCTGCGCGAGGCGCGTCTGCTCGCCCACGCGCGTGGCGCGCACGACGAGGTGGCCGGACGTGCTGACGGTCGCGCCCGTCACCTCGTCGCCCGGGCCGACGTCCACGGGCACGGGCTCGCCCGTGAGCAGCGAGGTGTCGACCGCCGCCTGGCCGGAGACCACCACGCCGTCCGTGGCGATCTTCTCGCCGGCGCGCACAGCGAACTGGTCCCCGACGTGGAGCTGCGCCACCGGGACGCGCCGCTCGGCGCCGTCGACCAGGAGCGCGACGTCCTTCGCGCCGAGGTCCAGGAGCGAGCGCAGCGCGTCGCCCGCGCGCCGACGGGCACGGTGCTCGGCGAACCGCCCCGCGAGCAGGAACGTCGTGACCACGGCGGCGGCCTCGAAGTACAGCTCCGGGTGGGCCATCGCGCCGGTGCGTGCCGGGACGAGCGTGGCGGACATGCGGAGCCCGAGCTGTCCCGTGCCACCCAGCAGCAGCGCCCAGAGCGACCAGCCGGTGGCGGCGATGACGCCGATGGACACGAGCGTGTCCATGGTGGACGAACCGTGCCGGGCGGCCCGCGCCGCGGCCTTGTGGAACGGCCAGGCCGCCCAGGTCACCACGGGCAGCGCCAGCACGGCGACCACCCACTGCCAGCCGCGGAACTGCAGCGGCGGCACCATCGACAGCAGCACCACCGGCACCGCGAGCACGGCGGCCACCCGCAGCCGGTGGCGCAGGTCGTCGCCGCGGGTGTCCGTCGGCGCCGACGTGTCGGTGGCCTCGTCGTGCTCCATCCCCGGGTGCGACATGCCGGACAGCGCCATGTCGTCGGCGGTGTGGGCGGGGCGCTCGTCGGCGGTCCCGTGCGCGGTCGCGGTGTCCGCGTCCGGCACGAGGTCCCGCGTCTCGTCGCCCGCCACGGCCGCGGCCGCCCGCGCGAAGGCGGGCTGCACCAGGTGCGCGTCGTAGCCGGCGGCGCGCACGGCCGCGACCAGGGCGTCGAGGTCGGCCGGCGCCGACCCGTCCTCCGGCGCTGCGACGCGCACGTGCGCCGATTCCAGCGCGAGGTTCACGGTCGCCTGGACGCCCGGCACGCGGTTGAGCTTCTTCTCCACCCGCGCCACGCAGGACGAGCAGGTCATGCCCTCGACGGCGAGGTCGATCTCACGCGTCTCGGTACTCATGGGTGCTTCTCTCGAGGATCGTCACGTCGCGTCGGGCCCGACGACCCCGGCCGGCCTCTCGGGGCCGGGGCGTGGGGCGCGACGGTGCTACAGGAGGGACTTCTTGGGGGCCAGCACGTAGCCGGCCTCGACCACGGCGGCCTCGACGGCGGCCGGGTCCAGCGGCGCCTCGGACGTCACGGTGACGGACGAGGACCCGCCGACGACGAGGTCGATGTGGACGTCGCTGACGCCGGGCAGCGCGGTGATCTCGGACGTGACGTGGTGCACGCAGTGCTCGCAGGTCATGCCGTCGACGGCGTAGGTGGCGGTGGTCATGGTGTCTCCTTCGGGGTGTCAGCTCTTGACGAGCCGCGCGATGGCGTCGCTGGCTTCGCGGACCTTGGCGGCGCCCTCAGCAGGGTCCCGGCGCGCGGCGTCGACGACGCAGTGGCCGAGATGGTCCTCCATGAGGCCGATGCTCACGGCCTGCAGTGCCTTGGTCACCGCGGAGATCTGCGTGAGGACGTCGATGCAGTAGACGTCCTCGTCCACCATGCGCGCGATGCCGCGCACCTGGCCCTCGATGCGCTTGAGACGCTTGAGGTAGGCGTCCTTGTCGGCGGTGTACCCGGGCATGCTCACCACTATACCCCTAGGGGGTACGGGTAGGTGAGCTACTCCGATTCGAAGCCGCTCGTGCCGAACTTCAGCGTGGCGGCGTTCTCGCGCACCGTGCGGACGGTGTCCGTCGCGAAGCCAGCGGCGTTCGTCGCATGGATCTCCACCGAGATCTCCAGCGACGTGCCCGGGGCCGCGGCGAGGTGGGCGATCACCTCCTGGGCGATGCGCGCGAAGTCACGGCCGTACCGCTCCGGGCTGACGGCGATCGAGCCGAAGAAGCGCGTCGGAGCATTCTGTCGATCGAGGTCCGGGCGCGGGGTGGGAGACGCGGGCGTCCGCGGTTGGGCCTCACCGGGGCGCGTGCCTCCGTCGTCGGCGGCCTCTGGCTCGGCAGCGGGCGGCGCGGTCTCGGCCGTGCGCTGCGCGACCGCCGTCGCCGGTTGCACGACGAGCCACGAGTCGCTCAGCGACAGCGGCTCGGGACGGTCTCCAGGAACGACGAGACCGAGATAGCGACTCGACGCCTCGTCGTAGCCCTCGGCGAGCGCGAACGCCTCCATCTGCCAGACGAGCGACGACAACCCGGACAGCAGGGCCTGTTCCAGGACGGAGCGGTCGCGCAGCCGGTCGAGGTACGGGTACTGCGCAAAGAGCGACCACAGCTCGCCGAGGCCCACATGACCGGCTCGCCACACCGTGGAGAGCGGCCCGTCGAGCGCCATCCGCACGCCCAGTGCACCGTAGGTGTTCGTCAGCTCGCCGCCCCGGCGCAGCTTCTCGGACACGCGGGCCGCGAGGCTCGCACCCGACTCGGGGACCCGGTCCGCCGTGAGGCCGGCGGGCTGGTTCGGCTCGGGCTGATGCGGGACGAGCGCGTGGACGTAGGTCGCCAGCAGGCGGTTCTTGGCGTCCTCGTCGGACTGCCGGCGTCGAGACGCGGCCTGGGCCGCCTGCTGCGACGTCAGGTTGAGGGTCGTCGCGGACTCGTCGACCTGCTTCCACGCGAGGTAGTCGCGGACGGCGGCGTCGAGGTCCTCGTACCGCGTCGCGTCCGCAGCGAGGAAGACGACCTGGTTGCGGAACCGCCGTTGCGCCGCACCGACGCGGAGCAGGGTGGCGGACGCCCACTGCCAGGCCGCGGACGTCTCGTCGCCCCGCGCGTGGAGGTACCGCGGGTGCACGACGACGAGCCTGGCCGTGTCGACGTCCGGCACGTCGGCGTCGTCGAGGGGCGCGACGTGCACGCCTGCGAAGAGGCCGCGGTCACGCACGAGCTCGGGCAGCCGGCGCTTGACCTCGTCCCAGACGCGCTCGGGCTCCGCCCGCAGCCGGTCGGCGATGTCGGCCGCGGTGCGGGTGACGGACGCGGTGGTGGCGAACCAGTAGCGGGCGTCCTCGGAGTACAGGTAGGTGGCCCGCTGGCTGAGCACCTCGAGGGCGGCACCGAAATTGCCCACGGTGTCGCCAGGGATGGCGACCCCGAGCCACAGGCGTGGCCGCTCGACGCCCTTGTGGTCCGTGCCGAGGGTTGCGGCGGACTCGACGAACACGGTCCGTGCGATGCGGCGGGTCAGCGAGCGGGACCCGAACGCCGGCCGGCCGGCGTCGATGAGCACCGGTGTCGCGCCCTCGCCGTCGATGTCCTTGTCGATGATCGGCCGCCACGAGTCCGGCAGGTAGTTCGTCAGCTCGGACGCGACGCGCGGGGCGTGCAGCGGCACCGACCCCGGCATGATCAGCGGGCTTGCGTCGCCCGACGACCACAGCTCGTGGATCACGGTCGACATCAGACGCAGCACGCCCCGGGTGCGCTGGAACCGCTCGAGCGTGGACCAGTCCGTGTAGAGCCGGTCGAACAGCTCGGGGTGGATCGGGTACGCCGCTCGGATCCGGTCCTCGTAGGCCGGGTCCTCGGACTCCGACGGGAACTGCCCGTGGTTCTCCCGGTAGAACGTCACGAACTGGCGCGCGACGGCCGCGATCTCGGTTCGGGCGTGGGCGCTCGGGTCCGCGAACAGGCGGCGCCGGACGATCTCGAAGGACTCGACCGACGACGCCGGCCGCCAGTGGTCGGCCTTGCGGCCCACGGCGTTGAGCAGGGCGACGAGGGCACGACGACCGCGCTCGCCGCCCACCTCGATGGCTGACGACGGGTCGGCGGCGTCCAGGTTGTCCGAGGCGGGGATCGAGACGAGCAGCATCGCCCGCGGGATGGCGCTGACTGCCTCGGTCAGCGCCTGCGCGAACGTGAACTGGTCCTCGAACCGCCCGCCTGCCAGCTTCTCCTCCGACAGCCCGCGCGCGTAGGCGACCCACTCGTCGATGAGGATCAGCACCGGGGCGTGCTCGCGGATGAGGTCGGTGAGCGCGTCGCCGGGCGGGGTCCCCGCCACGTCGGAGTCGGCGATGCGGTCGTAGGCCGCCCGCCCGCCCAGCTGCCACGCCAGCTCGCCCCAGAGGGTGTTGACGACGGTGCCGTCGTCCTTGATGCGGGGCTGGTTGGGGCCGAGGTGGGTACCGACGAGCGTGACCCGCCGAACGTGCAGGCCGGCCAGGTCCGCGTCGGCGACGATCTCCTGCACCTCCTGCGGGAAGGCCGACGACGGCAGGCCGCTGACCAGGTGGTACACGGCGAGCATCGAGTGCGTCTTGCCCCCGCCGAAGTTGGTCTGCAGGTTGACCACTGGTGAGGCGTTGGTGTCGCCCGAGAGTCGGCGGACTGCTCGATCCAGCAGGTCACGCAGTCCCTCGGTGAGGTAGGTCCGGGCGAAGAACTCCTGCGGGTCGGCGTACTCGCGTTGCGTGGTCTCGCCATGGGCCACCTGGTGCAGGTCGGCCGCGAACTCGGCGGCGTTGAACTGGCCGGAGGCGACGTCGCGGTGCGGCGTGATCACCTCGCGCCACGGCTTGATGCCCGTGCCCGGGGTGGACACCGTGCCCACGGCCGCGCGGACCGTCTTGCGCGTCTGCTCCTCGATGGCGGCGCGCTGGTGGTCGATGCGGAGCGCGTTCACGGCCGCGGCCTCGTCGGGGGCGCCGACGCTGGTGAGCAGTCGCTCCATGGTGTCGAGCGCGCGCGACGTGTCGTCCGTGGGGAGGGACGGGTCGTGAGCCCAGCGGTTGGCCACCTCACGCAGCTCGGAGGCGTACGACGAGTCCACGCGGGACAGGTCCGGCCCGAAGGCCCGCCATTCCTCCGTCATCACTCTGAGGAGGAAGCGCGGGTCGTCGGCCGAGTACGACTTCGTCGTGCCGTGCTTGGCGGCGTCGCGGGCCTCGATGAGGTCCACCCAGTCCCTGCCCTGCGGCACCGTCGCCGCCATGTGCCGGTCGACGAACGGCCGCAGCCCCCTGCCCAGCGCTTCCAGCCCCTTGCCGACCTTGTCGCGGTTGCTCAGTGCCACGGGGCAACTATGGCCCAATAGATGTGGCGACCGGGGCTCACCCAACGGCCGCCCGACGGTCAGGCGAGCAGGTCGATCGGGCAATGGGCGACGGACGCCCGCGCGAGCCGGCCGTCGGCCGTGACGAGCGTGAGGCCGGCCGACTCCGCGACCGCGACGTACGCGGCGTCGTAGGTGCTCAACGCCGCGCGCAGCTCCCACATCCGGCCGAGGATCTCGGCCGTCGGCACGGTCGCCACGGTGAGCTCGCCGAGCAGCCGGACGGCGCGCGCGCCGTCGTGAAGCTTGCCGCCCCGATCCAAGCCCCGGAGTGCTGCGCACACCTCGACCCGCCAGTGCTCCGGGACCAGCCATGCGGGGTCGTCGTGAAGCACCCGGCGCGCGCGCGCGGCGCGTGGCTCGGTCTCGGGATCGCAGAACAACAGGGCGGTGGCCGACGCGTCGACGACGATCACGCCGGCGTGCGCTCCGTCCGCGCCTGGTCGAGCGCGTCGATCACGTCGACCAGCGTGCCGCGGCTGCCGTCCGCCCATGCGAGGTCCTTGAGCAGTGCGCGGTTCCGCTCGAAGCCCGCCTCGCGCCGGACGATGTCGAGCAGGAGCGACTGGAGCGACCGGCCCTGCGCGTGCGCGCGTGCCGCGAGGACATCACGCACGTCGTCGGGGACGTCGCGGATCTGGAGAGCCACCATGCATGCAGATTACATGCGCGCTGCTACGTCGCGCATGCATAATGCGATCGCGCCATCACACCGCAGCGGAATCGCATACGCGATCCACCGGACGGCTCAGCCGGGTTCGGCGAGCGAGGCGAAGTCGAAGGTCTGCTCGGTCGCCGTCGGGTGTGTCTCGGCGCGCCGGGCGACGGTCGAGAGGTCGGACCACGACGTGCCGAGGGCGTTGAACACCAACGCGTCGGCCGGGCGGGTCGCCTGCGTCAGCTCGTAGAGGCGGTAGGCCAGGCGCTGCACGTCGTCCAGGTCCACGCGCTGCCCGACGAGCGGCATGAGCGCTCCGGCGGCGTCCACGCCGCCGGAGTCCAGCACGCGCGCCAGATGCATGGTCGCCTCCCACACGGAGAGCCTGTCGTCGGACGTCGGGTCCCAGTTCGTCGGCAGGTCCGGCGGCGGAAGCAGGCGGACCTTGCCAGCGCGGGAGACGAGCACGCCGCCGCGGGCGAGCCCCTCGACGGACGTGTTCATCGCTCGGGCGAGGACGTCGGCCTCTCCGAAGCCCTTCTCTGCCCAGCCGTACTGCGCGTACCAGGTGAGGCAGAACCGGGTGTCGGCGTCCAGGTCGCCGTCCTGCTCGGCGAGCACCTCGTCGAGCGCCTGGTTGATGAGGGCCAGCGCGGTCTTCACCGTCATCGCGGTGCCGTCGGCCTCGACCACCTTGCTGTAGCGCGAGAACACCGCCATGCCGGGCCCGATGGTCGACTGCGCCAGGTCCACCGGCGCGATGGCGCCCTGCTGCATCTCGCGCAGCGCCTGCGGGAGCTCGGCCTTGAGAGCGGTGAGGAAGCCGCGTCGCGTGGTGGCCTGAGCGGAGTCGTGGCGCGGGCGGAGGGCCAGGACGATCGAGGAGGCGAGGGCGTTGGTGCCGGAGGCGATCATGCGGTTTCCCAGCTCCGAGCGGACCGGCCATGTCGCCGTGATGGTCCAGCCTGATCGGATCATGCCTTCGAGAAGCGTTGCCCAGCCCGTTGAGGCAACGCCTTCAGATTCGAGTTCGGCCTGCTTGAAGGCGTAGTACACGGTGATCGGGTAGTCGTCGCGTGCTGCCTCACGGGCACGCGCGAAGACGTGCTCAAAGCCGGTCTCGAAGAACCGGCCGGCTTCCTCCTTGCCGCCGCGGCGGTAGGGGTTCGCGACGAGTTCCTCGGCCTTCGGCACCAGCACAGTGCGGAACAGATCGGGATGAATGTCGCGCAGAGAGCGGCGGAGCCAGACGTAGAAGTAGTCGGAGAGGTCGGAGTAGCCGATGTTGTCGTAGTACGGCGGGTCGGTCGAGATGAGCATGTGACGGTAGGACCGGGTGCTCGCATCTGCCTGTGCGGCGGCGGCGCGATGCCTGGTGTCGAGGTCCTCGACGGTCTCCGCCGTCCAGAGCAGGGCGTTGCTGAACGAGCCCGTGTTGTCTCCGAGCGCGGCGACCTCCGAGAAGTCCCACATCATGGGAAGCGCTTGTCGGGAGAACGTCGAACTTGTGGACTCTCGCGAGACGTACCAGTTGACGAGCGTCGAGTTCCGGTCAGTCATCTTGCTGACGACGATCCCGAGGTACGTGGCGACGGCGTCGGCGTAGGCGTAGGCGTCGGTGCCGCCTGTGGCGAGGGGCGCGCCTTCGGGAAGGCCGGTGGCGAGGGCGTCCTTGAGGACCTGCTCGCGGGCCTCGGCGACCAGGTCGCTGAACGTCGCCAGCGCGACGAGCTGTCGGTTCGTAAACAGGTCCGCCCACCGCGTCATGCCGTAGTTGGGTGTCTTGAAGTCGCGCGGGTTGTTGGGCAGGTCTCCCTCAGGCGCGTCCGGCGGCCTGGCGATGTCGGCGGCCCTAACGTGCTCGCCGTCGGGGGCCAGGTACAACCGCTGGCGCATGCCCTCGGCGACCACGGCCATGAGCTGGGGGTGCATGCGCCCGGCGCGGCCTTCTCCTCGGACGTAGTTGAGCGACACCGCGGCGCTGCACGCCACGCACGCTGCACCGGTGCGTCCGACTGTCCCTTCGTCGTCCCCACGCGGGGCGCCGGCGACGACGTGCCCAATGGTGAACTCGACGCGCCTCCCGGAAGGCGCGTTCTCGTTTTCCACCACGCGCGGGACGACGTACGCCTCCTTGCCCTTCTTCTTGCCGAGCCACCACGAGCGCACGAGGGGCATCTCGATGCCGCACGCCGGGTTCGGGCACGTGACGGTGCGGGCCCAGATCCAGGCGATGACCGTTGCCTTGGATCCGTCCGGCAGCGTCGCCTTCGGGTAGAGGTGGCCGATGCGTTCTTCGGCGCGGTCCCGCATCCAGGCGCCGTAGCGGCGCACGTCCTCGGCCAGGCCGGTGGCCCGCGGCCAGGCGCCCATGCGGGAGTCGGCAGCGCCGGGAAACACCGGCGGGCGCCCAGCGAACTTTGGGGGGATCTCGATGAGCGCCTTGTTGATCAGGACAGCGACCGGGTTGAGGTCGCTGGCGTGGGCCTCCAGGCCCAGGCGCTGGGCCTCCAGCGGGATGGTGCCGCCGCCGGCGAAGGGGTCGAGGATCGCCGGCGGCTTGCCACCGGGCGCGGACGCGACGATCTCGGCATGCGCGCGACGCAGCAGCCCCTCGTCGTTCACGTTCTCCCAGACCACCAGGTCACGGATGATCTGGTGCAGCCGCTCGCGCTCGCGGGCCTGGTCCTCGGCCGTCGGGAAGGTCTCGGGGTGCGAGCTCGGGTCGTCGACCAGCTGGGCGAAGAGCACGGCGCGCGCCGCGGCGAGCGGACGACGGGCCCACCACAGGTGCAGCGTCGACGGGTGACCGTGACGGATCGACTTCTCCCGCGCCGACTCCCGGTTGATCTCCTCGAGCGGGAGCGACACCTCGATGAGCTTGCGGCGGAGCGTCTGGTCCATCGGCGTCGACGCTGGG
>JAJYTJ010000140.1 GCA_021793115.1 Actinomycetes bacterium | reverse complement strand
TCTGTGGCACTGTCCCGCGGGTCACCCCGGGTGGGTGTTGCCCACCACCCTGCCCTACGGAGCCCGGACGTTCCTCGGCGGGTGCGAGCACCCGACGCGGCCGCCTGGCTGGCTCATCCGCGCCGCCCAGGGTAGCGGGTCCGGGGCCGCGCCGGCGCACGCCGCTCAGGCGCTGGCCAGCCGGGGTGCACGGGACGTTCGGCCGTGGGGATCACCCCGACGTCGCCGCAGGTCAGACGCGCGCAGATCAGGGCACGCCCAGGGTGATTCCCGATGCGCCCGCTGTGAGTCCCCCGCCACGATGGCCGCGTGACCACGACAGCAGAGCTCGAGGCCGCCCGCGAGGCAGCCGACCCCACCACCATCGCCTCCGCCCGCGGCCTGACCAAGGTCTACGGCGCCGGGGAGGCCCAGGTGCACGCCCTGCGGGGCGTCGACGTCGACCTGGCCCGCGGTGAGCTCACCGCGATCATGGGCCCCTCCGGGTCGGGCAAGTCCACCCTCATGCACTGCCTGGCCGGCCTGGACCGGCCGACGAGCGGCACGGTGCGCGTCGACGGCCTCGAGGTGTCGTCGATGTCGGAGCGCCGGCTGACCAGGCTGCGCCGCACCCGCATCGGCTTCATCTTCCAGGCGTTCAACCTCGTCCCCACGCTCACCGCGGCGGAGAACATCACGCTGCCGCTCGACATCGCACGGCGCCCGGTGGACCGCGCGCTGCTCGACGAGGTCGTGGACGCCGTGGGCCTGCGCGACCGGCTCGGCCACAAGCCCGCCGAGCTGTCCGGCGGGCAGCAGCAGCGCGTCGCGTGCGCCCGCGCCCTCGTGGCCCGCCCGTCGGTGGTCTTCGCCGACGAGCCCACCGGCAACCTCGACTCGCACGCGTCCGGCGAGGTGCTCGCGTTCCTGCGCCGCTCCGTCGACACCCTCGGCCAGTCGGTCGTCATGGTGACGCACGACCCGCGGGCCGCCTCCTACGCGCACCGCGTCCTGTTCCTCGCCGACGGCCGGCTCGTCGCCGAGGTCACGTCGCCCACGCAGGCCTCCGTGCTGGCCACGCTGGCCCAGCTCGACGGCTTCCCGAAGGAGAAGTGATGGGCCGCATCGGCCTGCGGGCGGTCACGTCGCACGCCGCCCGCTTCGTCATGTCCGTGCTCGCCGTGGCGCTCGGCGTCGCGTTCGTCACGGGCACGTTCGCGCTGCGGACCATGCTCTCCTCGACGTTCGACGAGATCGTCGGCGCCTCCGCGACCGCGGACGCCTACGTGCGGGTGCCCACCGGCACCACCGCGACCGACCTCACGTCGGCCGGCGCCGTGGGCCAGGGCGTGCCGCTGTCGGCGCTCGGCGCCGTACGCGCCACCGACGGCGTGCGGCTGGCCAACGCCGACATCCAGGGCCCGGTGACGCTCGTCGGCGCCGACGGCACCGCGGTGCGCAGCACCCAAGCACCGAGCTTCGCGCTCCCGTTCCACGCCGGCGACCCGACGTTCACCCACGTCGAGGGCCGCGGCCCGACGAACGCCTCCGAGGTGATGCTGGAGCGGCACACGATGGAGTCCTCGGGCCTGCACATCGGCGACCGCACCCACCTCGTCGTGCTCGGCAAGGCCACCGAGGTCACGGTCGTCGGCGAGGCCGACTTCTCGGCCCCGATGGCGGGCGCCACGATCGTGCTGCTCGACGAGGGCACGATGCGCGCGGCGTTCGCGCCGGCCGGGACCGTGTCGTCGATCAGCGTCTACGCCCAGCCCGGGATCTCGCAGGCCGAGCTCGTCCAGCGGTTGCAGGCCGTGGCCCCCGCGGGCGCTGAGGTCGTCACGGGCGACCAGCTGCGGCAGGAGACCCGGGACACGATCGCCCAGCAGCTCGGGTTCGTGTCGACGTTCCTGCTGGTCTTCGCCGTGCTGGCGCTCTTCGTCGGCGCGTTCATCATCGCCAACACCTTCACCATGTCGGTGCGCCAGCGGATGCGCGAGTTCGCGCTGCTGCGGGCCGTCGGCGCCTCGCCCGCGCAGGTGTTCGGCTCGATCGTGGTGCAGGCCGTCGTCGTGGGGCTCGTCGGGTCGGCCGTCGGCGTGCTCGGCGGGTTCGGGCTCGTCGAGGGCATCGCCGCCCTGCTGCGGCGGATGGACATGACGTTGTCGAGCCGGGTGCCGCTGTCCGCGTCGACGATCGTCGTCGGGCTCGTCGTCGGCACCGTGGTGTCCGTCGCCGCGGCCGCGCTGCCCGCCCGGCGCGCCGCCGTGGTGCCGCCGGTCGAGGCGATGCGCGACGAGGTCACCGTCAACGAGCGGTCGCTGCACCGCCGCGGCTGGGTGGGGCTCGCGCTCGTCGTGGCCGGCGCGGCGGCCGTCACCGTCGCGGCGGTGCGGCCGGGCGCCGACCGGGCCGGGCTGCTCCTGGGCGTCGGCGCGGCCGCGGTGGTCGTCGGCGTGCTGGTCGTCGGGCCGCTCGTCGTGCCCGCCGTGGTGCGGTGGCTGGCGGTGCCCGCGGTCGCCTGGTGGCGGCCCGTGGGCCGGCTGGCCCGCGGCAACGTGGTGCGCAACCCGCGTCGGGCCGCGAGCACCGCGGGCGCGCTCACCATCGGCATGGCGCTCGTGGGCGCCGCGGCCGTGCTCGCCACCTCCACCCAGGTGTCCATGCGGCACGTGGTCGTCAGCGAGATGCACGCGGACTACATCCTGCGCACGGAGTGGCCGGACACGGTGGCGCCCGAGGTGGTCGACAAGGTCAAATCCTTGCCGGACGTCGCCGCGGTGCACGGCCTGCCGTTCGCGGAGGCGTCGGTCCAGGCGAAGGGCACCACGACGACCCAGGGCGTGGCCGGCATCGATCCCGCGATGCTCGGCACGGTGCTCACGCCGGAGACGTTGGAGGGGCCGGCGGCCGACGCCCTGGCGCGTGGCCAGGCCGTGGTCGACACGACCTACGCCACCGACCACGGGCTGGCGATCGGCGACCAGATCACCGTCACCGGGCCCTCCGCGACGCGGACGCTGACCATCGGCGGCCTCTACCGCTCCGTCGCCCTCGGCGCCGGCGTGGTGACGTCACCGGCCGTGCTCGACAGCCTCGTGCCCGTGGCGCAGCAGACTGACACGACGGTCACCGTCGTCGCGGCGCCGGGTGCCGACCTCGGGGCGGTGCGCGCCGAGCTGACGGCGATCGTCACGCCGTACTACGTGGTCTCGGTGATGAACGCCGACGAGTTCGTCCAGGGGCTGGCCGCCCAGGTGAACCAGATCCTGGCGATCCTGTACGCGCTGCTCGGGCTGTCGATCGTCATCGCGGTGCTGGGCATCGTCAACACGCTGGCGCTGTCGGTGATCGAGCGGACGCGGGAGATCGGACTGCTGCGGGCGGTCGGTCTCGGCCGGCTGCAGCTGGCCGGGACCATCACCACGGAGTCCGTGCTCACCGCCGTGTGCGGCACGGTCGTCGGGCTCGTCACCGGAGTCGGGCTGGCGGCGACCCTCCCCCGGGTGTTCCACGACCAGGGGCTGTCGCAGCTGTCGATCCCCGCGGGCAGCCTGCTCTCCATGCTGGCCCTCGCGGTCGTGGTCGGTGTGGCGGCCGCCGTGTGGCCGGCCGTCCGCGCCGCCCGCCTGCCGGTCCTGGACGCGATCACCCAGGAGTAACCCCGCCCCCGGGGGCGAGCACCCCCGTCCGCGAGCACCCCCATCCGCGAGCACGGCAGTTCGTGTCGAACACGGCAGTCCCACCTGCCGTGTTCGACACGAACTGCCGTGTTCGATGTCGAAGGGGTCGGGGGTCGAAGGGGTCGGGGGCCTGTGTCAGGGGACCTGGGACCAGCCCTGGCCCGGGACGCCGACCACCGCGATCTCGTCGCGACGGTCGGAGTACAGCCGGATCATGCTCACCGAGGCCGGCGCCACCCGGAGCTGGCTCCATGACCCGGGGTTGGCGCCCATGGTGACGCCGAGCATGGCCCGGATCGCCACCGCGTGGGACACGACGACCACCGTGCGCGGGCCGCCGAGCTGCTGCAGGCGCACCAGGCCCTCCCGGACCCGGGTGCCGACGTCGGCCACGGACTCCCCGCCACCGGCCGGGCGCACCAGACCCACCGTGTGCCAGGGCTCGAGCTGCCCGGGCCAGCGCGTCTCGATCTCCTCGGTCGTCAGCCCCTGCCAGTCGCCGAAGTTCGCCTCCTGGAAGGTCGGGTCGACCGAGAACGGCAAGCCGAGCCGTTCGGCGACGATCTGCCCGGTCTCCTGGGTGCGGACCATGGGCGAGGCGATGACCTGGCTCGGGTACGCGATGTCGTCCCAGAGGTCGGTGCCGATGCGATGCACCAGCGCGGCGGCGTCGCGCGCCTGCGCGCGGCCCGTCTCGTCGAGCGACGGCCCGGGCTCACCGGAGCCGGAGTACCCCCGCGCGACGGTCATCTCGGTCTGGCCGTGCCGCACGAGCACCACCGTCACCGGCGTCTCGTCGTCGAACCGGACGCCCTTGCCCGAGACGAAGGTGGTGCTCGTCACTGGGTGCGCACCAGGATGCGGCCGCACTCCTCGCACCGGACCACCTGGTCCTCCGGCGCCGCCTTGACCTTCTCCAGGTCGAGCGGGTTGAGCTCCATGCGGCAACCCTGACACTGGCGGCCGACGAGCGCAGCCGCACCGCGGCCGGCCAGCTGCGCGCGAAGCTTCTCGTAGAGCGCGACGAGCGGGGCATCGAGGCCCTCGACCGCGGCGGCCCGCTCGGCGCGCACACCCGCCGCCTCGTCGTCCAGCGCCGCGAAGGCGGCGTCGCGCTCGGCCTCCGCCGCCGTCCGCTGCCGCTCCACCTCGGCGTTGGCCGCCTCCAGCTCGTCGAGCACGCCGGTGTGCGCCTCGAGCCGCTCCATGACGCCGAGCTCGATCTCCTCGAGCTCGGCCTGCCGGCCGGCCAGGTGCTCGATCTCGCTCTGCAAGGCCTGCGTGTCGCGCACGCTCGCCTGGCCGGAGTCGAGGCGCTCCTGGTCACGCCGGGTGCGGGCGCGCACCTGCTCGACGTCCGCCTCCGCCTTCGCCAGCTCGCGGCGCAGGTCGCTCGCGGCGGTGCGGCTCGTCACCAGGGCCGTCGACAGGTCACGCAGGCGGGCGTCGAGCGCCGTGATCTCGGCGAGCGCGGGGACCTGCCCGCGCCGGTGCGCGATCTGGTCCAGCCGGGTGTCGAGGTCCTGCACGACGAGCAGCTGGCGCTGGTCGGCGACGGGGGCGCTGGTCACACGCTGTCCTTCCGGTCGGGGGCGCCGCCCACCCGGGCGGTCCACGGGTCGGTGCACAGCGTGCTGACCCGGGTCTCCACGGTAGTGCCCGCCGCCGCGAGGTCCGCGACGAGCGTGCGGGCTGCCCGCTCGAGCCAGGGCCACTCGGACGCGAAGTGCGCGGTGTCGACGAGCGCCGGCACGCCCCGCCCCTCGAACAGGGCGCGCTCGCGCGCCTCGGACGCCGGGTGGTGGCGCAGGTCGGACGTGACGTAGGCGTCGACACCGGCGGCGCGGACCGCGTCGAACTCACCGTCACCGGCCCCGGCGAGCACGGCCACCCGGCGCACGACGAGCCCGGGATCGCCCGCGTAGCGCACGCCCTGCGCGGTGGCGGGGATGGCTCCCGCGACGCGGGCCGCGAAGTCGTCGAGTCGCAGCGGCTCCGGGAGGCGCCCGACGCGGCCCAGGCCCGTGCCGGCCGCGAGCGCCGCCTCCTCGAGCACGTCGAACGCCGGCTCCTCGTACGGGTGGGCCGCGCGCAGCGCGGCCACCACGGTCTCGCGCCGGTGCCGCGGCGCGACCATCTCGACGCGCGCCTCCGCCACCCGCTGCCGCACCCCCGGCGTGCCGATCGCGGGGTGCGCATCGACGCCCGGCTCGAACGTGCCCTGGCCGCTCGACGTGAAGGCGGCCCGCGTGTACTGCCCCACCGCGCCCGCGCCCGCCGCCGCGAGCGCGTCGACCATCTCCTCGGCCCGGTCCACCGGCACCATCACGACGACCTTGTCCATCGGCTCCCGCGGCGCGGCCACGAGCGGCGCGAGGTCCACGAGCCCGATCGCCTCGGCGAGCGCCTCGGCGACGCCGCCGGCCGCCGCGTCGGCGTTGGTGTGCCCGGCCCACAGGCCCACGCCCCCCCGGACGAGCGTGTGGGCGACGGCCCCCTTGAACGTCGTCGCCGCCACGGAGTGCACGGCCCGCAGGAACAGGGGGTGATGTGTGACGAGCAGGTCCGCGCCCCAGGCCACGGCCTCGTCGGCCACCACCGCGACCGGGTCGACGGCGAACAGCACGCGCCGCACCGGCTGCGCGGGGTCGCCGACGACGAGCCCTACGGCGTCCCAGCTCTCGGCGCCCCCCAGTGGGTAGCGCCGCTCGAGCGCGGCGACGACATCGGCCAGGGTGGGGGTCGCGGTCATGGCGGCAACCTATCGCCGGTGCCGTACCCCACTCGCGCCACGGCACTCACGCTGCGGGACCCGGGCAAACCCACCGCCCCCCTTGCCGACACGTCCGTCGCGTCCGCCCGCCCCTCCACAGCCTCCGGCCACCACCGCGTCCGACGCCCCCCGCAGCCTTCCCTGGGATCCAGTTGGAGCCTCCGCGTCCACCAGTGGAGCCTCCGCGCGCCCAGGTGGACTTCGTCAACCCCGTCGGCCGGGACAAGGTGCCCGCGGGAGCCTCCGCGCGCCCAGGTGGACTTCAGTGGAGCCTCCGCGCGCCCAGGTGGACTTCAGTGGAGCCGCTTGACACCATCGCTCGGCGAGTCGCGGTCATTCGGCTCCACTCGATGCGACGTGGCTCCCCTCAACCGCCAGCCGGCTCCACTCGATGCCAAAGGGCTCCACTCAGCGACCAGGTGACTCCACTCATGGTTCGGCGGCTCCACTTGACGGTCAGATGACTCCACGCACGGCTCAGCGGCTTCACTCAGGGGTCGAGCAGCTCCACTCGATGCCCAGCGGCTCCACTCGATGCCCAGCGGCTCCACTCGATGCCCAGCGGCTCCACTCGATGACGAATGGCTCCACTCGGTGCTGAACGGCTCCAGCGGCGTGTCAGGGGCGGAGCATCACCTTGATGGCGCGGCGCTCGTCCATCGCGGCGTACGCCTCGGCGACCTCCTCGAGCGGAATCGTGAGGTCGAACACGAGCCCCGGCTCGATCGCGCCGGACCACACGTCCGCCAGCAGCTCCGGGATGAAGGACCGCACCGGCGCGACGCCGCCGACGACGCCCACGTTGCGCCCGAACATCTGCCGCACCGACAGCTCCGGACCGCCGGCCGGCACGCCCACGAACCCGACCAGCCCGCCCGGCCGCGCGACGTCGAGCGCCTGCTGCATCGACTCCTTGGTGCCGACGCACTCCAGCGCACTGTCCGCCCCGACTCCGTCCAGCAGGTCGAGCACGTGCGCCACGCCCTCCGCGCCGCGCTCGGCGACGACGTCCGTGGCACCGAGCCGCGTGGCCAGCGCCTGCCGCGCGGGGTTCCGACTCATGGCGACGATCCGCTCCGCGCCCAGCCGCCGGGCCGCGACCACGGCGCACAGCCCCACCGCGCCGTCGCCGACGACGACCACCGTCGACCCCTCGCGCACGCGTGCCGACCGCGCCGCGTGGTGCCCGGTGCCCATCACGTCGCTGCACGCCAGCACCCCGGGCAGCAGCTCGTCGGACGGCACACCGGGCGCGACGACGAGCGTGCCGTCGGCGTGCGGCACGCGGACGTACTCGCCCTGGCCACCGTCGGCCAGCAGCCCGTCGTCGTTGACCGCACCCCACGAGCCGCCGTGCACGCACGAGGTCTGGATGCCGTTGCGGCAGTGCACGCACGTGTTGTCGCTGATGGTGAAGGGGGCCACGACGAAGTCGCCGGGCCGCATCGTGGCGACCGCCGAACCCACCTCCTCGACCACGCCCACGAACTCGTGCCCGATGCGGCGCGGCTGCGGCGTCGGCGCGATGCCGCGGTAGGGCCACAGGTCGGACCCGCACACGCAGGCCGCCACCACGCGCACCAGCGCGTCGGTGGGCAGCTGGACCTGCGGGTCGGGCACGTGCTCGAGGCGGACGTCGTGGGGGCCATAGATCACGGTGGCGCGCATGGGCCCATCCTGCCGTGCCCGGTAGGCTCGCCGCCGTCGGGCCTGTAGCTCAGTTGGTCAGAGCGCCGCGCTTACACCGCGGAGGTCGTCGGTTCGAGACCGGCCGGGCCCACCCCGTCACCCGGCCGCGGCGAGCGCGGCGTCGTCTCAGAACGCCGCGGCGACCGCGCGCACCCGCTCCAGCGCGGCGCCGACGATCTCCGCGGCGTGCTCGGGGTCGTGGTCCATCCCCTCGGCGAACACCTGCTGGAAGTCCTCCACGCCGAGGAACGTGAAGATCGTCTTGACGTACATGCTCGCGGGGTCCAGCCCCTCGAACACGCCGCCCGACGTCTGGATGTGCACCGCGCGCTTGCCGCGCACCAGGCCGACCGCGACGCCGTCCGGCGTGTACCGGAACGTCCGCCCCGCCACGGCGATGGTGTCGATCCAGGCCTTGAGCCGGGTCGGGACGTTGAGGTTCCACAGCGGGTTCGCGACGACGATCTTGTCGACGGCGAGGAACTGGCCGGTGTACCCGTCGAACAGCGTGAGCTTGAGCCGCTCCCGCTCATCGAGGTGCGCGAACGGTGTGCCGCCGCCGAGCTTCTGCCACGCCGACAGCAGGTCGAGGTCGATCTCCGGCACGGCGCGGGCGTAGAGGTTGAGGTCGATGACATCGTCGTCCGGGTGGGTGCGGCGGTAGACCGCCACGAACTCGTCCGTCAGCTGCATCGAGCGGGAGAACTCGCTCGTCAGAGGATGGGCGCGGACGACCAGCAGCTTGGCCACGTCGGTGTCGCAGACTGTCGGCGGTCGCGTCAGCGGCCGCGGCCCCGGGTCGCCAGGCGCGTCGCCGACCAGTCGGGCGCCGCCGCGAACGTCGTCATCGGGTGCAGGCCAGCCGTGGTCGCGGCCTCCTCGATGTCCGAGTGCGACACGTGGCCGGCGCGGCCGGCCTTCGGGGTCAGCAGCCAGATGGGCCCGTTGTCGTCGAGCACCGTCAGTGCGTCGACCAGCACGTCGGCCAGGTCGCCGTCGTCGTCCCGGAACCAGATGAGGGCGCCGTCGGTGACGTCGTCGTAGTCCTCGTCGACCAGGGCGGAGCCGGTGACGGTCTCCAGCCCGGACCGCAGGTCCTCGTCGACGTCGTCGTCGTACCCGAACTCCTGGATCACCTGACCGGAGGTGAACCCCAGGCGCGCCGCCGCCTGCGCGGCGTCGTCCGCGGTCTCAGACACCGGACCTCTCCCTCCCCGAACGGGACGCGGCGTCCGATCGTCCGGACGCCTCGATGTGTGCAGACGCTAGCCCACCGGCGGCGATCTGGCGGTGCCAGGCCCGCCGAAGCCGCCGCACGAGTGTCGCGCAGATCACGGCCGTGAGCCGCCACCGCGTGTGACTTTCGACCCAGGAAGGTCGGAGAATGGAGGTACTTCACAGACGAGACACGAAGGAGCTTCTGGTGGCTTCGATCGACGAGACCGGCCCACTGATCGGCGGCCTGCTCAGCCAGGTGCCCGACATCGACCCCGCGGAGACGGGCGAGTGGATCGAGTCGCTCGACGGGCTGATCGACTCCGAGGGCGGGCCCCGCGCCC
>JAJYTJ010000139.1 GCA_021793115.1 Actinomycetes bacterium | reverse complement strand
GGGTGACCAGGGTGGTGGGGGCGGCACCGGTGGCGGCGGTCAGCGAGGGGGTGCCGTTGGCGTCCAGGGTGACGGTGGGCAGCCCGGCGGGCGGGGTCACCGCGGTGCCGGTGGCACGCGCCGGCACCGGATGCGCGGCGAGCACGTCGACGACGTCGACCACCGTCATCGTCAGGCCGGAGGCGGTCTGCGGCGCGGCCACAACGAGACGGGCGCCCACGTGCGCCGTCACCAGCTGCTGGTAGAGCTGCTCGAACAGCGAGCCCGGGTCGGCCACGGTGACCAGCGGTGCGCCGCTCGACCAGGTGCTGCCGAGCTCGCCCCCGGTCAGGCCGGAGACCTCGAGGATCTGCAGCGTCACCAGGTCGCCGTGGCTCACCGCCGCGCCGGTCCCGGGGCTGACGGTGCGTGCTACGCCGGCCGTGACGGTGAAGGGCTTCGCGGGCAGGGTCACCGACGGCTTCGCGCCGGACGCGCCGCCGACGGTCACCGCGCCGAGCGCGGCCCGGTCGGCCGCGGTGGCGATGGCGGGCGTCCCGCTCGGCGTGGCGGACGGCGTGGTGACGGGCGTGGCGGTCGCTGCGGAGCTCGAGGCGGCCGTGGGTGCCGGCGTGGTCGGCGCCGGGGTGCTGCTCGCCGAGCACGCGGTCAGGCCGGCCAGCCCGAGAGCCAGCGCGGCGGCGACCAGGCCGCCTCGGACGGTCGTCGGGCGTCGCACGGTGCTCCTCCGGGGTGGGTGGTGCCCGGTCACGTGGCCAGGCCCCCCGACGGTACGGGACGAACCTGTGGTGGCCGGGGGCTGGAAGACCCAGCTGCAGACCGGTGCGAGGTGCCACCCGAAGGCGGTCGCCGCCGCTGCGGCGGCGACCGGGTCACAGCTCGGTGACGAGCCCGGCCTGCGCCCAGCCGCATCCTGCCGGCACGGGTCCACCGGTCCGCCCGCCACCGCGCCCCGCCTCAGATGTAGATCGCGGGATCCAGCTCGACCTCCGCGGCGCCCGGGCGGGCGTGGAAGCGGACCGTGGCCGGCACCCCGACGGCTGACGCGCCGGGCGGCACGTCGTGCACCACGACGGCGTTCGCGCCGATCCGCGCGTCGTCGCCGACGTAGACCGGCCCGAGCACCTTGGCGCCCGTGCCGATCATCACCCGGTCGCCGACCGTCGGGTGGCGCTTGCCGTGGCGCATCGACGTGCCGCCGAGCGTGACGCCGTGGAACATCACGACGTCGTCCCCGACCTCGGCCGTCTCGCCGATGACGACGCCCATGCCGTGGTCGATGAACAGCCGCCGCCCGATGCGTGCGGCGGGGTGGATCTCGATGCCGGTGAGGCCGCGGACCAGCTGCGACAGCAGCCGGGCGGGCAGCCGGAGCGAGGGCTCCTGCCACATCCGGTGGGTGACGCGATAGCCCCACACCGCGTGGACCCCCGGGTAGCCGAGCGCGACCTCGAGCCGCGACCGTGCCGCGGGGTCGTGGTCGTGGGCAGCCTCGAGGTCCTCGCGGAGGGCGGCGCGCAGCGACATGTGGGTCATGTCAGTCGAGCAGGTCCTGGTAGAGCACGGTGGACAGGTACCGCTCGCCGAAGCTCGGAACCACCGTGACGATGAGCTTGCCGGCGTTCTCCGGCCGGTTCGCGAGCTGGATCGCGGCGGCGAGCGCGGCGCCGGACGAGATGCCGACGAGCAGGCCCTCCTCCGTGGCCGCGCGGCGCGCCAGCGCGACGGCGGTGTCGCTGTCGATGTCGATGACCTCGTCGTACACCGTGGTGTCGAGGACCTCCGGGACGAAGTTCGCGCCGAGCCCCTGGATCTTGTGCGGGCCGGGGGCCCCGCCGTTGAGGATCGGCGACTCCTTCGGCTCGACGCCGACGATCTGCACGCCGGGCTTGCGGGCCTTGAGCACCTGGCCCACGCCGGTGATGGTGCCCCCGGTGCCGATGCCGGCGACGAAGATGTCCACCTGCCCGTCGGTGTCCGCCCAGATCTCCTCGGCGGTGGTGCGACGGTGGATCTCGGGGTTGGCGGCGTTGGCGAACTGGCGCGCCAGGATGGCGCCCGGCCGCTCGGCGGCGATCTGCTCGGCGCGTGTGACGGCGCCCTGCATGCCCTCCGCGGCGGGCGTGAGGATGAGCTCGGCCCCGAAGGCCCGCAGCAGCGCCCGGCGCTCCTTGCTCATCGAGTCCGGCATGGTGAGCACCACGCGGTACCCGCGGGCGGCGCCGACGAACGCCAGCGCGATGCCGGTGTTGCCGCTCGTCGCCTCGACGATGGTGCCGCCCGGCGGCAGCTCGCCCGCCGCCTCGGCCGCGTCGACGATCGCGACGCCGATGCGGTCCTTGACCGAGTTCGCGGGGTTGTAGAACTCGAGCTTGGCGACGATCGTGGCGGGCGCGCCGTCGGAGATCTTGTTGATGCGCACGAGCGGGGTGTTGCCGACGAGCTGGGTCGCGTCGTCGTAGATCCGGGACATGGGTTCCTCTTCGCTGGTCTGGGGTGGCCGGGACGTGCACCGCAGGGCGAGCGCTGACCGCGACGGGACGGAGGCCCGGGCGCTCGTGCCCGCGGGCGGGCGTGAGCCGGTCAGCGCTCTACAGACAGCGACAGCGGCGCACGACGACGGTGCGCTCCGGGAGGGAGCCGGCAGTGCGTGGCACGCGCATCGCTCTCCTCCTCCGGGGACCGACGAGGTCCGTCCTCGCCCGGCCCGACGCTAGCCGTAACACCGCAGGCGGCGCAAAGGTTCCCGGTCCGGTCGACTATCGTGCTCCGGACCGGGAGGGCTCAATGGTGAACAGGTCCGGCAGGGCGACGATCGTCCAGGTCGCGGCGGCCGCGGGGGTGTCCCCGGCGACGGTGTCACGTGTCATGAACGGCCGCTTCGCCGGCCCGGCCGACGTCGCGGAGCGGGTGCGGCGCGTCGCGAGCGAGCTGTCCTACGCCCCCAACCACCTCGCGCGTGCGCTGGCCCTCGGTGCCACGACGGCCATCGCGCTCGTCGTCCCGGACCTGGGCAACCCGGCCTTCCAGGCCGTGCTGTCCGGAGTCACCCGCGCGGCGGCCGGCGACGGCTACCGCATCCTGGTCGCGGACTCGGCGGAGGACCCGGACGCGGAGCCCGCGCTGGTCACCGAGATCCGTCGCCGGTGCGACGCGATCGTGCTGTGCGCGCCGCGCATGGCGGGCGACGTGCTGGCCGGGCTGGCGGACAGCCTGCACCCGCTGGTCCTCGTCAACCGGCCCGCCGGGCCGCTCGGCGTCCCGGCGCCGTCGATCGACTACCGGGGTGGCATCGTCGCGCTCGCCCGGCACCTCTACGACCTGGGCCACCGCGACGTGGCCTACCTGGGCGGGCCGCCCAGGAGCGCGTCGAACATCTCCCGCTTCCGGGGGCTCACGGACGCCGAGGCGTTGCTGCCCGGGCTCCGGATCCGGACCGTGGCCGACGGCGCGTCGGCGGCCGCCGGGCTCGCCGCCACCCCCGAGATCGTGCGCAGCGGCGTCACCGCCGTCATGGCGTACAACGACCTCGGAGCCATCGGGCTCGTCCAGGGCCTGCAGGCGCTGGGGCTGCGGGTGCCGCAGGACGTGTCCGTGACGGGCTTCGACGACATCCCGTTCGCCCGGTTCCTCACCCCGGGGCTCACCACCGCCGACGTGCCCTACTCCTCGCTCGGCGAGGAGGCGTGGCGACGGATGCGGGCGTTGCTGCGCGGTGAGCCGCCGGAGCCTGACGTGCTGCTCGGTGCCCGGCTGGAGATCCGGGCCTCGACCGCTGCGCCGGCCCGCTGACGGGCCCGCCGCGTCGGATCGTCAGAGGGAGTAGTCGAAGGCGAGCCGCAGCCGGTCGCCGCGGAACACGATCGTCGAGTACTCGAACGGCCGTCCGCCCTCGTCGGCGACGACGTCGTGGAGCAGCAGCGCCGGGTCGCCCCGGTGCATGTCGAGCTGGCGCGCCTCGGTGAGGCTGACCGCGACCGCCTCGAGGTGCTCGCTGACGTGCCGCATCGGCAGGCCGTAGGCCTTCTCGAGGATGACGCACAGCTGCTCGGAGACGACGTCATGGCCGTCCAGACCGGGCGCGAGGGCCGCGGGGACGTGCGAGCGGTGCAGGCTGATCGGTGCGCCCTGCGCGGAGCGGACCCGCACGATGACGTAGACCTCGTCGCCCCGCGCCAGGCCGAGCCGGTCGCGCACCACGGAGGAGGCCGCCTCCCGCTCGAAGGAGACCAGGCGGGTGGTGGTCGAGTAGCCGAGGGCCTCGAGCTGCTCGCGGATGCCGCGGTACGCGGGGGAGACGGCGTTGATCTTACTCGGCGTGACGTAGGTGCCCTTGCCGGGGACCCGGAGCAGCAGGCCGTCGTTGACGAGCTTGGTCAGCACGCCGCGCACGGTCATCCGGCTCAGGCCGTACATCCGGTTGAGCTCGTTCTCCGACGGGATGCGCTGGTTCGGCTGCCACTCGCCGCTGGCGATCTTGCCGGACAGGATCTGCTCGAGCTGCGCGTAGAGCGGCACCGCGGAGTCGCGCTCCAGCACCTCGGTCATCGGGACCCTCCCCTCCTGCTCGCGCATCGTAGCGAGCACCCGGACGGTCGACCGGGACGCGACCGGCCGGCGCCGCCCGTCCCATGGTCCCCAGGAATCTATACCTGTATAGTCAAGTTCGGCCCACTACGGATCATCGCCACAACGTCGAGGCGAAGGAGTCCCGCCATGGAGACCGCGACACTCGTCCCACCGCTCGTGCCCGCTCAGACGGTCCGCGGGCTCGGCCTGCCCGCCGTGCGCGGCCAGGAGGCCGACGTCGAACGCGTGCTCGGCCACCCCGTCGATCCGGCTGCCGCCGCCGAGCTGCGGCGCTTCGCGCGATGCGTGGGGGTGACCGACGAGCTGGCTCATGTGGTGCAGCTCTTCGCGACGCCGCCCGGCCACACGCCCGCCGGGTTCCGCCTCACGTCGGAGCTCGAGGCGGACGGCACGCTCCGGTTCGGCCTGCGTCGCGACATCTCCTACGACGCCGACGGCGCGCTGCGCCCCACCGGCCAGCTGTTCTCCGTCGACAGCGCCAACCCGTACGAGATCGCGGGCGTCGCGCCGCTCGTCGCGAACCTCACGTGCAACCCGTCGATCATCTGGGACCTGTTCCTCTCCGACCCGAAGGCGAACGTCGGTGGGGTGTTCAAGGACCGCGACGAGGTGATGACCGAGATCGCCCGGATCCTCGGCCCGGGCGCGGACATGAGCATCGAGCTGGAGGACCCGTTCGACGACGTCGAGCGCGTGCTCGACGAGGCCGAGCACCTGCGCGAGCTGGTCAGCGACTACCGGCTGGTGGTCAAGGTGCCGCACACCGGCCCGGTCAACCGGGCGAACGCGCCCCAGCTGCTCGCCGGCGACGGCCACCTGGACGTGCGGTACGACGAGCCGGCGACCACGGACGCCTTCCGGGGCCACCGCCTGGCGCTGCTCCTGCGCGAGCACGGCTTCCGCATCAACTTCACGCTGATGTTCGAGCCGTACCAGGCGCGCCTGGCGCTGCAGGCGCGGCCGTACTTCATCAACTCGTTCGTGCGGCACCGGGCGTTCCAGTCGCAGCGCATGGCCGAGCTGCTCGACGAGCACGCGGCGACCGGGGACGACGCACCGCTGGTCGCGCTGCGGACCTACCTGCTGGCCAACGACTACCTGTCGACGAAGGACGCCGACCTCGACCTCGCCGAGTGCCGGCGGATCGCCGAGCGGGTCGTCGCGTACCGCCGGATCCGCGAGCCGGAGGGGTCCGACGGCCTCGACCACGTGCGCCACAACCTGCGGGTGCTGCGGGACGCGAACCTGCCGGACACCCGGCTGATCATCTGCTCGATGGAGGGGGACCGGAACTATCCCGACATCGACCGGATGCTCACCGAGCCCGAGTTGGCCGACATGGCACGCCGGGTCGTCATCACCGCGGAGCCCGGCTACCTCGCGCGCTTCGCGTCGACGAACCAGGTCGTCTCGTACCAGCGTCGGTTCCTGCGGGCCGCGGCGAAGACGAGGGACGCTCGCGCTGCGCGCTCTGAGTAGACATGTCTAGACTGCCGCCATCCCGGCGGGGTCCACCGCCGAGGCAACGACGAGGGGGTCGGGGATGATCGCGTCGACGTCGGCGATGGCCGCTCACGCCCGGGAGCACGGCTACGCGGTCCCTGCCGTCAACGTGCTGGACGACATCAGCCTGCGGGCGGTGGTGGCGGCGGCCGTCGCGGCGTCCGCACCGCTCATCGTCCAGGTCTCGGTGAAGACGGTGAAGCAGCTCGGCACCGAGCTGACGACGACGACGTTCCGGCTGGCCGCGCAGGACGCCCCGGTCCCCGTCGCCCTGCACCTCGACCACTGCCCCGACCGGGCGGTCATCTCCGACGTCGTGGCGGCCGGCTGGTCGTCGGTCCTCTTCGACGCCTCGAACCGGGACCTGGCGGACGCCGAGCGCGAGACCGGCGAGGTCGTCGCGCAGGCGCACGCCGCCGGCGTCGACGTGGAGTCGGAGATCGAGAACATCGTGGGTGTCGAGGACGGCGTGGGGTCGGACGTCGCGCTGCACGCCTACTCCGTGCAGCAGCTGGCCGAGATCGCCCGGCGCACCGGGGTCGACCTCCTCGCGCCCCAGCTCGGCACCGCCCACGGCCGGTACACGGCGCGCCCGGTGCTCCTGCCGGGCCGGGTCCGCGAGCTGGCCGAGCTCATCGACATCCCGATCGTCCTGCACGGCGGGACCGGGCTGACGGCCGACGACTTCCATGCGTTCATCGAGGCGGGTGTCTCGAAGATCAACATCTCCACGGCGGTGAAGGTGGCGTACATGAAGGCCGCCGCGGCCCACCTCGACGTGGCCCGGGCGAAGGACAAGTGGGACCCGCCGACGATGTTCCGCGACATCCAGACCGCCGTGACGGACGCCATCGCGACCCACATCGAGTGGTTCGGCGCCGCCGGCCAGGCCGCCGGCGCGCTCGCCGCGGGGGTGGCCAGGTGAGCCCGGCGCTCGTCTTCGACTGCGACGGCGTCCTGGCGGACACCGAGCGTGACGGCCACCTGCCCGCGTTCAACGCGACCTTCGCCGAGTTCGGGCTGCCGGTCCGCTGGAGCGTCGAGGAGTACGGCCGGCTGCTGGCGATCGGCGGCGGCAAGGAGCGGCTCTCGACGCTCCTCACGCCGGAGAACGTCGCGGCGTGGGGCCTGCCCACCGACCCCGAGGGGCAGCGGGAGCTCGTCGCGAGCTGGCACCAGGCCAAGACCGCCCGGTACACCGCGTTCATCGCCTCGGGCGTGCTGCCGGCCCGGCCCGGGATCGCGCGGATCTCCCGCGAGGCCCACGAGGCCGGCTGGCAGCTGGCGGTCGCCTCGACGTCGGCGGAGGCGTCGGTGCGCGCGGTGCTGGAGCACGCGGTCGGCGCGGAGCTGGCCGAGCACGTCGCGGTCTTCGCCGGTGACGTCGTGCCGCGCAAGAAGCCGGCGCCGGACATCTACCTGCTCGCGCTGCGGGAGCTGGGCGTGGACCCCGCGGACGTCGTCGTCGTCGAGGACAGCGGCAACGGGCTCGCCGCCGCGCTGGCGGCCGGCCTGGCGACCCTCGTGACGGTGAGCAGCTACACCGCCGAGGAGGACTTCGCCGGCGCCGCGCTCGTCGTCTCGTCGCTCGGTGAGCTGCCCGACGAGCCCGCCACCGTGCTGGCCGACCCGCACGGGCTGGCCGTCGGCGCGGAGATCCACCTCGACGACGTCGAGCGCCTGCGGACCGCCGCAGGTGCGCCCACCCCCTGAGAACCGAACGACAGGAGCGAGACAGTGACGTCATCCTTCGACCGCGTCGAGTCCGTGGTGCGCACCATCACGGACACGTGCATCGCCAACGAGAAGTACTTCGGTGACCTGGACTCGGTCGTGGGCGACGGGGACTTCGGGTTCTCGCTCGCGCGCGGCTTCGAGCGGGTGGACGAGGGCTGGGACACGTTCGACCGCACGGACGTGGGCGCGTTCCTGACGAAGATCGCGATCGTCATCACCAGCCGGGTCGGCGGCACGTCGGGGCCCATCTGGGGCACCGCGTTCCTGCGCGCCGGCGGCACGGCCAAGGGCAAGGTCGACCTCACCGGCGCGGACGTCGTCGCGATGCTGCGCGCGGCGATCGAGGGCATCAAGGCGCGCGGCGGGGCGTCGCTGGGGGAGAAGACCCTGCTCGACGCGCTGGTGCCGATGACCGACACGATCGAGGAGCGCCTGGCGGCCGGCGACGCCCCCGCGGAGGTCGCCAAGGCCGCCGCCGTCACCGCGCGCACCGCCGCCGACGCGACCAAGGAGCTCGAGGCCAAGCGCGGCCGCGCGGCGTACACGGGTGAGCGGTCCATCGGGTCCGTGGACCCGGGCGCGATCGCGGTGGCGGTGCTCGCGGAGAAGATCGCCGAGACCTGGTGAGTCACCATTCCCCGGGCCGTCTCGGCGGGGGAACCGAGGAGTGGCGTGCGTGCACTCCCCGTGCTGGACAACACGACGATGTGGAGGCGGCAATGAAGAAGTTTCTCAACGACCCCAAGAACTTCGTCCCAGAGATGCTCAAGGGCATCGCTCTGGCCAACCCCGGCACGCTGAAGTACGTGCCGGAGTACAACCTCATCATGCGGGCCGAGGGGCCCCGCGACGACAAGGTGTCGATCGTCCAGGGCTCCGGCTCGGGGCACGAGCCGGCGCACGTCATGGTCGTCGGCAAGGGCATGCTCGACGCGGCCTGCCCCGGCGACGTCTTCTCGGCGCCGCCCATGGAGTACGTGCTGGAGACCACCAAGCTGCTGAAGTCCGACAAGGGCGTGCTGCTGCTGGTCAACAACTACACCGGCGACAAGATGGCGTTCGAGATGGCCGCCGAGCTGGCCGAGGCCGAGGGGATCACCGTCAAGACGCTGTTCATCAACGACGACGTCGCGGTGCAGGACTCGCTGTACACGATCGGCCGGCGTGGCGTGGCGGGGAACTTCTTCGTCATGAAGGCCGTGGGGGCGGCGGCCGAGTCCGGCGCCGACCTCGAGGAGTGCGCCCGGATCGGCGCGAAGGTCAACTCGGTGACCAGGACCATGGGCATCGCGCTGTCGGCCTGCACGCCGCCCGCCAAGGGCGAGCCGCTGTTCCAGCTCGGCGACGACGAGATCGAGATCGGCATCGGCATCCACGGCGAGCCCGGACGGCGCCGCGAGAAGATCACCGACGCCAACGGGATCGTCGACATCCTGCTCGACGCCGTGGTCCCCGACCTGCCGTACTCGTCGGGCGACGAGGTCGCGCTGATGATCAACGGCCTCGGCGGGACGCCGATCAGCGAGCTCTACCTGCTGTACGGCATCGCCCACGAGAAGCTGGCCGCCCAGGGCATCACGGTGTGGCGCAGCTACGTCGGCGAGTACTGCACGTCGCTGGAGATGGCGGGTGCGTCGCTCACGCTGGTCAAGGTGGACGACGAGATCAAGCAGCTCCTCATGGCGCCGGCGGAGATCGCCATCCGCACCTTCTAGCCCCGTCCCTCTCTCCCGCAGCAGCGTCTCTCTCCCACGGCAGCGTCCGAGGGTTCGGCGGCTCCGGCCGCCGAACCCTCGGACGCTGTGGGGGTTGGACGCTGTGGGGGGTTGGGGGATGGCGTGGCGGGGGTGGCGGGGACCGTAGGCTGGTCGCGCGCGGGGTGTAGCGCAGCTTGGTAGCGCATCCGCTTTGGGAGCGGAAG
>JAJYTJ010000138.1 GCA_021793115.1 Actinomycetes bacterium | reverse complement strand
CAACGGGGCGGCAGGATCGGCAGGTGGTACCAGGGCGAAGGGCTCGCGCAAGACACGTCGAGGCTCATCAATGTCGCGTTGAGCCGCGCCAAGGATCAGATCGTCGTTCTTGGCGACCGCTACCATGTCGTGCGGCACATGCCGATGGATGGGCCCCCTCGTCGCGCGCTTGAAGCGGCCTTCCGGCGCGGAGGAGGGACGGTCCCGGAGTTCTTCGCGCGGCGCGAAGGCGGAAGTCGCTTCATGTGGTTCACCGATGGGGCGTCGCGCGCCGCCGGCGCCGACATTCGGTCCGCGAAGCGTTCCGCTGCCCTGTATCTGCCGCGGCTCGGCGACGGAACGCTGGCGTTGGTCGACCATCTCGCATGGATCGCCATGCGCGGCAAGCCTGCACTGATCACTCTTGGTCCTCCGCCGGGCTTCGATTGGGCCGTATGGTCCGAGGCGGCCGAAGACCTCCGGGCTGGCGGCCTGACGGTCGATCTCCGCAGTCCCATGCCCTTCTACGGTCTGATCGTGGACGACCGGGTCATGTGGACCTTCAGCGGCAGTGACGGCGGCATGAGGACCGACATCGACTCGCTTGCCAGCAGCGTCGCGCAACTGATCCGGGCGCGCCCGCCCGCTGGCGTGCAGCCGGGGCGACAGTCCGATGAGTGTCCGCGATGCGGGAGGACTCGAGTTCTCGCGGACACGTTCTTCAGGGCCGTCCACCAGACCGGTCTCTGGTGCCCCGTGTGCGTGGGAGAGCCGGGCGCGGGACGGGCGTGATCGAAGCCGGCGGCGGCGCCCTGCGTCGCTGTCCTGGAGAGCCGTGCGCATACCTGCGTGCCGTCGCGTGTTCGTCGTCCGCTGCACACCTGTTACCAGAGGCACCCTGACGTTGGGCGCCCTGGACCCTCGCGGGGTGTGCCATGCAGTCCATCGCAGTCCTGTTCGTGCTCCTCCCGGCTGGCGATCCGGGGATCACTCCGAACGAGTCCGGCCTGCCGGGCCTGCCGGTGGTCCGTCAGATCGTCGGCGCACTGCTGACCTGGGGGCTGGTGGCGTGCGTCGCCGGGCTGGTGGTCTCCGTGATCACCTGGGCGGTGGCCCGCCAGCAGGGCAACTACGGGTACGCCTCCGGCGCGAAGACCGGGGTGCTGGTTTCGGTCGCTGGTGCGCTGCTGATCGGCGGGGCGAACGCGATCGTCACGTTCTTCTCCGGCCTGGGCGGGCAGATCTGACATGGCCGTCCTGGCCCTGGATCCGTGCGTCGGGCCGATCGCGTTCGTCTGCCAGCTGACGAACGGCGTGCAGGGCGCGGCGTCGGACTACGTCCTCGGCGGGCTGGGGTCCGCCTTCGTCGCGGGGGCGGCGCAGCTCGGTGAACTAGCGCTTTCCGCACTCGACGCGACGACGGCGATCGACCTGGGTGCGGGTTGGTTCCGGGCCAACGTGGCGGTGATCGCCTCCATCGCGCTGCCGGGAGTGGTCGCGCTGTTCGTGATCCAGGTGATCTCGTCGGTGCTGCGGCGCGAGCCGGGTGGCCTGGCGCGGGCAGTCGTCGGCGTGGGCAAGGCGCTGCTGGGGTCCGCGCTGGCGCTGGCGATCACGCAGCTGACGCTCACCGCGGTCGACGAGCTGTGCCGGTACATCGCCTCCAGTGCGGGCTACACGGTGGCGCAGGCGGCAGCCCAGTTCTTCCAGTTCGCCACGCTGGCTACCTTGTCGCCCGCGTTGCAGATCTTCATCGGGCTGCTGCTGATCGTCGGGTTCCTGCTCCTGTGGGGCGTGCTCCTGTTCCGCAAGGCCGCCTTGGTGCTGGTCGCGGTGTTCGCCCCGATCGCGTTCGCCGGATCGGCGTGGGACCAGACGCGGGTGTGGACGCGTCGCTGGCTGGAGGTCGTCGGCGCCCTGGTGTTCTGCAAGATCGTGATCGTCGTGACGTTCGTCGTCGGTGCCTCGGCCTTCACCGGCACCGGGCCTGCGGTGGCGGGCCAGGCGACGTCGGACCAGTCGGTCGGGCTGTCGGACATGCTCGTCGGCGTCCTGCTCTTGGCGATCGCGGTGTTCGCGCCGTGGCTGACGTTCCGGTTCGTGCACTGGTCGGGCCTGGAGGCCGCCTCCGTGATGCACGAGACGGTCGCCGCCAACCCGATCAGCCGCACCGCGCACTCGGCAGCGGGCACGGCGAGGTACGCCGCGCAGAGCGTCGCGCTGTCGGCGATGACCGGTGGGGTCGGTGCCGCGGCGCGCGGCGGGACCGTGGCGGTGGGTGCCGCACGAGGGGCCGGTGGGGGAGCGGGGGCGGCACGGCCTCCGGCACCGCTGCGGCCACCGGCGGGCGGTGAGCCGCGATGAGCGCGCCGGAGCCGACGACAAGGTTCGGCCGCCTCGAGCGTCGCGGGGTGCTGCTGGGACTGTCTGGGGTCCAGCTGGGGACGATCGGTACCGCTCTGGCGGTCGCCGTCGCCGCGGTGTACTCGGCTGGAGCCGGAGGGCTGGTGCTGGCCGCCCCGGCGTGGGGTGTGCTGCTCGCCATCGGCACGCTTAGCGTGGGTGGGCGCCCGGTGGTCGGCTGGTTGCCGCTGCTGGCGACGTGGCAGGCGCGGCGGGCGGCTGGGGTCACGTCGGTCACCGCGGCGGTCGGCGCGACGAGTGGCACCGGCGGGGCCGAGTCGCTCGTCGTCCCCGGCCTTGCCAAGCCCCTGGAACTGGTCGATGCCCCGTCGCTCGGCGGCGTGCTGGTGGCAGACCGGCGGGCCGGGACGGTCACCGGTGTGCTGCGGGTGGGCGGTGCGGGCTTTGTGCTCGACGAGCCCGGGACGCAGGAGGCGAAGGTCCACGGCTGGGGCCGCGTGCTGGCCGGGGTGTGCCGGCAGCCGTCGGTGGTGCGGGTGCAGCTGCTCGCCCGCAGCGTGCCAGGCGGCTTGGCGCCGGCGCGGCGCTGGTGGCGCGACCACGCCATGGACACAGCCAACCCGGTCGCCGCCGTACTGGCGGGCATGCTCGACGAGGGGTTCGTCGCCCCGGTGCGCCGGGAGACGCTGCTGGCCGTCGCGGTGCGCGCGCCCCATGGGGGCCGTCGCAACCCGGCCGATGTCGAGCGGGTCGCTTCCCAGCTCGCGACCACCACCGCGTCGCTGGTAGGCGCGGAGCTGACCGCCCAGGGATGGCTGGACCGCGGCGGCCTTGCCCGCGTGCTGCACGAGGCGCTCGACCCGGCCGCTGCCGCGCACGCCGAGGACGGCCCGGTGTCGCTGACGACGACGGTCGGCGCCAGCGAACGGTGGTCCTCGCTGACCACGGGCACCTCGTGGCACGCGACGTACTGGGTCAGCGAATGGCCCCGGGCGGCGGTGCACCCCGGCTTCCTCGAGCCGCTGCTGCTCGCGGACATCGGGACGCTCAGTGTGCTGGCCGAGCCGCTGTCCACCGCCAAGGCTCTGCGGGAGATCCGCCGGGCCAAGGTGGAGCACGCCGCCGACGCCGCCCAACGGGTCCGCATCGGGCAGATCGAGGACGAAGCCACCCGTGCCGAGGTCGCCGACCTCGAACGCCGTGAGGCCGAGCTCGTGGCCGGGCACCAGGACCTGCGTTTCACCGGCCTGGTCACCGTGTCCGCGCCCGACGAGGCGACGCTGGCCGAGCGGTGCACGGCGATGGAGACGACCGCGGCGCAGGCGATGTGCGAGGTGCGTCGGCTCGTCGGGCAGCAGGGGACCGCCTTCCTGGCGGCGGCACTGCCGCTGGCGCGAGGTGTGCTGTGACCCGCCGCGAGCCCGGCACGGTCCCGTTCCGCAGCAGGGCGGGCCGGTACTGGGCAGGGCAGGACCTGCGGCTGCCGGCGCATCGCGCCTCGTCGGCGGTGCTCGCCGGCGCCTACCCGTTCCTGACGCCCGGGCCCGTCGAAGTCGGTGTGCCGGTGGGGGCCGACGTCCTCGGCGGCGGGGTGTTCTGCTTTGACCCGTGGGCGCTGTACGAGTCCGGGGCGCTGACGAATCCCAACGTGCTGCTGGCCGGGGTGATCGGACAGGGTAAGTCGTCGCTGGCCAAGTCCCTGGCGCTGCGGTCCATCGCCGCCGGACGCGCGGTGTACGTGCCAGGCGACCCCAAGGGCGAGTGGGCGGTCGTCGCCGAAGCCGTCGACGGCACCGTGCTGCGCTTGGGGAACGGCTCGCCGACCCGGCTCAACCCGCTGGAGGTCACCGAGCCCGACGAGCCGGCCGGTGCGAAAGCCCGGCTCCTGGCAGCCGTCGCGGCGGTGACGCTGCATCGGGACCTGGCCGCCGCCGAACAGGGGGCACTGGACGCCGCGCTGACGCAGGCCGCCCACGCCGCCGCCCGACCGACGATCCGCCACGTCGTCGACGCCCTGACCGCCCCGGACCGACAGGCCGCCCGCGGCGACGGCGTGCCCGTTGAGGACCGCCTGGTCGACGGACGGGACCTGGTGCACGGGCTGCGGCGTCTGGTGCACGGGGACCTGGCGGGCATGTTCGACGCCCCCAGCACCCACCACCTGGACCCCGACGCCCCGATGGTGGTGCTGGACCTGTCCGCGCTCGGGTCCGACGACGACGCCCTCGCGGTGGCGGCCACCTGCGCGGCCGGCTGGCTGGAGGGCGCGCTGGCCGCCTCGTCGGCGAAGCGTTGGGTGATCTACGACGAGGCCTGGCGGCTGCTGCGCCACCCGGGGCTGGTGCGCCGGATGCAGGCGCAGTGGAAGCTCTCGCGCGCCTACGGCATCGCGAACCTGCTCGTCGTGCACCGGCTGTCCGACCTGGACGCCGTCGGGGCAGCGGGCTCCGAGGCGCGGGCGCTGGCCGAGGGGCTGTTGGCCGACTGCTCAACCCGGATCGTCTACCGACAGGAGTCCGACCAACTCGCCGGTGCTGCCGCCGCGCTGGGCCTGACCGGCCCGGAGCGCGAGCTGCTGCCCCTGCTGCCTCGCGGCACGGGCCTGTGGAAACTTCCGCGCGCCACCCATGTGGTGCGCCACCTGCTCACCGCGGTCGAGACGCCGCTTGTGGACACCGACCAGGCGATGCGCGAGAGCCGGTGACCACGATGCGCGACCGTGACGTGACCCAGCTCGCCGAGCAGGCGACTCTTGGCGCCCTACTCGTCGACCCCACACCGCTGGCGGAGATCCGCCGCTGGCTGCGGCCCGGCGACTTCGCCACCCTCTGGCACGACTGGGTCTACACGACGCTGCTGGAACGGCACACCGCGGGCGAGCCGATCGACCCCGTCGCGGTCGGCGCGGCCATGGTCGACAGGTTCGGCGCCCGGCTGGCCGACCAGCCGCGGCTGCACACCCTGCTGGCGTCGACCCCGCACGCCGCCCACGCCGTGGCGTACGCGCGCATCGTCCTGGACGGCGGGCTGCGCCGGGAGGTAGCCGGCACCGGGGTGCTGCTACGCGCCGGCGCCCTCCAGACAACGCTCAACGGAACCCAGGCGCCGCTGATCGCGACCTGCAACGTCGTCGACGCCGGCCTGGAGGCCGCCGCGTCCCGCTGGGCCGAGGCGACCGGCCAGCCGCACGACGACGTCGTCGTGCCTCTCGCGCTGCGGGCCGCAGCCCACAACGTCGACGCCCGCGAGAGTGCGGCCCGCTACCTGGAAGCGAACCCCGCACGCGACGCCGCAGCCGAGCAGCAGCACGTCGTCGAACTCGTCGGCACCCTCATCGCCCAACCTGCCCACATCCCCGGGGTGGTCGACTGGCTGCCGCCATCGCGGATCACCGACCCCGCCTGGCGGCTGATCTACGCCGCGACGATCGAGCTGTCCGAGATCGGCGCGCCCATCGACCTGGTCACCGTCGCCGCGGCCAGTAGCCGCTACGCACACCACGGCCCGGCACTGCCCGGGCTGGACGAGCTGCGCGACGCGGTCGAGCTCGGCTGGACCGCATACCCGCCGCAGGTGCTGCGCACCGTGGCCGGCGACCAGATCCGCCACCTGGCCGACATCGGCGCCGACCAGATCAACCAGGCCGCCAACAACCCCGGCGTCCAGATCGCCGACATCGCCGACACCGGGCTCGTCATCACCACCACCCTGCGGCGCACCGCCGCCGCCCTACCCGGCACCACCGCCACGACGACGCCCGCCGCAGTGGTGGCACCCGTGCTACGCGCTGGGGGAGTGCGGCGATGACCCCGCAACGCCCGCCGGTGCGACCGGCACCCACCGCCACACCCGACCTGACCGGGTGGGCTCTAGCCGCGCTCGGGGCACTGCTCGCCCTCGCCGCGATCGTCTGGGCCGGTGCGTCGCTGGCTTGCCTGGTCACCGGCCGGGCGCTCCCGGACGGTGGACTCTCGGCCGCGCTGACCTCGCTCGCGCACCCCGACGATCCGGCCGCGGCCTGGTCGACGCCGGCCCAACTGCCGGGACCTGTCGCGTACTGGTCAGCGACCGGGTTCGTCGTCGTGCTCCTGACCGCCGCCGGGCTCGGGGTCTGGCGCCTGTACCGCCGCCTGGCCGGAGCATCGGGTACGGAGATCGACCGGCTGCGGCACCTGCCGGGCATGGCCGACCCGTCCGAGGTGCACCGGGTCGCAGGGCGACGAGCCCTGCGCTCCCGCGCTGCCGTCGTCCGCCCGTCGCTGGACTCGTCGGCCGAGCCCGAACAGGTCGGCTACCGCCTCGGATCACTGCGCGGCCGCGACCTGTGGTGCACCGTCGAGGACTCCGCGCTGGTCGTCGGCCCACCCCGGATGGGCAAGGGCATGCACCTGGTGATCCCGTGGGTGCTCGACGCACCCGGCCCCGTCGTGGTCACCTCCACCCGACCGGACACCCTCGCGGTCACGCTGCGCCACCAGCGACGGCGCGGGAAGGTGGCGATCTTCGACCCCCAACGGCTGGCAGGCCTGCCAGGCGGGCTGGCCTGGTCACCGGTGCGAGGCTGCGAAGTCCCGCGCGTCGCGCTGGTCCGCGCCCGAGGGCTGGCCGCCGGGGCCGGGTTCGGGCGCACCGTCTCCGACGCCGACTTCTGGGCCGGGCAGACCGAGACCGCGCTGCGCTGCCTGCTGCACGCCGCCGCCCTCGACGGCCGCCGCGCCGTCGACCTGTACCGCTGGTCGCTGAACCCGGCCACCGCCGAGGACGCCGTCACCATCCTCAACCGCACCTCCTCGGCCGAGGGCTGGGCCGACGCCCTCGACGCCGCCATCCACACCGACCCCCGCACCCGAGACTCGATCTGGATGGGAGTGCGCCAGTCGCTGGCCGCACTCGCCGACCCGGACGTCCTCGCCGCCGTCGACCCCAAGCCCGGCCAGGAGTTCGACCCGGTCGCGTTCCTACGCTCGTCGAACACCCTGTACCTGCTCGCCTCGGCAGTCGCCTCCGGCTCGTCCGCCCCACTGGTCGCCGCGTTCGTCGAGGACATCACCGAGACCGCCCGCGCCCTGGCCGCCCGAGCACCCGGTGCGCGGCTGGACCCGCCGCTCCTGCTGGCGCTCGACGAGATCGCCAACCTCACGCCACTGCCGTCCCTGCCCTCACTCATGGCCGAAGGCGGCGGCTCCGGGATCACCACGCTGGCGGTCCTGCAATCGCTGGCTCAGGCACGCAACCGGTGGGGCGAACACGCCGCCGACGCGATCTGGGATGCCGCCACGGTCAAGGTGGTGCTCGGCGGGCTCGGCAAGTACCGCGACCTGGACGACGTCGCCCGGCTACTCGGGGAGATCGACGAGCTCGTCGAGTCCCGCACCAAGGGCCGCGGCGGCGACCACTCCTCATCGACCTCCGTGCGCACCGTGCCGGTGATGCACGCCTCCACGCTGCGGACCCTGCCGTTCGGCACCGGGGTACTGCTGCTGCGGCAGACCAAGCCCACCGTCATCGACCTGCAGCCGTGGACCGCCCGGAAGGACGCCCCGCTTCTGCGGGCCGACCGAGAGGCCGTCGAGCACGCCACCGCCACCAGTACGGAGGTCCCCGCATGATCGGCAAGGTCGCCAGCGCAGGCTTGCTCCTGGTCGCCGTCGTGCCGGCGCTCGGCATCCTGACCGCCCTGTCCATCGGGAGCGGTGCACAGCACTGCATCACCGATGCCGTGGCATCCGCCACGCCGGCCACGGCAATCACCGCCGAACCGTTGGTGCCGAACCCCGCTCCCTCGCCGAGCGCGAGCCCGGGTGCTGGTGGCTGCCTGCCCGGCCTCGGAGTGAAGGCCGGTCCGCTCTCCATTCCCGTGGGCACACCCTCCAACGTCTCCGCGGCCGTCGCCGCCGGACTGGCGTTGGTCGGGGTCACCAGCGGCTGGTACCAGCGGTGCGACCAGATCGCGTGCCGCGCATACGGCTACGCCAACTCCGGGTACTTCTCGGCGCGAACCCACTGGCTGGCCATGCTCGCCTCCGGCCACGCCCACCCGGCCGACCCGTGCCCGCCGTTGGGCTCCTTCGTCTTCTTTGACACCGGCCGGCCCGACGGGCACGTGTCTCTCGTCGTGCAGGCCGACCCGGGCCGCTGCGACCCGAACGCCATCCAGGTCACGGCGAACGAAGTCTTCGACGCAGCCACGGGCAACCACGGCGGGGTCTACGAGCTGTCCTTCGCCCGACTCAACCGGATGTACCTCGGCGGGCACGGCTACCTCGGATGGTCCGACCCCGTGTGTGCCGGTGCCCTCCTACTCGCGCTCGGCGCGCAGCCCGCCGCCGCCGGGAGATGAGATGCGCACGAACCCGCCGCCGTCTACCGAGGAGAAGCTCACCGCCCTGCACGCCCAGCTCGTTGATGCCGTCGCCGAGCTCGTCCACTCCGAGAAGTGGTTTCAGATGCTCGCCGCTGCCGCGAGGTTCACCACGTACTCACCGTCCAACGTGCTGCTCATCGCCGTGCAGCGGCCCGATGCGACGCAGGTCGCCGGGATCCGGACGTGGAACTCGCTCGGGCGGCACGTAGTCAAGGGCGAGCACGGCATCGCGATCCTCGCGCCCTGCGTGTACCGGACGGACGAGGAAGCTGCCTCCAAGGACGACGCGAACGTCTCCGAGCCGGCTGACGACGGGCCGATGCCACGGCGCGAACTGCAAGGCTTCCGCGTCGTGCACGTCTTCGACGTCAACCAGACCGACGGAGCGCCGCTACCCGACACCGGGCCGAGGCGCCTCACCGGAGACGCGCCGCCGCATGTTTGGGACAGGCTCGTCCAACTCACCCTCGACGCCGGCTTCAGGCTCGAACGGCGAACCTGCCCCGACGGCGTCAACGGCTGGACCGCCCCGCTGGACAAGGTCGTCGTGCTCGAAGAGACCCTCGAGCCCGCCCAGGCCGTCAAGACGCTCGCACACGAGCTCGGACACATCCGTGCCAACCACGCCAGCCGGTTTCCCGACTACGGCGTCGACCGTGCGTGCCGTGGTGCCGCCGAGGTTGAGGCCGAGTCGATCGCCTACATCGTGACGAGCCACCTCGGAATGAACCCGGCCGCCTACTCGGTGCCCTACGTCGCCGGCCGGGCCGACGACCTCGACGTCTTACGCCACCACATGAGCACCGTCGTCACCGCGTCCCAGTGGATTCTCGGCGACCTCGAAAAGCCAGCGGTGCCGACCGGCTCTGTTCTCGGGCCGATGATCCTTCCGGCGCAGCACCTCTACGCGCCGATACACCAGATCTAGGCCCACCTGGGGCTTTCGCTGCGCTCATCCAGTCGCCAGTCGGGACAGGCCGAGGATCGTCAGGGTCGCGATGTCGGACGGTCGGTTTGATGAAGCGAGCCGAAGCGCTTCCTCGTCTTCGAGCTCTTGGGCACCACTTGTCCCACGAAGGTCATCGAGGACCGCATCGTTGAATGCGCGGTCCCCTCCTTGTGGCATCCCGTCAGGCAGCCACCGGTACAGGTCTGGTGTCTGCTGGCGTCCGACGAACGCGGCGGCGCCACCGAATCCGCCGGCGACGTAGAGGGGCTTACCCTCCCGGAGAGTCAGGGCGGCCTCTTCGATCACAGATCGGA
>JAJYTJ010000137.1 GCA_021793115.1 Actinomycetes bacterium | reverse complement strand
CCCCCCGCCGCGTCACCAACCGGGCCAACAGCCCGGACGACCACCCCTGCCCGCTGAGCCCCTTGACTCACGGCGCGAAAGCTAGACCGGGTGTCACCCCCCGTCATCGACTCGTCCATCGGCTTGTCTATCGGCCCGGAACACCGTGGACGTCACCACCCGCTCAGGTGGTTGGGGGATGTCGACCGCCGGTCCCGCACGCGGACGCCGGGTATCCCCCATCCGTCAGCCGCCTGAGATCCATCAAGGAGGCGACATGTCCGTCAACACCGAGCACGAGCTCCTGACCGTCACCGAGGCCGCCGACCGCCTGAGGGTCACCGGCCGGTTCATCCGCATGCTCATCGCGGACGGAACCCTGCCCGCCCTGCGAGTCGGAAAGCGCGCCCTGCGGCTCCGGCGGGACGACGTCGACCACGTCCTGCGGCCGGTCGAGCGGTGGTCCGACGCGCCCCGGACCAGACGCGTCGGCCAGCCCTTGTGACACATATGTGACACCGATTTGCGTTTACGCAGGTCACAGGGCTCCGCCCCCAGGATTCGAACCTGGACCCCAAGGCTCCAAAGGCCTGAGTGCTGCCGTTACACCAGGGCGGACCGGCCCTCCGCGCGCAGGGCGCGTGGGCCGCGGCGCCCAGTCTGCCAGCGCCGGTGCGCCCCGAAGTCCCCCACCGCGTGGGTGGCGTCGGGCACAATGCCCCGGTGGCCACCGACTCGCGGCGGACCGCTCGCCGCATGACGGGCACGCAACGCCGCGCACAACTGCTGGACGTCTCACGCACGCTCTTCGCCGAGAAGGGCTTCGACAACACGAGCATCGAGGAGATCGCGGCGCGCGCCGAGGTCTCCAAGCCCGTGGTCTACGAGCACTTCGGCGGCAAGGAGGGCATCTACGCCGTCGTCGTCGACCGTGAGATGCAGGCCCTCCTGGCCGCGCTGACCGGAGCCCTGGAGGGTGGCGGGCACCCCAAGGCGCTCGTGGAGCGCACGGCGCTGGCCCTGCTCGACTACGTCGAGCGGTCCGAGGACGGCTTCCGCATCCTCGTGCGCGACTCGCCCGTGGCGCAGGCCACCGGCACGTTCTCCAGCCTCATCGGCGACATCGCCACGCAGGTGGAGCACCTGCTCGCCGACCAGTTCAAGCGCACCGGCCTCGACCCGCGCACGGCGCCGATGTACGCGCAGATGCTCGTCGGCATGGTGGCGCTGACCGGGCAGTGGTGGCTCGACGCGAAGAACCCCGACAAGCAGGAGGTCGCGGCCCACCTGGTCAACCTCGCGTGGAACGGCCTGAAGTCGCTCGAGCGCCACCCCGCGCTGACCAAGCCCCGCCCGGCGGGGGTCGCAGGGCCCACGAAGCAGTCTCTCGACGTCGAGTAACCTGCATCCGTGGCAGACGACGTGGCGCCCGACGAGGTCGACCGCATCGTCGCTGCCTGGGGTCGGGAACGTCCGGACCTGGACACGGCCCCGCTCGAGGTGCTCTCCCGCGTGACGCGGCTCGCGCGGCACCTCGACCTCGCTCGCCGCGGCGCGTTCGCCCGGCACGGGCTGGAGACGTGGGCGTTCGACGTGCTGTCCGCGCTGCGCCGCGCGGGCGCCCCCTACCGCCTGTCGCCCGGTGCGCTGCTCACGCAGACCCTGGTGACGTCCGGGACCATGACCAACCGCATCGACCGGCTCGTCGAGCACGGCCTGGTCCGGCGCCGGCCGTCGCCCGACGACCGGCGGGGCGTGCTCGTCGAGCTCACGCCGGCCGGGCTGGCCCAGGTGGACGCGGCGCTCGCGGACCTGCTCGAGTCGGAACGGCGCCTGCTGCGCGGCCTGCCCCCCGAGGACCGCACCACTCTGGCCACCCTGCTGCGCGTGCTCGTCTCCCCCTTCGACGAAGCGTCGTGACGCCCGCCGCCACGCGCGACGCGCGCCGCGGGCTGCTGCTGACGGCCCTGCTGCTCTACGCGCTCAACCTCCGCGGTCCCATCACGGCCATGGCGCCCGTGGTCGGCGAGGTCAGCGCGGACCTGCACCTCACGGCGGCGTCGGCCGGGCTGCTCACCGGCCTTCCCGTGCTCTGCTACGCGCTCGTCACGCCGCTGGCCGCCACGCTCGTCAACCGAGCGGGGACGGCGATCGCCGGGACGGTGACGCTGCTGGGCGTCCTCGCGGGCACGGTGCTGCGCTCGAGCGGCGGCTTCGGCACCGCGCTCGTGGGCACCGTGCTCATCGGCGCGGCGATCACCGTGGGGAACATCACGGTGCCGGTGGTGGTGGCACGGGACTTCGCGTCCGGCGTCAGCGGCGTCATGGGGGCGACGACGGCCGCGATGAACGGCGGCGCGGTGATCACCACGATCGGCATGGCGCCGCTGGCCGCCTGGGTGGGGTGGCGGTGGGCCCTCGTCTCGTGGTCCGTCGTCGTGCTCGTCGGGCTGGCGGCGTGGTGGCGCGCGTACGGCCTGCGTCCTCGGACGCGGCCCGGCGAGCCCGTGGCCGTGGCCGCCGAGCCGGCCGTGCGGCCGCGGGTGATGCGGCGACCCCTCACGTGGCTGCTCGTCGTGACGTTCGCGTTCCAGTCCGCGTCGTACTACGCGCTGTCGGCCTGGCTGCCCACGCTGCTGCACGACGAGGCCGGCCTCTCGCGCACCGGGGCGGGCGCCGCCGCGGCACTGTTCCAGGGCTTCGGCATCCTCGGCGGCGTGCTGGCACCGGTGGCCATGGGGCGGCTGCGGCCGCACGCGCTCACGGTGGTCATCGGCCTGGTCTGGCTCGCACTGCCGGTGGGGCTCCTGCTCGCGCCGGCGGGCTGGTCCGTGTGGGCGTCGCTCGGCGGCGTGGCGCAGGCCGCCAACTATGTCGTGATCTTCTCGGTGGTGTCCACGGTGGCCGGCTCCCCGGCGGCCGCGGGCCGCATGTCGGCGGTGGTGCAGACGGCCGGCTACGTGCTGGCGGGCGTGGCGCCGTCCGTGATCGGTGCGATCCACACCGCGAGTGCCGGCTGGCGGGTGCCGCTGCTCGTCGTCGCCGTGGCCCTCGCCGCGATGGCGGTGGCGCACACCGTGGCCATCGGGGCCCTGGCCCGCCACCGTGCGGGCGCCGCGGCGGCCGCCACCACAGCGGTCCCCGCCGCCTGACCCCCCACCCCACCCCACCCCGCCCCCGTCCCCACCCCACCCGGACTGGAACGAACGCAGCCCTCGCGCCGGCGTGTCGGGGCGGGTCCGTTCCACTCCCGGGGCCCCGTCCAGTGGAACGAACGCGAGCCATGTGCCGGCGTGGCTGCGAGTGTCCGTTCCACTCCCCGGGGGCCACGGCTGACGAGTGGAACGAACAGGGCCATTGGACCGGCATGCCGGGGAGTGTCTGTTCCAGTGGGGGGGAAGGAGCGGGGGGCCGGCGGGGTTGGGGCTGGCGACACCCCGTCGTCGAGAGGAACCCCATGACCACCGTCGTCACCGGAGCCACCGGGCACGTCGGCCGCCTCACCATCGAGGCCCTGATCGCCCGCGGCGTCGCACCGACGGACATCGTCGCCACCGGTCGTCGTGTCGAGACGCTCGGCGACCTCACCGCCCGCGGCGTCGCGGTGCGCCGGGCCGACTACGACGACCCCGCGACGCTCGACGACGCGTTCGCCGGCGCGACGAAGCTCCTGTTCGTCTCGGGCTCCGACGTGGGCCGGCGCCTGCCGCAGCACCGGAACGTCGTCGACGCCGCGGTGCGTGCGGGCGTGCGGCACCTCGTCTACACCTCCGGGCCGCGGGCCGACCTGTCCAACCTGCCGGTCAACCCGGACCACAAGGCCACCGAGGAGTACATCGCCGCCTCCGGGACCCCGGCGACGATGCTGCGCAACAACTGGTACCACGAGAACTACCTGCCGGACCTGGCGACCGCGCGCGCGGGCGGCGAGATCGTCTCCGCGACCGGCACCGGCCGCATCGCGAGCGCGTCGCGCGCCGACTACGCCGAGGGCGCCGCCGCCGTGCTCACGCAGGACGGGCACGAGAAGAAGGTCTACGAGCTCGGCGGCGACAGCGCCTGGGACTACGACGAGCTCGTCGCGACGCTGTCGCAGATCGTCCGCCACGAGGTGGTCCGCCGCGACGTCACCCCGGACGAGCGGCACGCGCTGCTGGTGGCCGGCGGCCTGCCCGACGACGTCGCCGGCTTCGTCGTCGCCCTCGACACGGCGATCGCCCACGGCGCGCTCGCCGACGTCACGGGCGACCTGTCCCGTCTCATCGGGCGTCCGACGACCCCGCTGGCGACGACGCTCGCCGCCGCCGGCTGAGGAACTGCCCCCGGTACCACGACGGCGGGCGGCGCGGGGCTTCCGGTACCGGGCCGCCCGCCGTGGCCGCCTGTCGCCGGGCGCGCCACCGCGCCACCTCGGCCTCGGGGTCACGCGTACCGGTCACCACGGGCGGGCCGCCGCGCAGCTGGCGCCGGGCCTGGACCACGCGGGCGTTGAACTCCTCGACGAGCTCACGCACGCCCGCCTCGCTGTGCTCCTCGTCGATGCGCCGGTCCAGCTCGGCGTCGTCGCGACGCAGCAGGAACGCCTCCGGGCCGACGCCGGTGATGTGCTCGCGCTCGATGAGCGATTTCAGCCACCAGTCGGGGTCGTGCCTGGTCAGCCCCGGGATGGGCTTGCCCGCCAGCGGCAGGTGGTCGAAGTCGCCGCGCGCGATCGCCCGGCTGATGGCCTCCTCGGCCCACGCGTCGGTGCCGATCCCGTGACGCACGGCCGGCACGCCGTCCGGCGGCTGCTCCGCGCGCGCCACACCGTCCTCGGCCAGGAGGCGGTCCACCCGGTACTGGGCCACTGCCCGCAGGGGGTCTCGATCTGCTGCCACGACCTCAGGGTGCGTCGCGGCCAGGGCGAGCGCAACGAGCGAAACAGGATGTTCACGGCACGGTGTCACTTGTGGAAACGCAGGTCACAGCGGGTTCCCAGCAGCCGCGGTGCCGGCGCCATCCACGTCAGCCGGCGGTCTCCGCCGCCTCGAGCCACGCCGCCTCGAGCTCGTCGCGCTCGGCGGCCAGCGCTCGGAGCTGGGCGTCCAGCACGAGCACCTTCTCGTGCTCGGTGGCGTGCGCCGCCAGCTCGTCGTGCAGCGTGGACTCCTCCGCTGCCAGCCTGGCCAGGCGCCGCTCGATGCGCGCGACCTCCTTGCGCGCGGCGCGGACCTCGGCAGGGCTGGGCGCGGGCGGGACCGCCGCGGCCCCCGGGGGACCTGAGGCACCGGCGGTCGCGTCACCGGCTCGGTAGTTCTGCACCGGGTCGGCAGTTCCTTGTGCCGAGTCGGTGCCGGAGTGCCGAGCCCGCCCGGGAGGGGACGGGGCAATGGAGCGGGACGAGGGGGTGGTGTCGCGGGACGAGAGGGTGCCGGAGCGGGACGAGGGGGTGGTGTCGCGGGACGCGGCGGTGCCGGAGCGGGAGGAGAGGGTGGAGGACGGGGCGAGGGCCGCCGTGCGCAGCGCCAGGTACTCGTCCACACCCCCCGGCAGGTCACGGATCGTCCCGTCACCGAGCAGGGCCACCTGGCGGTCGGCCACGCGCTCCAGCAGGTAGCGGTCGTGCGAGACGACGACGATCGTCCCCGGCCAGCCGTCCAGCAGGTCCTCCAGCGCGGCGAGCGTGTCGGTGTCGAGGTCGTTGGTCGGCTCGTCGAGCAGCAGCACGTTGGGCTCGCCCACGAGCAGCCGCAGCAGCGCCAGGCGCCGCCGCTCGCCACCGGACAGGTCGCGCACCAGGGTCTGCTGGCGCTCGCGCGCGAAGCCGAGGCGCTCGACGAGCTGGGACGCCGTGACCTCCTTGCCGCCGACGACGAGCGTGCGCCGCTCGCGCTCCACCACCTCGAGCACCCGCAGGTCGGCGAGTGCGGAGAGGTCCTCGACCTCCTGCCGCAGCTCGGCGGCCCGGACGGTCTGCCCCCGCTTGACCCGCCCGCCCGTGGGCGCCACGCGCCCGGACAGCAGCCCGAGCAGCGTCGTCTTGCCGGCGCCGTTGACGCCGACGACGCCCCACCGGTCCCCCGGCCCCAGCCGCCACGTCACGTGGTCGAGCAGCACGCGCTCGTCGTACGCCAGCGTGACGTCCTCGAGGTCGAGCACGTCCTTGCCGAGGCGCGCGGTGGCGGTGCGGGACAGCTCGAGGCGGTCGCGCGGCGGCGGCTCGTCCGCGATGAGCGCCGCGGCGGCGTCGAGCCGGAACTTGGGCTTGGACGTGCGGGCGGGCGCGCCACGGCGCAGCCACGCGAGCTCCTTGCGCAGCAGGTTGAGCCGCTTGGCCTCGGCCGTCGCCGTCTGTGCCGCGCGCTCGGCCCGGGCCAGCACGTAGGCGGCGTACCCGCCGTCGTAGGGGTCGACGACGCCGTCGTGGACCTCCCACGTGCGCGTGGTCACCGCGTCGAGGAACCACCGGTCGTGCGTGACGACGACGACGGCGCCCGAACCGCGCCCGAACCGCTCCACGAGGTGCGCCGCGAGCCAGGCGACACCCTCGACGTCCAGGTGGTTGGTCGGCTCGTCGAGCAGCAGCACCTCGTCGTCGCCCACTAGGATCACCGCGAGCGCGACGCGACGCCGCTGCCCGCCGGACAGCGTGGCCACGTCGGCGTCGAGCGGGACGTCGGGCAGCAGGCCGTCGTGGACGGCACGGATGCGCGGGTCGGCCGCCCACTCGTGCGTGTCGGCGCCGGGGTGGATCGCGTCGAGCACGGTGCCGTCGGGCAGCACGTCGCGCTGGTCGAGCACACCCACGCGCACGCCGCCCGCGCGCGTCACGCGGCCCTCGTCGGCCGCCTGCTGGCCGGCCAGCACGCGCAGCAACGTCGACTTGCCGGCGCCGTTGGGGCCGACGACCCCCACGCGCGCGCCGTCGTCCAGGCCGAGCGAGACGCCGTCGAGGACGGTGCGGGTGCCGAGCGCGACGGTGACGCGGTCGGCGCCGAGGAGGTGGGCCATCAGCCGCCGAGCGGACGCACGTGACCCTGCGGGGCGTCCGCCACGTGCGTGAGGCCCTGCTCCACCAGGCCGGCGAAGAACGTCGCGGACGGCTTGCGCGGGGCGCGGACCAGCGTGACGTCGGCACCGTCGGCCTGCAGCCGTGCGCGGGCGGTGAGCAGCTCGGCGACGCCCACCCCCTCGGGGTAGAGCAGCCCGATGCGCCGCCCGGCGGGCGGCTTCGGCGCGACGAGGTCGATGATCCGCTCGAACCCGATGGAGAAGCCGGCGGCCGGCACGTCCCGGCCCAGCCACTTGCCCACCACGCCGTCGTAGCGGCCGCCCCCGGCCACCGACGAGCCCACCTTGGCGTGCTTCACCTCGAAGATCGGGCCGGTGTAGTAGCCCATGCCACGCACCAGCGACGGGTCGAGCGTCACGCGGGCGTGCGGCAGCAGCGTGCGGACGGCGTCGACGATCTCCGGCAGGTCGTGCAGCGACACCGAGCCCAGCCCGGGCACGCTCAGCTCCCCGGCCGCCAGCGCGGCCTGGCCGTCGTCCCGCGCCGCGAGCACCGCGTCGAGCACGCCGCGCACGCCGGCCGGCGCCCCCAGCGCCACCAGCTCGGCGGCCACCGCGTCGGCGCCGATCTTGTCGAGCTTGTCCAGCGCGATGAGCGCGTCCGGCACCGCGGCCCCGGAGAACCCGGCCGCGCCGAGCAGCTCGGTGAGCGTGCGCCGGTCGTTGACCAGCAGCGTGACGTCGTCGGCCATGCCGAGGTCCGCGAACGCGGTCAGGGTGGCCACGAGCAGGTCAACCTCGGCGAGGATGCCACTCTCGCCCAGGATGTCGATGTCCACCTGCGTGAACTGCCGGAACCGGCCCTTCTGCGGCCGCTCCGCGCGCCACACCGAGCCCGTCTGCAGCGCACGGAACACCTCGGGCAGCTCGGCCTGGTGCGACGCGTAGTACCGCGTGAGCGGCACCGTGAGGTCGTAGCGCAGCGCGAGGTCCGCGGCGTCGGCCGGCAGCACCGGCTCCTCCGGCGGCAGGCCGCGGCGGAGGATCTCGAAGAGCATCGACTCGTTCTCGCCGCCCTGGTTGGACCGCAGGCGCGACAGCGGCTCGATGGCCGGCGTCTCGATCTCCGCGAACCCGAACCGGCGGTACGTGGCCCGCAGCTGGGTCAGCACGCGCTCCCGGGTCTGCTTCTCCACGGGCAGGACGTCGCGCATGCCACGTGCGGGAACCACCTTCTGCGCCACGGCAGGCAAGGCTACCGGGCGGCCACGGCGCACCGCGCCGACGTCCGTGGCCGCCCGAGCCACGTCACGCGGCGACGCGGGCGCGCCCGAGCACCTCCTGCAGCCGCACCCGGGTGCCCATCCGCAGCACCGATCGCTGGTACACCAGCGCCGCGAGCGCGACGACGGCGTACGTCGAGGCCGCGAGCACCGCGAGCGACAGCAGCGGCTCCCACCACGAGGCGTCGCCGAGGAACATGCGCGCCGGCATCGCCACCGGGGCGCAGAACGGCACGTAGGAGGCGACGCGCAGCAGCGTCTGGTTGTCGTTGCCGAACACCACGACGAAGTACGGCAGGACCACGAGCAGCATCACCGGCTGCAGCACCGGCCCGGTGTCCTCGACGCGGGAGACGAGCGAGGCCGCGGCGGCGAACAGCGCCGCGAGCAGCACGAACCCGACGGCGAAGAACACGACGAACCAGGCGAGCGGCGCACCGACCAGCGACAGCACACCGTCCTGCCCGGTGACGACGAGCCCGAGCACCGCCACCGCGGCGATCGCGGCGGTCTCGGCCAGGGCGAGCGCGCTGTTGCCGAGGATCTTGCCGCCGAGCAGCGAGCGCGGCGAGGCCGCCGACAGCAGGATCTCCACGACGCGCGTCTGCTTCTCGATGACGGTGTTCTGCGCGATCGTCGCGCCGAACGTCATCGCGGCCATCATGAACACCAGCCCGAACCCGAACGTGACGATGTAGCGCACGCCCGCGTTGGCGGTGGCGGGGTTGAGCACCTGGACGGCGGGCGCGACGGTGAGATCGGAGACGAGCGAGCTCGGCGCCGTGTCCTGCACGACGACGCGCACCCCGGACGGGCCGGTGTCCGGGACCAGTGCGGCCCGCACCGCGCCGGAACGGACGTCGGCCGTGGCGGCGGCCTCGTCGGCCACCGGCACCTGCCGCACACCGGGCAGCGCGGGCAACGCCTGGCGCACGGAGTCCACGACGGCGACCGGGATGAGCGTGGACTGGTGTGTCGCAGCGGACGCCGCCGGGGTGCCGCCGCCGTGCTTGGACACGAGCGAACCGGCGATGATCCCGCCCAGCACGAGCACGAGCAGGATGACCGCGGAGACGATGAACGACTTGCTGCGCAGCTGCGCGCCGATCTCGCGCTCGGCGACGAGCAGCGCCGTGCGCCCCTCCGACGGCGGCACCACACCCTGGGCGGTCACGCCGCCACCCCCCTCTTGCCCCGGCGCGCGGCGGCAGGCCCCGCGTGCGTCCGAGCCTCGTCCTTGATCACCTCGCGGAAGATCTCCGCCAGTCGCGGCCGCACCGGTGCGAACTCGCGCACCGCGCCCCGGTCGAGCGCGGCGGACAGCACCTGCTGCGCCGTCGCCTCGTCGGCCTCGAAGAGCACCTCCGCGCCCGCCAGCTCGAGGACGCGCACGGCCGGCACGTCCCGCACCCACCCCAGGTCACCACCGGCGCGCAGCTGGTAGCGCGGCTCGGTGTACCGGGCGCGCAGCTCGTCACGGTCGCCCGCGGCCACGATGCGGCCGCCCGCGATGATGACCACGTCGTCGCACAGCCGCTCGACGACGTCGAGCTGGTGGCTGGAGAACAGCACGGGCGCGCCGCCCGCGGCATGGTCGACGAGCACGCTCTGCACCACGTCGACCGCCATCGGGTCGAGACCGGAGAAGGGCTCGTCGAGGATGAGCACGTCCGGGTCGTGCACCACCGACGCCGCGACCTGGACCCGCTGCTGGTTGCCCAGCGAGAGGCTGTCCAGCCGGTCGTCGGCGCGCTCAGTGACCCCG
>JAJYTJ010000136.1 GCA_021793115.1 Actinomycetes bacterium | reverse complement strand
GAAGGCAAAGCAGACGAAGGTCGCTCGCGAGCTCAAGTACATGAGCCCGACGACCGACTACCGGGCTCTCGAGGCAGAGCTCGCGTCGCGCAGCCACCACGATGTCGTCACCGACACCCCTCCCGACGAGGCCGACGACGAGCCCTGGAACTCCTGGGCCGACGAGGACGACGACGACTAGGGCTCAGGCCCCGCGGTAGGTCCCGACCAGGTGCACGGCCCCGCCGTGCACCCCTTTTGTTCCGCTGACGAGGGGCAGGGCGTCGTCGTCCGCGGACCGCGACCGCACCGTCCCCAGCACCCACGCCGGGTAGCCCAGGCCGGCCGCCTGCGCCAGGACGGCGTCCGCCGCGTCTCCGGCGACGATCGCCACCATCCCGACACCCAGGTTGAGGGTGGACTCGAGGTCCGCCCACGGCACCGCGCCCAGCCGCTGGATCAGGGGGAACACCGGCGGCAGCGTCCAGGACGCGCGGTCGACGTCGGCCACCAGGCCGGCGGGCAGCACGCGCGCGAGGTTGGCCGCGAGCCCGCCGCCGGTGACGTGCGTGAAGGCGTGCACGGCGGCGGGGAACGCCTCGACCAGACGCAGGCAGTCGGCGGCGTAGACCCGGGTGGGCGTCAGCAGCTCCTCGCCCAGCGTGCGGCCGAGCTCGTCGACGTGCCGGTCGAGGGTCCAGCCGGAGCGGGCGACGACGCCACGCACCAGGGAGTAGCCGTTCGAGTGCAGGCCGCTCGACGCCAGGGCGACGAGCACGTCGCCGGCGGCCACCCGGTCGGGGCCCAGCAGCCGGTCCGCCTCGACGACGCCGGTCACGGCGCCCGCGACGTCGTACTCGTCGGGTCCCAGCAGACCCGGGTGCTCGGCCGTCTCGCCGCCGACGAGCGCGCAGCCGGCCACCGAGCACGCCGCCGCGATGCCGCGCACGATGTCCGCGATGCGCTCCGGGACCACGCGGCCGCACGCGATGTAGTCGGTCATGAACAGGGGCGTGGCGCCCACGACGGCGATGTCGTCGACCACCATGCCCACCAGGTCGAAGCCGATGGTGTCGTGGACGTCCATCGCCTGCGCGATCGCCACCTTGGTGCCCACGCCGTCGGTCGACGAGGCCAGCAACGGGTGCCGGTAGGCGGTCAGGGCGCCCGCGTCGTACATCCCGGCGAAGCCGCCGACGCCGCCCAGCACCTGCGGCCCGTGCGTCGCCCGCACGGCCTCCTTCATGAGCTCGACCGCGCGGTCGCCCGCCTGCGTGTCGACGCCGGCGGCCGCGTAGGTGAGGGGCTCGGCCCCGGACGGCGCGCTCACGGGCGCTCGAGCGCAGTCGCGGCGCCCGCACCCGGCAGCAGGTGGAGCAGGCCGTCCTCGGGCGAGCCGAGGGACAGCTGCTGCTGCTCGAGCAGGTGCTTGCCCAGCCGGTCGTCGGGCGGCAGGTCGATGGGGTAGCGGCCGGTGAAGCACGCCGCGCACAGCTCGTTGGCCGGCTGCTCGGTGGCGCCGACGAGTCCCTCGAGCGAGATGTAGCCGAGCGAGTCCGCGCCGAGCGAGGCCGCGATCTCGTCGACCCGCAGGCCGTTGGCGATGAGCTCGGCGCGGCTGGCGAAGTCGATGCCGTAGAAGCACGGCCACGTCACGGGCGGCGACGAGATCCGCACGTGGACCGCCGCCGCGCCCGCCTCGCGCAGCATCCGGATGAGCGCGCGCTGCGTGTTCCCCCGGACGATCGAGTCGTCCACGACGACGAGCCGCTGGCCGCGGATCTGCTCGCGCAACGGGTTGAGCTTGAGCCGGATGCCGAGCTGCCGCAGCGTCTGCGACGGCTGGATGAACGTGCGGCCGACGTAGGCGTTCTTCGTCAGGCCCTGCCCGAACGGGATGCCCGACTGCTGCGCGTAGCCGACCGCGGCCGGCGTGCCCGACTCGGGGACGGGGATGACGAGGTCGGCCTCGGCCGGGTGCTCGATCGCCAGGCGGCGGCCCATCGCCACGCGGCTGGCGTGCACGGACCGGCCCGCGATGGCCGTGTCGGGGCGCGCGAGGTAGACGTACTCGAAGATGCAGCCCGCGCGCTTCGGCGTGGCGAACTTCGTCGAGCGCAGGCCGTTCTCGTCGATCGCGATGAGCTCGCCGGGCTCCACCTCCCGCACCACGGAGGCGCCGACGATGTCGAGCGCCGGCGTCTCGGACGCCACCACCCAGCCGCGCTCGAGCCGGCCGAGGACGAGCGGGCGGACGCCCTGCGGGTCACGCGCCGCGTAGAGCGTGGTCTCGTCCATGAAGACGAGCGAGAAGGCGCCCCGCAGGCGCGGCAGCACCTCCAGCGCGGTTGCCTCGAGCGTGTGGTCCGGGTCGCCCGCGAACAGCGCGGTGATGACGGCGGTGTCCGTGGTGTTGCCGCGCGCCAGCTCGCCGCGACGCCGGCTCCCGTAGCGCTCCGCGACGAGGTCGACGAGCTCGGCGGTGTTGGTGAGGTTGCCGTTGTGGCCCAGCGCGACCGTGCCGGCGGCGGTGGCGCCGAGCGTGGGCTGCGCGTTCTCCCACGTGGAGCCGCCGGTGGTCGAGTAGCGCGTGTGGCCGATGGCGACATAGCCGGTCAGGGCCGCGAGCGACGTCTCGTCGAACACCTGCGAGACCAGGCCCATGTCCTTGAACACGAGGAGGTGGCTGCCGTCGCTCGTCGCGATGCCCGCCGACTCCTGGCCGCGGTGCTGCAGCGCGTACAGGCCGAAGTAGGCGAGCTTCGCCACCTCTTCGCCGGGTGCCCACACACCGAAGACCCCGCAGGCATCCTGCGGACCCTTCTCGTGGGGATTGAGATCGTGGGTCAGACGTCCGTCCGGGCGGGGGGCCACGACCCTATGGTCGCACAACGGCTGGCGGCCGCCCGGCCGCGTCCGCTGGGCGCGACGTGACAACCGCCCGCGGTGCATCCCCACGCCAGCGGTGCAGGTGCTGGCGCACCGTCGGCGTGGGAGTGCACCACCCGCGGCGTCGGCGCTCGGCGCCGGACCGCGGCGGGCGGATCAGCAGTCGGCGAGCGGTCCCCTCAGAGCTCGGCGAGGGGCGCCACCGCGGGGGCGACCACGTCGCGCATCCACGCCGCGAGCGGCATCTCGGACGGGCGCAGGATCACCGTGTCGACCCCGAGCGCGGCGAACGGCCGCATCTCGTCGACGAAGGCCGCGACGTCACCGGCGAACAGCGCGTCCCCGCCGTTGAGCACCGTCACCCGGATCTCCTTCGGGTCGCGACCCACCGCCGCGCAGTGCTCGTGCAGCACGTCGAGCTTGTGCGCCAGCTCGTCGGGCGAGGCCGAGAAGAGGTTGCACGCGTCGGCGTACTGCGCGACCAGGCGCAGCGTCTTGCGCTCCCCACTGCCGCCCACCATGATCTCGGGCCTCGACAGGGGCAGCGGCGAGCACAGCGTCTCGGCGAGCTGGTAGTGGACGCCCTGGTAGGGCCCGTCGTTCTCCGGGTCCCACATCTGGCGGCAGATCTGGAGGGTCTCCTCCAGCCGCTCGAACCGCTCCGCCAGCGGCGGGAAGGGCACGCCCAGCGCCTCGTGCTCGCGGTCGTACCACGCGGCGCCCAGGCCCATCGTGGCGCGGCCGCCGGACAGCACGTCGAGGGTCGCGCCGATCTTCGCCAGCAGGCCCGGGTAGCGGTACGTGACGCCGGTGACGAGCGCGCCGAGCCGCACGGTCGAGGTGCGCCCGGCCAGGAAGCCGAGCGTCGTGTACGCCTCGAGCATCGGGTCCTGGCGCGGGAAGCCGGCCCGCTCCATCTGGAAGTAGTGGTCCATGACGGAGAGCCAGGCGACACCGGCCGCCTCGGCCGCGTCGGCGGTCGCCGCGAGCTCGTCGCGCAGCTGTGCCGGCGCGACGGAGTCGAACCGCATGAGGTGGGCGCCGACCTTCATCGCGCCACCTCCACGGTGCCCTGGGCGGCCGCGGCGACGGGCTGCCACTCGCGCCACGTCGCGAGCCGCGACGCGTAGTCCGCCTCGGCGATCGGCAGCGGGGCCTCGCCGAGGAACAGCCGCAGTGGCGGGTTGGCCGCGTCGACGACCGCCAGCACGGCCGAGGCCGAGGCCGCCGGGTCACCCGCGCCCGGCTTCTGGCTGGAGCGTTGCCGGGCGCGTGCCGCGCGCGCTTCGTCGTACGGCGGTAGCGGCGTGGCGTGCCGGGCCGAGGATCCACCCCAGTCCGTCGCGTAACCGCCCGGCTCGATGAGGGTGACATGGATGCCGAAACCGGCAACCTCCTGCGCGAGCGCCTGGCTGAACCCCTCGAGGGCCCACTTGGACGCGTGGTACGCCCCGAGGTTGGCGAACGCGGAGATGCCACCGATGGACGACACCTGCAGGATGTGGCCGCCGCCCTGCGCCCGCATGATGGGCAGGGCCGCCTGCGTCACCCAGAAGGCGCCGAAGACGTTCGTCTCGAGCTGGGCGCGGAGCTCCGCCTCCGACAGCTCCTCGACCATGCCGAACTGGCCGTAGCCGGCGTTGTTCACGACGACGTCGAGGCGGCCGAGCCGCTCGTTCGCCTCGGCGACCGCGGCGAGGTCCGCCGCGCGATCGGTGACGTCGAGCCGCAGCGGGACCACCGCGTCGCCGTAGGTGTCGACGAGGTCGTCGAGCGTGGACAGGTCGCGCGCGGTCGCGGCGACGCGGTCGCCGCGCTCGAGCGCGGCCGCGGCCCACTGGTGGCCGAAGCCACGCGACGCGCCGGTGATGAACCAGGTCTTCATGAGCGCTCCTCACCCGGCACCGAAGGCCGGTACGCTGTAACCGGAGGAACGTCCGGTTGATGAGGTCAACGTAACCGGAACGCCCTCCGGATCGCAACCGGAGGAAGGGACCCCGTGGCCGACGAGCAGACGACGACGGCGTGCGAGCGCCCGCTGCGTGCCGATGCACGCCGCAACCGCGACGCGCTCCTCGCGGCCGCCGTCGAGGCGTTCGCGAAGAGCGGCGCGGACGTGCCGCTCGAGACGATCGCGGCCAACGCCGGCGTGGGCGTGGGGACCCTGTACCGCAACTTCCCCGACCGCAACGCCCTCGTCGAGGCGGCCTACCGGCACGAGGTCGCCTCGCTCTGCGCGCGGGCGCCGCAGCTGCTCGCCGAACGCGCGTCGGGCCTCGAGGCGCTGCGCGAGTGGACCGCCCGGTTCATCGGCTATGCCGCTGCGAAGGCCGGCATGAAGGAAGCCCTGCGCGCCGCGATCGGTGCCGAGGGCACGCTCTTCTCCGAGACGCGCGAGCTCATCATCACCGCGATCGGCGAGCTGCTCGCGGCCGGCGCGGCAGACGGCTCGATCCGCTCCGACGTGGACGCGGGCGACGTGTGGCGCGCCATGGGCGCGGTGTGGAACGTGCCCGCCGGCCCGCAGTGGGAGCGGCACGTGCGGACGCTGCTCGACCTGGTGCTGGACGGCCTGCGCTACCGCACCGGCGACGCGTAGCCCTCAGCGCGCGGCACGGCGCGAGCGGGCGTCCGCCCACAGCGCCAGCACGGCGCCGACGATCGCCCCGACACCCGCCAGGCCGAAGCCGGTCACCAGGCGCGCGCCGTTCGAACCCCCGAGGAACGGCAGCACGCCCCCGCCCTCGCCCGCCGCGACCAGGTCGCCACGGTCGAGGGCGATCGCCAGCACCACGCCCACGACGAACCCGAGCACCGCGCCGTAGCCGATGAAGGCGCCGAACCGCGGCGCGCGCCGCACCCGGGCCGGCGCGGCGATGCGGGCGAGCGTCTCCTCGTCGGGAACGTCCGGGCCGGGCGCGACCGGGCCGGCATCCACGCCGGCCGCGCCGGCGTCGTCGGGAACGTCCGGGCCGGGCGCGACCCGGCCGGCATCCACTCCGGCCGCGCCGGCGTCGTCGGGAACGCCCGCCTGGGTCGGGCCGGCGTCGTCGCCGGCCGGCGTCTCGTGCGCAGCGGCCTCGGGCGTCGGCACCTGCCCCGCGGCGGGCTCGTCGGGAGCCGGCGACGCGTCGTGCTCGAGGGCGCCCTCGGGGACGGGGGCGGGCGTCACGGGCTCGTCGGGCTGCTCGTCGGGCACCTGGGCATCCTAGGCGCGGCTCAGCGCGGCCGGGCGGCCTGCAGCGGCAGCCAGTCGGAGAGGTCGGCGCGCTCGCCCGACGCGTGGACACGGCCCGCGGCGACCGCCTCGTCCCAGGTCATGGCGCCGCTGGCGAGCGAGAGCCACGTCTGGGGGTCGGTCTCCACGACGTTGGGCGGCGTGCCGCGCGTGTGCCGTGGCCCGGTGACCGCCTGCACCGCGCCGTCGGGCGGCACGCGCACCTCGACGGCGTTGCCGGGCGTGAGGTCGGCCAGCTCCTCGAGCGTGAAGCGCACCGCCGCACGCCGGTCGGCGGTCGAGACCTCGTCGGGCGCCGCCCGCCAGGCCGCGAGCGCGGCCCGGCCGGCCTGCGGGTCCGTGCGGCGGCGTGGGGGCACCGGCCCATTGTCGCGGCCGTCAGCCCGCGGCGTAGCTCGCGCCGCCGCTGATGCCGAACGCCTGCTCGAGCGAGGGGACGCCCGTGGCGTGCAGCCACGCCGACAGGTCGCGGCCCACGTAGCGCAGGTGCCACGCCTCCGGCTCGTAGCCGGTGGCGGCGGTGTTGTCGGGCGTGTAGCGCACGACGAAGCCGAACTCCCAGGCGTGGGCCGATGCCCAGGCCGCCTCGACGGTCCCCGCGAAGCACGGCACGAGGTCGCAACCCGGCTGCGAGGCGCTGTGCAGGTCGAGCGCCAGGCCCGTCTGGTGCTCGGAGAAGCCGGCGCGGGCGGAGTAGCGGTCCGCGTACGCGGTGCCGGCGTGGGCCACGACGTCCGCGTGGATCACCCGCTGGTCCAGGTACGAGCGGTAGGCGTTGCGCAACGACAGCCGCACGCCGTCGGCCTTCGCGGCCGCGATCATCGCCGTGAGGTCCGGCACGGCCTCACCCCGCACCATGCCCCCGGCCACCCAGACCAGCCCCGTGGGCGCGTAGTCGACGGGGTCGAGGGGGTGCTGCTTGTTCACCACCACCCACAGGCTCGCCGGGTCGGTGGTCGAGCGCGCGGCGAGGTCGATGCCCATGGCGGTCGGCCCCGGGCTCGGCGCCGGGCTCGGCGCCGGGCTCGGTGCCGGCGGGGCCGCGGTCGTGGGCGACGGGCCGGGCGACGCGGAGGCGGGCGCGGCGGCGCCCGGGCCGGATGGCGGGGCCGTCGGGCCACCGCTCGTCGCACCGCCGGTCGCGGCCACGCCGAACAGCCGCAGGTCCGCGTCGACCGCGTGGCCGACGAGCGCCCCGAGCCCGAGCGCCGCCGCGACGACCGCACCCGTGGCCAGCCGCTGGCGGCCGGCGCGGCGGGACGGGCGGGCGGCGCTGCGCACCCACCGATGCTAGGGGCGCGCGCCCGCGCCGGAGGGGCCCTGGTGCCGCCCGGCACGCGGCGCCACGATGGTGCGGTGCCTCGCCGTCGCGGTGTGCTGCTCGGGCTGGCGCTGGCCGTCGCCACGCTCGTCGGCTGCGGCCCGGCGCACGACGCAGCCGCGCCCCCGAGCGCGGCGCCGCTCCCGACCGCCTCCGTCGCACCGGGCACCACGGGCATGGTCGCGCTCGGGAAGCGGCCGTTCCGGCTGCACGTGCCGGCCAGGTACGACGGCACCACGCCGCTGCCCCTCGTCGTCGCGCTGCACGGGTACACGTCGACCTCGGAGGACCTCGACCGCTACCTCGGGCTCACGGCCGCCTCGGACGCGCGCGGGTTCCTCCTGGCGCTGCCGGACGGCACGCTCGACAGCCGCGGCGACCGGTTCTGGAACGCGGCGCCCAGCTGCTGCGACTTCGACGGGAGCCGCGTCGACGACTCCGGCTACCTCAGCGACCTCATCCGGGCCGTGCGCGCGGCCCACCCGGTCGACCGGGTCGCGGTGGTGGGCCACTCCAACGGCGGCTACATGGCCCACCGGCTCGCGTGCGACCACGCCGAACAGGTGGACGCGATCGCGTCCCTGGCCGGCCCGCTGCCCGCCGACACGTCCGGGTGCCGGCCCAGCCGGCCCGTGAGCGTGCTCCAGATCCACGGCACCGCCGACACGACGGTGCCGTACCAGGGGCGGGCCGGCGACTCCTCGGCGCCGGCGACCGCCGCGGCGTGGGCGGCGCTCGACGGCTGCCGCCCGACCCCCGCCGCCGCGCCGGCGCAGGACGACGACTCGTCGATCGCGGGTGCCGAGACCACCGTGCAGGTGTGGTCCGACGGCTGCCGGGACGGCAGCCGCGTGGAGCTGTGGAGCATCCAGGGCGGCCCCCACGCGCCGCAGCTGACGAGCACCTTCACCGGGCAGGTGCTGGACTTCCTGCTCGGTCGCTAGGCGTCGGGCCCGGTGAGCTCGAAGAGCACCGAGCGGTCCACCACCGACGCCTCGACGAGGCGCGCGAGCACGTCCCGGCCGAGGGGCAGGGCGCCGTCCGGGCCGGGCCGCACCTGCGCGAGGATCGCGGGCTCGCGCACCATGAGCTCGCCGCGGCGCTGGTCCGGCGGCAGCTCCGCGGCGTGCCCGCGCGGCCCCTCGACCACCACCCCGCGGTACGACGAGCCGACCCGGTCCTCCAGCACGGCCGCCTCCACCAGGTCGAGCCCGCCGCGCTCGTAGGCGTGCGCGCGGCGGCTCGCGTCCGCCATGGTGGCCGGGAGCGACGGCAGGGCCGTCAGCACCCACTCGGGCACCGGCTGGCCGGCGCACGTCGCCAGGCAGACCTCGGTGCCGTAGCGGTCGACCAGCCGCCGCAGCGGCGCGGTGACGTGCGCGTAGGGCGCGGCGATCGCCGCGTGGCGGGCGGCGTCGCCCGTGGGGGCGGCGGCCCCGTCCGCGCCGCCGAACGCGTGGTAGCCGGCGCCCCGGAACAGGGTGATGGCGGCCTCGAGGAACGCCGCGTGCGCCGGCGTCGAGGCGTCGAGGCGGTCGAGCAGCTCGCCGTAGCCGAGCGTCGTGGGCCACGGCACGCCGAGCGCGGCCGCCGCGCGCCGCAGGCGCGCGATGTCGTGCCCGTCGGGCGGGGGCATGGTGCGCAGCACCCCCACGCCCGCGTCGAGCATGAGCGACGCCGCGGCGATGCCGGTGAGCAGCGACACCTGCGCGTTCCAGCCCTCCACCGGGAGCGGCGCCCGGAACGCGAGGCGCCACGTGCCGTCGTCGGCCCGCGACGCCTCCTGCTCGGGGACGTCGAGCGACACGCCGCCCCGCGCCCGCTCGCGCGCCTGGCGGCGGCGGCCCACCTCGCGCAGCGCGCGCAGCACGGCGAGCGCGCCCGCCGGGTCCGGGCCGCCGTCGAGCGTGGCCTGCGCGCCCTCGTACGAGAGCTTCGCCCGGCTGCGCACCAGGGCCGGCTCCACCCGGGCGCCGACGATCTCAGCCTCGTCGTCGAGGTCGACGGTCCACAGGGCAGCGGGCCGCACCTGGCCCGGCAACAGGCTCGCCGCGCCCTCGGACAGCACGCGCGGGTGCAGCGGCACGGTGCCGTCCGGCCCGTAGCACGTGGTGCCGCGCCGGTGCGTCTCGCCGTCCAGCGCACCGCCGGGCACGACGAACGCGGGCACGTCCGCGATGGCGTACGAGACCCGCCAGCCCGCGCCCGACCACGCGACGTGAAGCGCCTGGTCCAGGTCCAGGGACGCGGCGGGGTCGATGGTGACGAACGGGATGCCCGTGGCGTCGACGCGCGGCACGTCCCGGCCGGGCACGTCGGCCGGCCCGTGAGCGGCAGCGGCCGCCGCCTCGGCCCGGGCGGCGGCGGCGAAGTCCTCGGCGAGCCCCAGCTCGGTGCGCAGGCGGGCCAGTCCCTCGACGAGCTGCCCGTCGACCCCGGGCGCCAGCCTCAGCCTCGTGGTCGGCACGCCGCGACCCTAGTGCGCGTGGCTGAGCGAGCACGGCAGCTCGCGCCGAGCACGGCAGGTGGAACTGCCGTGCTCGAGCAGGACTGCCGTGCTCGGCGGGTCAGGCGAAGTGGTGCGGGAGCGTCGCCCCGGACGCCGCGCGGAGCTCGGCGAGGGGCACGCTGAACAGGCCCGTCACCTCGAGCGCCGGGG
>JAJYTJ010000007.1 GCA_021793115.1 Actinomycetes bacterium | reverse complement strand
GACGACGCCGGCCGGGTCGTCCACCTCGACGTAGCGGAACGAGCGGAACGTGAACGACGGCTCCCACACCAGCTCGCCCGTGGCGCCCAGGGTGACGCGGTCGGTGTTGTGCGCCGTGCGCTGCGGGCGCACCCCCAGCTCGCCCTGGTCGAGCACCTCGGCGAACCGCAACGTCACCACGCTGCCCGGCGCGCCGCGCAGCCGCAGGCGTGCGTGACCCGTGACCACCTGGCCCAGGTCCGCCACGCTCGCGCCCGACTGCGTGGACAGCCACTGCCGCACCGGCAGGGTGTCGACCACGCGGATGGGCGCGAACTGCGGCCCCACCAGGCGCGCGGCGGGCAGCGGGGCCACCTCGACCGAACGCCACCCGGAGTCGTCGTACCCGGGCAGGTCCCACCCCGCCGGCTCGTCGTCCGCGACGAACGTCTCGCCGTCGTAGAACGACGTGGCCGCGATGCCGCCGCTCCCGGCGCGCCACGCGCCGTCGCTCGTCACCACCTGGACCGTGCCGTCCGCGGCGGTGAGCTCGAGCTGCACGACGAGCCCCGTGCGGTCGCCCGACGTGTGCCGCAGGCCGCCCTGCCACCAGCCGAGCCGGCCCGCGAACCAGCCGTCCGCCAGGCGCGCGCCGATCGCGTTCGCCCCCTCGCGCACCAGGTCGGTGACGTCGTGGACCTGGTAGCGCAACCGGTGCCGGTAGCTGGTCCACCCCGGCGCCAACCGGTCCTCGCCGACGCGCACGCCGTTGAGGATCAGCTCGTACACGCCCTGCGCGGTGGCGTACAGGCGGGCCCGCACCACGTCGCCGGCGACGAAGTCGCGCCGCAGGTAGGCGCACCGGTCGTCGCCGTCGCGCGGCGGCCGGACCAGCCGGGCGGCCCAGTCCGTGAGGTTCAGCAGGCCCGCCTCGACCCGTAGCGGCGCCGACCAGTCGCCCGTCCCGTCCGGCCCGGTGACCCGCACCGCCACGTCGACGACGTCGCGCGACGCGAGCGGCTCGAAGGGCCACGCGACGAGCACCTGGTCCGGCCCCGCGACGGGGGGCGCCTCGCGCCACGGCCCACCGGGGCGGCGCAGGCGCAGCTGGTGCGCGCGCTGCACCCACCCGGGGGTCGCGGTGTCCACCTGCCAGGACAGGCGCGGGCGGCCGACGCCCACCACGCCGTCGGCGACGTGCTCGGCGCGCAGGCGCACCACGGACGGCATCGGCGCACCCGCTCCCGTCAGGCTCGGGAGGCCGCGACCGCGGCCCGGGCGCGCTGGTACGCCACGACCAGCCGCTCCTGCACCGCGGCCTCCGCCGCGTCCGCCTGCGCGAGATCGGGGTGCTCGCGGCGCCACGCGAGGATCCGGTAGACCTCGCGCTCGAACATGCGGCTGGGGCGGAACGCCGGGACGTAGCTGCGGATCTTCGTCGTGTCGTAGACCTCGGAGTGCGACAGGTCGCCGTCGAGCAGGCCCGACCAGAACCAGTCCGGCTCGGCCAGCATGATGAGCTCGGTCGGCAGGTGGAGGATCGTCGGCTCGGTGCCGAGCGCATGGCCGATCGCCTGGTAGATCTGGTTCCAGCTGAGCACGTCGTCGCTCGTGATGTGGAAGGCCTCGCCGAACGCGCTGCGCCGCCCCAGGAGGCCGACGAGCCCGACCGCGAGGTCGGCCGCGTGCGTGAAGGTCCACAGCGACGTGCCGTCGCCCTGCACCACCACCGGCTCGCCGCGCTCGATGCGGTCGACGACCGCCCAGCTGCCCGCCAGGGGCGCGATCGCCTCGTCGTACGTGTGCGCGGGCCGCACGATCGTCACGGGGAACCCCTGGTGCGCGAACGCGTCGAGGAACACCCGCTCCGCCTCGACCTTGTCGCGCATGTAGGCGTGGTCCGGGTTGTGCGCGTAGGTCGACTCGCTCACCGGCCCCTTCGGCAGCGGCCGGTGGTACACCGAGGCCGACGAGATGTGGACGTAGTGGCCGGTGACGCCGGCGAACAGCGCCACGTCGCGCGCGGCGTCCGCCGCGTCGAAGCACAGGAAGTTGACGACCGCGTCGAAGTGCCGGTCGCCGAGCGCCGCGCGGACGCTCGCAGGGTCGGTGACGTCGCCGGTCAGCACCTCGACCGACGCCGGCAGGGGGCGCAGCCGCGAGCTGCGCCCGCGGTTGAGCACGCTCACCGCCATCCCCTGCGCGACGGCCTCCGCGACGCAGGAGCCGCTGATCGCGCCGGTGCCGCCGACGAACAGGACGCTGAAGAAGTCGCTCATCGTCGTCTCGCTCACTCGCTCAGCGGAGCGCCGGAGTACCAGTCCTCGAACCCGACCTCGACGACGCTGATGAGCACGTCGTCGTGCCGCACGCCGGCGGCCTCGAGGTGGCGCACCACAGCGGCGTACATGCGGGCCTTGGCGTCCGCCGGGAACATGTGGACCATCGTGACCCGGATGAGCACCAGGTCCCGGCGGTCGGCTCCGCCGAAGTCGGGAGAGAACACGATCTCGCCCTCGTCGTGCGGTCGGTAGACCTGGAACAGGTCGTCGGCGGGCATGTCGAGGCCCTCGATGAGTCCCGCGTGGATCGCCTTCGAGATCGCCTCGCCCTTCGCCTGGAAGAGGTCGCGCCGGAGGTCGACTTGGATCATGGGCATCGTGCTGTGTCTCCCTTGTTACTTGAGGGCGCCGGCGGACAGGCCGCGCTCGAAGTTCTTCTGCATGAGGACGTAGGCCAGGACGGTGGGGATCGCGGTCAGGACGGCGGCGGCGAGGATCTTCGTCTGGTCGTTCGTGTACTCGCCGACGAAGAACTGGGGCAGCAGCGTCACCACCTGCTTGCTGCGGTCCTGGAGGAACACCAGCGGCAGCAGGTAGCTGTTCCAGGAGTTGATGAGCGTCAGGACTGCGACGGCCGACGCGATCGGCTTGGTCAGCGGCAGGACGATGTGCCAGAACGTCTGGACCACGCCGGCGCCGTCGATGCGCCCCGCGTCGATGAGCTCCGTGGGGATCCCGTCGAAGTAGTTGCGCGTGAGCAGGATGGCGAACGGCAGCTGGAGCGCCGCCAGCGGCAGCACCACGGCTGCGAGCGTGTTGTACAGGTGCAGCTGGGTCGCGGTGACGAAGAGCGGCGACAGCAGGATGACTTCCGGCAGCGTGAGCGCCGCGAGCATCAGCCAGAAGTAGACCTCCTTGCCGAGCACGCGCAGCTTGGAGAACCCGAACGACGCGGTCATCGACAGCACGTAGACGATGGCGATGACGCTCGCGGCGAGGATCGCCGAGTTGCGGAAGAACGTCGGGATGACGCCCGTGTCCCACACGACGACGAAGTTGCGCCAGCCGATGCCGCCCAGCGCCCCGATGACCATCTGGACGAGGGGCAGCAGGAACGGGACCGTCAGGACGAAGAGGACCAGCTGGAGGATGACGCGCGAGCTGCGGCGGCGGACCTCGAACATCAGGAGCTCGCCCCCTTCCGGTTGGCCCGGCCGATGATGAGCGCGCCCGCCACGGCGAGCACGAGCAGGACGATCGAGATCGCGGCGGCGTAGCCGATGTGCGCCTGCCGGATGCCCATCCGGTAGATGTACGTGCCGAGGAACTCGGTCGAGTGGTACGGCCCACCCGTCGTGACCAGGTACGGGATGTCGAACGTCTTGAGGGCCCCGATGAAGCCGAGCATCGCCAGCGACACCGTGGTGCCGCGGCAGCCCGGCCACACGATGTACCACAGCGTCCGCAGGTTGCCGGCCCGGTCGAGCCGGGCGGCCTCGAGCAGCTCGGGCTCGATCTGGCTCATCGCGGCGTAGTAGAGGATGAACGTGAGGCCGGTCCACTGCCACACCGTGATGAGCATGAGCGCGGGCAGCGCGGTCGCGCCGTCCGCGAGCCAGGGGTGGGCCAGCGAGCCGAGCCCGACGTGGCGCAGGATCCAGTTCGCCATGCCGTCGTCGGCGTAGATGCGCCGGAACACCGGCGCCATCGTCGCCGGCGCGAGCACGGTGGGGATGAAGATGACGACCTTGTGCAGCATCGCGAGCCTCACCCGCGAGTGCATGATCGCCGCGAGGAGGAAGCCCAGCGCCGTCTGCACCGTGAACGTCACCACGTAGAACACCGCGGTGTGCCGCAGCGCCGCCCAGAACACCGGGTCGGCGAACATCTTGGTGAAGTTGCCCAGGCCCACCGCCTTCGCCGTGGGGGCCAGTCCGTCCCAGTCCAGCGTCGAGATGTAGCCGGTGTAGAACACCGAGTAGTAGATGAGCCCGACCACGAAGACGAAGGCGGGCAGGATCCACGGCAGGCCGTTGAGGTGGGTGCCGCGGATGCGGGGGCGCCCCGCCGCGCCGGCGGTGCGCCCAGGTGTGGTCGTGGTCGTCGGTGACGTCGTCGTCATGGTGTCGCCCTCCAGGCCGGAGCCCCGGCCGGGCGCAGGGGTGTGCCGCGCGCCCGGCCGGAGGTCGTCAGCCGACGCTCTGCTGCGCCTGCTGCAGGGTCTTGGTCGCCTGGTCCGGCGTGGCCTGGCCGGCCGCGACGGTGGACAGCGCCTGCATGAGCGCCTGGTTCATGTCGGCGTTGATCGTGGCGAACCGGGGGTTGTCCGTGACCGCCGACGCCCGCTGGACGAGGTCCTTCTCCGGGCCCTGCTGCTTGTCCGGGTTGACCAGCTTGACGTTGTCCCAGTTGGGCGTGACCGACTTGAGGGCCGGGATGAGGTTGAGGCTGTCGGCGATGGCCTGCTGCCCCGCCTGCGACGTGCCCAGCCAGACGGCGAACGCGGTGGCCGCCTCCTGGTTCGACGACTTGGCGCTCACGCCCTGGCCGTAGTCCACGTCACCGAACAGGCTGCCGGTGTTCCCCGTCCCCGCGATGTCCGGGAAGTTGATCGGGATCATCGTGAAGGGCTTGTCGGTCGAGCCCGCCGCCTGCATCGCGGACTGCATGACGTTCGGGATGAGGTACTGGCTGTACCACGTGCCCATCATGACCATCGCGTACTTCTGGGACATGAAGGCGTTGTTGGCGTCCGGGTACTGCATCTGGCCGAGCGCGCCCTCCTGCATGATCCCGTCGGTGAACAGGCCCTTCCACAGCTGGAAGGCCTTGACGAGGTTCGGGTCGGTCCACGGGACCTCGCCGCGCGTCGCCTTGATGAACGTCCCCGGGGACACGTTGTCCGCGATCGCGTGGAGCGTGTCGATGTTGAACGCCCCCTGGTTGGCACCCTGGACGAAGCAGCCGACGTTGTTCTTCTTGAACGTCGCGCAGACGTTCTTCCAGTCGTCGTACGTCTTGGGCGGCGTGAGGCCGTACTTGTCGAAGAGGTCCTGGTTGATCCAGATGGTGCCGGCGAACACGGCGCCGGCGGCCAGGGCCTTGAGCTGGCCGTCGACCGTGAGCGCGGAGACGCCCGTGGTGGCGAGCTTGCTCTTCCAGTCGGACCCGAGGGCGGCCTGGACGGCCGGGGTGAGATCGATCGCGCTGCCGCCGAACACGGCGACGCCGCCGTTCGCCGAGCCCGCGGACATCTGGTAGACGTCCAGGCCAGAGCTGTTGCCGAGCGCCGGCCGCACGGCCGCGTCGTAGTCGTCGATCGAGGTCTGCTTCCAGGTGACCTTGATGTTCGGGTAGTCCTTGTTGAAGTCGGCGATGTACTGCTCGTTCACGGGCGAGCCCGGCGTGTACCCCCACCAGACGACGTTCCCGGAGAGGTCCTTGGGCGCCACCGTGCCAGCGGCGGTCGAGCCGCCGGTCGCGGTACCCGTGCCGCTGGTGCTCGTGCTCACGCACCCGGCCAGGGCGACCAAGGCCAGCGACGCGGCGGCCCCGAGGGCCACCGCCTTCGTCCTGCCTGCTCGTGGTGCTAGCGACATCTCGCTTCCCTCTCTCTCGTCATTGAGACATGTGCTGCGGGGCGATCTGTGCGGGTCGAGGGCGGGGCGCGCGCGCCGGTGACTGCCCGGTTTCGGTTCGTCTTCCTCGACGAGCTCGTGGAAACTTTCGTTTCGGCTTTCCGTGGTCGTCACGCTAGCTGAGACCACCCATCAGGGCAAGAGGGGCATTCCCGACACGCGCAGAAACGTTGCCGGATCGCAACACACAGCGACGGCACAGGCGCCCGCGCCCCGGCGCACCCTCACGCACCCGCAGGCGCCGGGCCGGAGCGCGCGCCTGGCGCGCGGGGACCGGCGCGCGGGAGGCGCCGCGCCGGGTCGACCGGGAGGCCGACGGAGTGCGCTACCGCCGGGCGCGCGCGGTGGACTCGCGCACGATCACGGACGAGGCGAGCTCGATGTGCTGGGGCGGCCGCGAGGGGTCCCGGGAGAGCTCGATGACGATCCGCGTGGCCTCCCGGGCCATGTCCGCCAGGGGCTGGTGCACCGTGGTCAGCTGTGGCGAGATCCACTGGCACAGCTCGACGTCGTCGAACCCGACGACCGACAGGTCCTTCGGGATGCGCAGCCCGCGCTCGCGCGCGGCCTGGTACACGCCGTACGCCTGCTCGTCCGAGCCGCTGATGATCGCGGTGGGCGGCTCGGGCAGCCCCAGCAGGTCCAGGCCGTGCGTCACGCCGCCGGTGACGAGCGAGTCGCCGTGCCGCACGAGGGCCGGGTCGTACGCGAGGCCCGCGCGCTGGAGCGCGGAGCGGTAGCCGTCGAGGCGGTCCTGGTGGCACGAGAGGTCGATGGGCCCGGTGATCATCGCGATGCGCGTGTGCCCGAGCGCGATGAGGTGCTCGGTCGCGTCGCGCGCACCGGCCCAGTCGGTCGCGGCCACGGTGGTGAGCGTCTGGTCGCCGGCCCCCACGGGGTCGACGAGCACGATGGGCATCCGCAGCCGGTCGAGCTCGGCCTGCGCGGCGGGCAGCAGGCGCGAGACGACGAGGACCACGCCGTCCGAGCCGCGCTCGGCGAGGTGGTCCAGCCAGTCCGGCGCGCCCACCGGGTTGCCGTGCGTCGTCGTGACGACGAGGTCGAAGCCGAGGCGCGCGGCCTCGTTCTGCGCGCCGCGCAGCAACGCGGTGGCCCACTGCGTGTCGAGGCTGGAGATGACGAAGTCGACGAGGCCCGAGCCCTGGCCGCCGCGGCCGCGGCGCTGGTAGCCGTGCTCCGAGAGGAGGCGCTCCACCTCGCTGCGCGTGTGCGGCGAGACGCCCTTGCGCCCGTTGAGCACCTTGGACACGGTCGGCACGGAGACGCCCGCCACCGCCGCGATCTCGGCGATCGTGACGGGACGTCCGTTCATGCCCGGGACCCCCTTGCCGCAGGCCAGGCGACGGTTGACGCCCGGCATCCCGCTGCCTATCGTAGCGGCCTGAAAGTTCCGGCGAAAGTTGCTCTACTGGCGAGGAGGCCAGATGGCTCGCGCGGTGCGCTGGGGGATCCTGGGCGCGGGCGGCATCGCCGCCACGGTCGGAGCCGACGTCATGGCCTCCCCCGGCAGCGCGGTCGCCGCCGTGGCCTCCCGCGACCTCGACCGCGCCGTCGCCCTGGCCGAGCGCCTGGGCGCGGCCCGCGCGTACGGGTCGTACGACGAGCTCGTCGCGGACCCCGCCGTGGACGTCGTCTACGTCGCCACCACCCACGCCCAGCACCGGGCGGCCGCGCTGACGGCGCTGCACGCCGGCAAGCCCGTGCTCGTCGAGAAGCCCTTGGCGCTCGACGCCCGGCAGGGCCGCGAGGTCGCCGAGGCGGCAGCCGCACGCGGGCTGCTGTGCCTCGAGGGCATGTGGACCAGGCTCAACCCGACGGTCCGGCGCATCCGCCAGATCGTCGACTCCGGGGAGATCGGTGAGCTGCGGGCGGTCCGGGCGGACCTCTCCCACACGTTCGACTACCACCCGAACCACCGCCTCTTCGACCCGGCGGTGGGCGGCGGCGCGCTGCTCGACCTGGGCGTCTACCCCGCCGCGGTGGCGTGGCTGCTGCTCGGCCGCCCGGACGCCGTCCACGCCACCGCCACGCTGGCGCCCACGGGCGTCGACGCCGCGGACAGCATGCTGTGGACGTACGCGGACGGCCGGTTCGCGCAGCTCACGTGCTCGGCGGTGAGCGACGCGGGGTCGACCGCCACGATGATCGGAACCCGAGGCTGGATCGAGGCCGCCGGGCCGATCTTCCGTACCGAGGAGATCACGGTGGCCACGGCGGACGGGTCGCGCATTGAGCACCACCCGCTGCCGGCGGGCAACGGGTACGGGCTCGAGGTCGCCGAGGTGGAGACGTGCCTGCGCGACGGCGCGACCGACAGCGCCGCCATGCCGCTGGCCGCGAGCCTCGGCGTGCTCGAGGTGCTCGACGAGGTACGCCGCCAGACCGGCGTGCGCTACCCGGGTGAGGAGGGGTGATGGGACTGCTCGAGGGCCGGCTCGCCGTGGTGACGGCGGGCACCGCCGGGATCGGCCGCGCCACGGTGCAGCGGTTCATCGCCGAGGGCGCGGACGTCGTCGTCGTCTCGCCGTTCCAGGCCGAGCTCGACGAGACCGTGGCGGCCCTCGGCCCGCACGCGATCGCCGCCCGGGCCGACGCGGCGGACCCGCACGACCTCGACGCGCTCGCCGCGCGGCTGCGCGGCCTCGGGCGGCCCGTCGACACGCTGTTCGTCAACGCCGGGCGCGACGTGCCCGCCACGGCCGTCGTCGACACCACGCCCGAGCAGTTCGACCGCGTGAGCGACCTCACCTTCCGCGGGGCCTTCTTCACGACGAAGGCTCTGGTCCCCCTCATGCGCGACGGCGGCACGATCGTCCTCACGGCCTCGATCGCGGGCAGCAACGGCGGCCCCGGCCACGCCGTCTACAACGCGACCAAGGCGGCGGTGCGCTCGCTCGCCCGCACGCTCACCGCCGAGCTGCGCGACCGGCACATCCGCGCCAACGCCGTCAGCCCCGGTCCCACGGCCACCACCGGGTTCTCGGACTTCTTCGCCGGCGACGCCGACGTCATCGCCCAGGTCGCCGCGCAGATCCCCGTCGGGCGCATCGCCGACCCGAGCGAGATCGCCGCGGCCGTGCTGTTCCTCGCGTGCGACGAGTCCAGCTTCGTGGCCGGCGCCGAGCTGGTCGTCGACGGCGGCATGAGCCAGGTCTAGGGGGATCATGCTGTTCGGGGGCGCCGATATCGTTCTCCAAGCGCACACCTCGCCGACGACGCGAGGCGCACCCTCGGGGGGCGTCCGACCCGACGACGTCGTCGTCAACGACCACCACGCCGGGGACCAGTACCCCGGGCACGAAGGGCTGATGCTGTGACCAACCACGAGGATCGCGCGCGCGAGCTGCTGGCCGGCCTGTCGCTGGAGGAGAAGCTGGCCCAGCTGGTGGGCGTCTGGGTCCAGGCCGGTGGCGGCGCCGAGGTCGCCCCGATGCAGGACGCGATGGAGCCGGACACGCCGCCCTTCGAGGAGTTCGCCCGGCACGGGCTCGGCCAGATCACGCGGTTCTACGGGACCATGCCGCTCGAGCCCGTGGCCGCCGCGCGCGCGCTGCGCGAGCGCCAGCGCTGGCTCGTCGAGCACACCCGCCCCGGCATCCCCGCGATGGTGCACGAGGAGTGCCTCACCGGCCTGTCGGCGTGGCAGGCATCGACCTTCCCGGCACCGCTGGCGTGGGGCGCCTCCTTCGACGCGGACCTGGTGCAGCGGATGGGCCGCGCCATCGGCGACACCATGCGCTCGCTCGGCGTGCACCAGGGCCTGGCCCCGCTGCTGGACGTCGTCCGCGACGCCCGCTGGGGTCGCGTCGAGGAGTGCATCGGCGAGGACCCGTACCTCGTCGGCACGGTGGGCACCGCCTACGTCCGCGGCCTGCAGGACGCCGGCATCGTCGCGACGCTCAAGCACTTCGTCGGCTACTCGGCCTCGCGCGCGGGCCGCAACCTCGCGCCCGTGTCCGCCGGGCCTCGCGAGGTGGCCGACGTGCTGCTGCCCCCGTTCGAGATGGCCGTCCTCGACGGCGGCGCGCGCTCGGTGATGAACTCCTACGCCGAGATCGACGGGCTGCCGGCCGCCGCGAGCCGGGAGCTGCTCACGCAGACGCTGCGCGACCGGTGGGGATTCACCGGCGTCGTCGTCGCCGACTACTTCGCGGTCGCCTTCCTGGCCACGCTGCACGGCGTCGCGGACGACCTGAGCGACGCCGCGGTGCAGGCGCTGACGGCCGGGATCGACGTCGAGCTGCCCACCGGCAACGCCTACCTCGAGCTGGCTGACGCGGTGCGCTCCGGCGCGGTCGACGAGGCACTGGTCGACCGGGCAGCGCTGCGCGTCCTCACGCAGAAGGCCGAGCTCGGGCTGCTCGACGAGCGGTTCGACGGGCCCGCCGCCGACCCCGGGCCGCTGGACCCCGCCGAGCACCGGGCGCTGGCGGCGCGGCTCGCGGAGGAGAGCGTCGTCCTCGTCGCGAACGACGGGACCCTGCCGCTCGCGCCGGCCGCCCGCGTCGCCGTGATCGGCCCGAACGCCGACCGCGCCGAGGCGCTCTTCGGCTGCTACTCGTTCACCAACCACGTGCTGCCGAACTTCCCCGACGTCGCGCTCGGGATCGAGGTCCCGACCGTGCTCGACGCGCTGCGGGCCGAGGCTCCCGGCGTCACGTACGCGCGCGGCTGCGGCGTGACCGATCCGGACCGGTCCGGGTTCGACGAGGCGGTCGCGGCGGCCGCCGCGGCCGACGTCGCCGTGGTCGTCGTGGGCGACCAGGCCGGCCTGTTCGGGCGTGGCACGTGCGGTGAGGGCTGCGACACCGACGACCTCGAGCTGCCGGGCGTGCAGCGCCCGCTCGTCGAGGCGGTGCTGGCCACCGGGACGCCCGTGGTCCTCGTGCTCGTCACCGGGCGGCCGTACGCCGTGGGCTGGGCCCTGGACCGGTGCGCGGCCGTGCTGCAGGCGTTCTTCCCCGGCGAGGAGGGCGCCGCGGCGATCGCCGGCGTGCTCACCGGGCGGGTCAACCCCTCCGGGCGCCTGCCCGTGAGCCTGCCGGGCTCCGGCGGCGCGCAGCCCTACTCCTACCTGCACCCCCGGCTCGGCGGCGCCTCCTCGGTGTCGAACCTCGACCCGGCGCCGGCGCGGCCGTTCGGCTTCGGGCTCTCGTACACCACGTTCGCGCACGACGACCTCGTCGTCGGCCCCCAGGTGGGCACGGACGGCGTCATCGAGGCGACCGTGCGCGTGACCAACACCGGCGACCGTGCCGGTGCCGACGTGGTGCAGCTCTACGCGCACGACCCGGTGGCCTCGATCACGCGCCCCGTGGCCCAGCTCGTCGGGTACGCCCGCGTGGAGCTGGCGGCCGGGCGGTCCACCGAGGTCCGGTTCCGCGTGCCGACCGCGCGCCTCGCGTTCACGGGACGCGACCTGGTGCGCGCCGTGGAGCCGGGCGTCGTCCACCTGTGGGTGGGCCCCTCGTGCGAGGCGCGCGACACCGAGGCGGACACCGAGCTCGTCGGGCCCCGCCACCCCGTCACGCCGGCGGACCCCCGCTGGACCGAGGTCACGGCCGGCGCCCCCGCGCCGGTCGCATGAGCCCAGGAAGGAACATCGCCGTGCCCGAGGTCGTCGTCCCCCGCCCGGACCGCTACGCCCACCGCACGTCCCGCACCGTGGTCACGGTGCAGGACGCGGCCGGCCGGCCGCTCGCGGACGCGCGGGTCCAGGTGGCGCAGCGCCGCCACGAGTTCGGCTTCGGCAACATCGGGTTCGACCTCATCCCCCTGGCCAACGACGAGCGCGAGATCCGCCGCAACGTCTTCGGCGGGGCGCACGAGAACCTCGAGCGGCTCGCCGAGCTGTACCTCGACCTGTTCGACGCCGCCACGCTGCCGTTCTACTGGCGCTCGTTCGAGCCCGAGCGCGGGCGGCCCGACACGGCGCGGCTGCGGGCCACCGCCGAGTGGTTCGCGGCACGCGGTGTGGCCGTCAAGGGCCACCCCCTGGTGTGGCACACGCTCGCACCGCAGTGGCTGCTGCCGCTGACCGACGACGAGGTCGAGGCCGCGATCCGCGCGCGCATCACGCGCGAGGTGCGCGACCTCGCCGGTGCGATCCGCACGTGGGACGCCATCAACGAGGTGGTGATCCTGCCCGTCTTCACGGCCGAGGAGAACGCCGTCACGCGCCTGGCACGCCGCGAGGGGCGCGTGGGGATGGTGCGGCTGGCCTTCGAGACCGCGCGGGCCGCCGACCCCGACCTCACGCTGCTGCTCAACGACTTCACCATGTCACCGCAGTACGAGCACCTGGTCGAGGAGTGCCTCGCCGCCGGCATCCGCATCGACGCGCTCGGCCTGCAGTCCCACATGCACCAGGGGTACTGGGGCGAGGAGAAGACCCTCGAGGTGCTCGAGCGCTTCTCCCGGTTCGGGCTGCCGATCCACATGACCGAGACCACGTTGCTGTCGGGGCACCTCATGCCGCCCGAGATCGAGGACCTCAACGACTACCAGGTGCCCGTCTGGCCCTCCACGCCGGACGGCGAGGAGCGGCAGGCCGACGAGGTGGTGCGGCACTACACCACGCTCTTCGCCCACCCCGCGGTGCAGGCCGCCACGTACTGGGGCCTCACGGACGACGGGTCGTGGCTGGGCGCCCCGTCGGGCTTCGTCCGCGCGGACGCGACGACCAAGCCGTCGTACGAGGCGCTGCACGCCCTGGTCAAGGGCGAGTGGTGGCTGTCGCCCACCACCGTGCGGACCGACGCCCGCGGCAGCTTCGTGCTCGACGCCTACCGCGGCGACTACACCGTGACCGCGGGCGACGCGACGGCACCACTCACGCTCGCGGCGGGCGCTCCCGAGGTGACGGCGCGCCTCGCGCCGCGCTGACCGGGGCCGCGTCAGACCGCGAGCACCAGGCGGTCGCGACCGGCCCGCTTGGCCTGCAGAAGCATCTCGTCCGCCCGGCGCAGCACCGCCGCGGCGTCGTCCTGCGCGGCGACCACCACGGCGCCGGCCGACAGCGTGACGCCGAGCTCCTCACCGCCCTCGAGGACGACCCGGCCGCGCTCCACCACCGTGCGCAGCCGCTCGCCGAGCTGGCGCAGCGCCTCCTCGTCGGACGCGTCCGACAGCACCACGAACTCGTCCCCGCCGTACCGCGCCACGTCGTCGCTCCGCCGCGCCGCGGCCGCCATGCTCCGGGCCACCAGTCGCAGCACGCGGTCGCCCACCTCGTGCCCGTAGGTGTCGTTCAGCACCTTGAACCGGTCGACGTCCAGCATCATCACGCCGAACGGCCGCGCGTGGCGCTGCCACCACGACAGCCGTCGCGCCAGCGCCGCGTCGAGGTGGCGGCGGTTGCCCACCCCGGTGAGGGCGTCGACCACGCTGAGGCGCTCCGCGGTCCGCAGGCGTTCCCGGACCCCTTCCGTGGCGGAGTCGTCGCTGAACGTCTCGACGGCGCCCACGATCGCGCCGTCCTCCGGCGCACGGAGCGCGCCCGCCGACACGCGGACGGGGACCAGGTGGCCGTCCTTGTGGTGCAGGAACAGGCCGGCGACGCGGTCCTGCCCGTCGCGCATCGTCGCCATGAGAGGGCACCGGGGGCCGCAGAGCACCGCGCCCGCCTCGTCGACGTGCCGCAGGAGGTCCTCGCCGCACCGACTGCCCACCACCTCCGCGGCGGTGTAGCCGGTGATCCGTGCGGCCGCGGCGTTCCACACCGTGATCCGCCGTTCGCGGTCGACGAGGTACAGCCCCTCGCTCATGGCGTCGATGAGCGCGGGCACGGGGACGTCGGCCGAGGGTGACCCTGGGACCGACATGCGCGCCCTGCCTCTGTCTCGTGTCCGGCGCGCCACGCGGGCGCCCGCCCATCATCGGTCCCCGTCGACGACCGGCAGGCCCGCAGCGGGGGGTGCCAGGACCCCTACCACGACGTTCGCGCGGGACGCGAACCGGCTCGTCGAGGAGGCTGGCGGGACGATGGTCCCGGGTGGCCGCCCGGCGGGCGGGTCTCCGGCGCAGACGTCACGCAGGAGACCCGCCCGTTCGCGGCCGGTCCGGTCGTCCGGTGCTGCGAGCCAACGGGCGAGGCGACCTCCAGCGGCGAGCTCCCGGCGTGGTGCCGAGCACGTCGGTCGCCGGCCGCGATGTGCGGCCCGGCGCGGTGGTGGGTCAGCAGAGGTCGAGGCGCAGCGCGCGGAGCACCTCGTCGGCGAGCGCCTCGGGCGGGGCGTCGACGTCGACGGTCACGCCGTCCTCGTCGGGCTCGAGCGGCTCGAGGGTGGCGAGCTGGGAGGGCAGCAGCGTGGTCGGCATGAAGTGGCCGGTGCGGTGCCCCATGCGGTCGGCGATGAGGCTGGCGTCCGCGGTCAGGTGGACGAACCGCACGCGGCCCGGCGCGGCGGCGAGGACGTCGCGGTAGCTGGGCTTGAGCGCGGAGCACGTGACGATCGAGCTGCGACCAGCCCGGTCCTGCTCCCCGATCCACGCCGCGATCGCGCGCAGCCACGGCCAGCGGTCGTCGTCGGTCAGGGGTGTGCCGGCGGCCATCTTGGCGACGTTGGCCGGCGGGTGGAAGTCGTCGGCCTCGGCCGCGGGCCACCCGAGCCGCTGCGCGAGCAGCGCCGCCAGGGTCGTCTTGCCCGACCCTGCCACGCCCATGAGCACGAGGTGCTGCCGCTCCGGCACGGGGTCCTCCTGACGTCGTCGCTCGGTCGTCGCCGACCGGCCACACTCTGGCCCACAGGTCGCGCCAGCGGCAACGCAATGGTGTGACCTTTGGTGACGCGGCAGCGGGTCGCGGCAGCGGGTCGCGGCAGCCGGTCGCGGCAGCCGGTCGCGGCGTCACCGGCCCCGCAGCCGGCGGCGCTAGCCTTGCGAGCAGGCGGAGCCGCGGTGCTGCACGACGACCTGCTGGACGCCCTGGGACGCGACATCGCGGACGGCACCACTTCCTCCGGGACGGGCCTGACGCTCGAGCAGATCGGCGCCCGGTTCGGCGTCTCACGCACCGTGGCGCGCGAGGCCATGCGCATGCTCGAGGCGATGCGCCTCGTCACCTCGCGCCGGCGCGTCGGTCTCGTCGTGCGCCCGCGCGAGGACTGGGACGTCTACGCCCCGCGGCTCATCCGGTGGCGGCTGGACGGGCCCCAGCGGGCCGAGCAGCTGCGCACGCTCACGGAGCTGCGCATCGCGGTGGAACCGGTGGCCGCGCGCGCCGCGGCCGTCGCCGCCGCGGGCGACGAGGAGCTGGCGGCCACGACGGTCCGGATGCGCGAGCTCGGCGAGGCGGGACGCCTGGAGGAGTTCCTGGACCTCGACATCGAGTTCCACTCGCGCGTGCTCCGCGCCAGTGGCAACGAGATGTTCGCCGCGCTCGCCGACGCGGTCGCCGAGGTGCCGCGCGGCCGCACCGAGCACGGGCTCATGCCGGCCCACCCCGAGGAGGAGGCGCTCGCGGCGCACGAGGCCGTCGCCGCCGCCGTGCGGGACGGCGACCCGCTCGCCGCACAGGACGCGATGGAGCGCATCGTCGACGAGGTGCGCCGCGCGCTCGCCGTGGGCGCACCCGCCGAGCAGCCCATCGCCTGCGCACCCGCGGCCGCGCCGGCCCGCGCGCTGCAGCCCGTGCGCTCCGGCCCGCGCGCGCCGCTCGTCCGCTGCGGCGGGCCAAGCGCCTGGAGTGCCGGGCCACGACGACCCGCGAGAGAGCGTCGATCACCGTGACGCGGTGCGCACGCCCCTCGTCGCCGCGCCCGCCAGCGCCAGCGCCACGAGGTCCTCGGCGAGGGCGGCGGGCCAGTCGGGGCCTCGGCGGGCCGCCCACCGGCGCCACGCCGCGCCGCCCCACGTGCCGGCGGCCGACGCGGCGGCGGCCGCGACCGCGGGCACGAGGACTCTGACACCCGCCCGTCGCGCGAGGAGCGCACCGCCGACGGCCGCAGAGACGACCCGGGCCTGGGGCCCGGGGAACGCCAGCCGGCTCGGCGTGGCCGGGAGCAGGTCACCGACGAGCTCCCCCACCACACCGAGCACGAGTCCGACCCGGCCACCCGTGCGCCCACCGGATCCGCGCGCACCACCGCCGAGCAGCGGCGCCGCCACGCCGAGCGACGCACGGCACCCCGTCGCGACGCCGAGGAGCGCGGCACGGGCGGCGATCTCGAAACGTGAGGCCATGCCTCGACGGTCGCGCCGGCCGGCAGCCGCCGCAACCGGTGTCACGCGCGTCGTGCCCGTCCCGGACCCCTGCCGCTGGGCGGGCGCGGCTTCCCGGATGGCACCATGCGGTATGACCTCCACCTCCGCGGGCCCCCGGCCCGCGGCCCTGATCGTCGGCGCGTCCCGAGGCCTGGGTCACGGGATCTGCGCGGAGCTGCTGGACCGCGGCTGGGACGTCGTCGGCACCGTCCGGGACGCGGCGACCGAGACACCGCTGCACCGGCTGGCGCGGCAGAGCCACTCCCACCTGCGGGTCGAGACGCTCGACATCAACGACCCGGCCCACCTGCCCCCGCTGCACGCCCGGCTCGCGGGGCGACCGCTGGACGTCCTCCTCGTCACCGCGGGCGTGACGAACAACGAGCAGACCCCCATCGGGCAGGTGCCCGTGGCGGACTTCGTCGACGTGATGGTCACCAACGCACTCAGCCCCATGCGGGTCATCGAGGCGCTCGAGGACCTCGTCGCCCCCGACGGCCTGATCGGCGCCATGTCCTCCGGCCAGGGCAGCATCGCCAACAACGCGACCGCCGGGCGGGAGGTCTACCGGGGCAGCAAGGCGGCGCTCAACATGTTCATGCGCAGCTTCGCGGTGCGGCAGGCCGCGACGCGGCGGTCGATCCTCCTCCTGGCCCCCGGCTGGATCCGCACGGATCTCGGCGGGCCGGACGCACCGTTCACGCTCGAGGAGAGCGTCCCGCTGCTGGTGGACCTCCTGCTGTCCCGCAGGGGCACCCCGGGCCTCGCGTACCTCGACCGCGCGGGCCGCACCGTGCCCTGGTGAGCAAGGGGGGCGCGTGACGCGCGCGGCCCTCTGGGACGAGCCCCTCGCGCACTCCCCTCGCGCACTCCCTTCGCCGCCAGTTGGGCGCCGACTCGGCAGATCCCCACCGACTCGGCAGTTCCCCACCGACTCGGCAGGCCCTAGTGCCGAGCGCGTGACGCACTGCCGAGCGCGTGCGGTCCGGCGCCGACTCGGCAGGTCCCCACCAACTCGGCAGGCCCTACTGCCGAGCGCGTGAGGGAGTGCCGAGCGCATGATGAGCGCCGCTCTGCTGCAGCCACGAGCCGGGGGCGGGCGGTGAACCGACCGGTGTCTTGGGGGTTTCTTGCGGTGCGGCGACCAGGATGGCGAGGTCTCGCCGCAAGGAGGAAGCCGCACCGTGTCGACCCCAGCCCCTGCCGTCCGCCGCCCCATCGTGGGTCCGGCCACCGTGCCGACCGCGCGCGGCCCCCTGATCGCAGCAGGTGCGGCGGGCATCCTCGTCGTCCTGGGCTTCGGGCTGCTCGTGGCCACGCGCACGGGCTGGTCGCCGCACGAGATGCCGGTGGTCCAGTGGTTGTCTGCGCACCACGTCGCGGCGGCGGGCGCAGTCGCCTCGACACTGGCAGCCCTCCTGTCGCCGGTGACGGGCCTGGTCTGGCTGGCGCTCGCCGGCGCGATCGCCGCGCGGCGCCGCGGGGTGCGGTACGGGATCCTGCTGTTCCTCGTCGGCGGCGCGAACCTCGCCGGGGCGCTCGTCGTCAAGCTGCTCGTCGCCAGGCCCCGGCCCGACGTGACCGCGCTGGCCAACCCGCCGGCGGTGGACCACAGCTACTCCTACCCCAGCGGCCACACGGCGGTGGCCACCGTGGTGGTGCTGGCGCTGATCATCGCGCTGCAACCGCGGCAGCGCCGGTGGGGCATCCCGCTCGGCGTCGTCGTGGTGCTGCTCGCCGCGACGTCCCGCGTCTATCTCGGCGTGCACTACCCCACGGACGTGCTGGCGGCCGTCGTGTACGGCCTGAGCGCCATGCCCGTGATCGTCGGACTGCTCGCGACGCCGCCGGTCAGGGCCGTGCTGTCGCGCGTGCACCTGCTGCCCCCGTCCCCCGCCGCCCGCACCGAAGGGAACCTGCCGTGATCACGGCCCTGTCCACCGGCATGTCCGCCGCGATACCGCTCTCCGCCGGCCCACTGCTGCACGCCCTCGGCCCGTGGGCGCTCGCCGGGATCGCCGTCATGGTCTTCATCGAGTCCGGGGTGCTGTTCCCGTTCCTGCCGGGCGACTCGCTCATCCTCACGGCCGTGCTGCTGCACGTCCAGCTCAACCTGTCGCCCGTCGCGATCGCCGTCGTCGCGGTCGTCGCCGCCGTCGCGGGAGACCAGGCCGGGTACTGGCTGGGACACCGGTTCGGCCGCCGGTTCTTCCGGGACGACGCCCGTGTGCTGACCACCGCCCGGCTGCGGGAGGCGGAGCTCTTCTTCGACCGCTACGGCCCCGCGTCGCTGGTCCTCGCCCGGTTCGTGCCGATCGTGCGCACCTACGTGCCGCTCGTGGCCGGGACCGCCCGGCTGCGCTACCGACGGTTCGTCGTCTGGAACGTCAGCGGCGCGCTGCTGTGGGTCGTCACGCTCACGGTGGTCGCGGTCTGGCTCGGGGGCATCCCGTTCGTGGCCCACAACATCGACCTGCTCGCCGTCGTCGTCGTGGTGCTCTCGGTGGTGCCCATCGTGACGGCCGCGCTGCGCCGCAGGCACAATACGGCCCATGAGGCCGACGACGAGGCAGTGGCCGTCGGAGCAGGGTCGCGACCGCAGGCATGACCGGTGACGGCCACCGCGCGTAGGCGCACGCTCCTGCTGCTCGAGGACGATCCCCAGCTCGGTCTGCTCGTGGCGGAGCTGCTCGACGAGGCGTACGACGTCACGCTGGTGGTCGACGGTGCGCAGGCGCTCGAGGCCGCGCGGGGCGGCTCGTACGAGCTGCTGGTGCTGGACCGGCGCGTTCCGACGCTCGACGGGCTCGAGGTGGTCCGGCGCCTGCGGACCCAGCACGTCACCACCCCGGTGCTGCTGCTGACGGCGCTGGGCACCACCGCGGACATCGTCGCGGGCCTGGACGCGGGGGCGGACGACTACCTCGTCAAGCCGTTCAAGCTCGAGGAGCTGCTGGCCCGGCTGCGGGCCCTGACCCGCGACCACTCCGCGCCGGAGAAGGCGATCGGCGGCTGGACGTACCGGCCGGGCTCGGGCGAGATCCACTCGCCGTACACCGGCCGCATCATGCTGACCGTGCGGGAGGACGCCCTGCTGACGCTCCTGGCCGAGGATCCCGACCGGGTGTTCTCGCGGGCACAGATCCTCACGGCGGTGTTCTCCACCGGGGAGGCCGAGGGCACGGTCGACGCCTACGTGCACCACCTGCGCCGCAAGACCGACCACGACCTCATCGAGACCGTCCGCGGCCGCGGCTACCGGCTGGGGCAGCCATGAGGGTGGTGCGCCTACGCCGCGGCGCTGCGGGCAGCACGGTCCGGGCGTCGGTGGTGTCCGTCGGGGTGGCCGTCGCCCTGACCGCAGGCGTGCTCGTGGCGGGGATCCTCGGCATGACGGCGGCCTACCTGTGGTGGCAGGGCCGACCGCGCGAACGCTACGAGCCGCCGCAACCGGGCGACCTGCAGCTCTCCATCGACGCCGGTCACGTGCTGCTGGGTGTCGCCGCGGTGGGGGCGGTCGCGGTCGTCATCGCCGCGGTCGCCTCGGTGCTCGTCGCCCGTCGCGCCGTGCGGCCGCTGGAGGAGGCACTGGAACGGCAGCGCAGGTTCGTCGACGACGCGAGCCACGAGCTGCGCACGCCCCTGACCGTGCTGCACGCGCGCATCCAGCTGCTGGAGCGCCGGGTGCGGGGCGACGAGCGGACCGAGGCGGTGGTGCGCGAGCTGGCCGACGACACGGACACCCTCATCACCCTCCTCAACGACCTGCTGGACGCCTCGACCGTCCCGGACGACCTGCCTGCCGGCGACCCGACGCCCGTGGACCCGCTGCTGGCAGAGGCGATCACGCTCGTCGGGCCCGACGCCGCCGAGCACGGTGTGGCCGTGCGGCTCGTGGGACCCGGCCCGCTCGTCGGGGCCGGACCGCTCCTCGTGACCATGCCCGCCGCGTCCCTGCGCCGCTGCCTCGTCCGGCTGCTCCAGGATGCGGTCGAGAACTCCCCTGCCGAGGGCGTGGTCACGGTCGGCGCCGGCCGCGCCGGGCGGTACGCCGCGATCGACGTCCACGACGACGGAGCGGCCGTGGCGGGCAAGGACGCCGAGCGGCTCTTCGAGCGCTTCGAGCGACGGGCCGCCGGCGCCCGAGCCGTTCCCGCCGTCGGGACCCGACCACGCCGCGCGACCCACGGCCTGGGCCTGTTCCAGGTGCGCGAGGCCGTCGAGCGACACGGCGGGTCGGCCGCCGTCGCACCGACGGGCCAGGGCGGCACCACCATCCGGCTGCTCCTCCCGGCGGTCGGCAAGGGCTGATCCTCGGTGGCGTCATGCGTCGCCATCGTCGGGTGCGCCTTCGGGCGCACGTGGGGCACCGGCTCATTCCCGTGCACCTGGACGCAGGCGGCGCCTGACGATCCTGACAGGTTCCGACAGGTTCCGTTCAGCACCCGCCGCGCACAGTGGGGACGTCAGCACGACCCCACGGAAAGGAACCTGACATGCGCATCAAGACCATGGCCCTCGGCGGTGTTGCCGCCACCGCGCTGGGGCTGGCGGCCCTGGCCGGCACCGGGACGGCGTTCGCCGCCTCGACGCCGCCGAGCGCCCCGGCCTCGTCCGCGACGACGGTGCAGGGCGCCGGTACCAGCCAGGCCACCGAGGCCGCGGGCACCGAGGCGCCGAGCACCGAGACCAGCGGGACCGAGGCCCCGGGCGTCGCGGACGGCCCCGGCGGCCACCAGGACCCGGCCGGCACGGTGGACCACCAGTTCGACGGGCAGGAGTAAGAGGACGGGTGGGGCGGACCCGCACGGGCCGCCCCACCCGGGCGTCCGGCGCACGCGCCGATAGGCTCGCCGATGTCCCCCCGACGGGAGTGCTGAGGAGGCGCAGGTGCGCGTTCTGATCGTCGAGGACGAGCGCCCCCTGGCCGAAGCCGTCCGAGCCAGCCTGGAAGCCGACGGCTTCTCCGTCGTCGTGGCGGGCGACGGCGTGGACGGTGACTGGCTGGCGCAGGAGGAACACTTCGACGTCATCGTGCTCGACGTCATGCTCCCCCACCTGTCCGGCTACGAGATCTGCCGCAGACTGCGCGCCCGGGCAGATACCACGCCGGTCCTCTTCCTCACCGCCAAGGACGGCGAGTACGACGAGGCCGACGCGCTGGACATCGGCGGCGACGACTTCATGTCCAAGCCCTTCTCCCCGGTCGTGCTCGCGGCGCGGCTGCGGGCTCTGCTGCGCCGCGCGGCGCAGAGCGCCGAGCCGGACCCACGGCTGGGCCCGCTGCGCCTCGAGCTGGCGCGGCACCGTGCCTGGCTGGGGCCGGACGAGCTGCGGCTCACCGCACGAGAGATGGCGCTGCTGCGCTACCTGGTCCACCGCGCCGATCACGTCGTCAGCAAGGCCGAGATCCTCGATCACGTGTGGGACGAGGCGTTCGAGGGCGATGCCAACGTCGTGGAGGTGTACGTCGGACGGCTGCGCCGCAAGCTGGCCCCGAGCCCGGACGTGACGATCCAGACCATCCGGGGACTGGGCTACCGGATCAGCGGCCGCACGCCGTGACGAGCTTTCGCCCCGGCGTGCGCACGTCGGTCACGATGGCCGCCACCGCCGCGGTGGCGCTGGTTCTCGCCCTGACCGCGGCGCTGCTCGTCGTGCTGCTGCGCACCACCCTGGTCGGCCAGATCGACACCGCGCTGCGGACCCGGGCCGACGACATCGCCGGCCTGCTGCAGGCGGGGACGCTGCCGTCGCAGATCCCCAGCACGCAAGACGACGCCAGCCTGGTGCAGGTCATCGACCGCAACGGGACGGTGGTGGCCGCCAGTGCGGACATCCAGGGCGAGTCCGCCCTGTCGCCGGCGCCCGCCGCCGACATGCCGACGACGGTGGCGGCGTTGCCGATCGGCTCCGGCGGCCCGTTCCGTGTGCTCGCCCGGACCGACGGGCGGGACACGATCGTGGTGGCGCGCTCGTTGCAGGCCACCGACGGTGCGGTGTCCAGCGCCGCCCTGCTGCTCCTGGAGACGTTCCCGGTGGTGCTCGTGGTGGTGGGCGTCATCACCTGGCTCGGCGTGGGGCGCGCGCTGGCCCCCCTGGAGCGGATCCGACGCACCACGGCGGCGATCGGCGCAGCGACACCCACGCAACGAGTCCCGGTCCCCCGCGCCCACGACGAGGTCTTCCGGCTCGCGGAGACGATGAACGCGATGCTTGCCCGGCTCCAGGAGGCCGGGGAGCGGCAACGCCAGTTCGTGGCCGACGCGTCGCACGAGCTGCGCAGTCCCCTGGCGACGATGCAGGCGGTCCTGGAGTCGGCGGTGCGCCGCGACGACCTGGCCACCTGGCGGACGACAGGATCCGACCTGGACGCCATGCAGCGGCGGCTGCAGTCCCTCGTGGACGACCTTCTGCTCATGGCACGCCTCGAGGGTGGCGCGCCGCCGCGCCGGGACGAGGTGGACCTCGACGACCTTGTCCACGAGGCGGCCATGTGGGCACGCCAGCAGGGTGGCCCCACCGTCGTGGTGGCCCCGCTGCCCGCACTGCGGGTGCTCGGCGACCGCGGGCAGCTGGCCCGCGTGCTGCGCAACCTCACCGACAACGCCCGACGGCACGCGGCCACCACGGTGTCGCTGTCGTTGCGCCGCGGCGGTGAGCGTGCTCTCGTCCACGTCAGCGATGACGGCCCCGGCGTCCGGCCCGAGGACCGGGAACGCATCTTCGAGCGGTTCGCGAGACTGGACGACGCCCGGTCCCGCGACAGTGGCGGCAGCGGGCTGGGACTGGCCATCAGTCGCCAGATCGCCACCGTCCACGACGGCACCCTCCGTCTGCTCGAGGCCCCACCCGGATCAGGCGCCACCTTTGAGCTCGACCTGCCCCTGTCGGACGGGTGACCAGCCCACGATCCGGGCCGGACGCCATGGACGCCGCCACGGCGACCACGCCTCGCAGCGCACCCCTGACGGGTCACGGACCTCTGGCCCGTGGTCGGGTCCTGACCAGGGCACGTCCACGGGCCGTGCACCAGCGAGCGCGGTCGAATGGGCCGAAGGACGCCGCTACTTCGCCCTCGACGTGCCGGCCAAGTCCCGACTCACCCTCGTCCCCGACAACCGGGAGGTGAGCACCGCACCCCTCGCACCGACAGCCTGACCAGCACGAAGATCACGCCAACGCGCTACACCACTCCCAGGGACTTGACCCCGTTACCTGGATCCCCCTCCCGGCTCGGACAGATCAGTGTCCCAGGATTCCGGCGGCGCCACCCACAGGCCCGCTGCTAGCGTTCGGCCATGCCCGCACGGCGTGAGATCACGGTCGGCGGTCTGCGCACCAGCTATGTCGAGCACGGCAGCCCGGATGCCCCGACCGTGCTCGCCATCCACGCGCTCGGCCTCGATGGCGGCGACTGGGACGCCATCGGCTCGCGTCTTGCGCGCACCCGTCACCTGCTCGCCCCTGACGCGCGTGGCCACGGCCGCAGCGACTGGCCAGGCGATTACTCGTTCGAGCTGATGCGCGACGACGTGCTGGCCTTCGCCGACGCACTGGCGCTGCACGACGTGACGCTCGTCGGGCACAGCATGGGCGGGATCGTGGCGTGGCTCGTGGCGGCGGAGCGCCCCGCGTGGCTGACCAGGCTGGTCATCGAGGATGCGCCCGTGCCGTCCGCCGGCACCACCACGGAGCTGCGCCAACGGCCCGAGGGAGACCTGCCCTTCGACTGGGCGGCGATCGTGGCGATCGTTGGCCAGATCAACGCCCCGGACCCCGACTGGTGGTCGGCGCTAGGCGCGATCGACGTCCCCACCCTGGTCGTCCGTGGCGGGTCCGCGAGCACGGTTCCACAGGACGAGGTACTCGCGTGCGCGGCCGCTGTCGGCGCGGACGTGGTGGAGATCCCGGTCGGCCACCACATCCATCGCAGCCGGCCCGACGAGTTCCTCGCGGCCTGGGCCAACGGCCACTCCAGCCAGCGGTAGCCCTCGATCGTCCGGTCACCCACGGCCGCCCACGAGAGGTGCTCCTCGAGCCGACACCGGGCGACGACGCCCAGGCGGCGGCGCACGCCAGTGCCGAGACCTGAACCGCCCTGGGCTTGGTTCCCAGCGGCGGCCTTGGGTGACGTCAGGGTTGCTCGGTCGACGCAGGGCTGCTGGCCCGTCACTGTGGCGCGGTGGCCGTGGTCTGGTCGGCGGTGAGCTGGCCGAGCAGCTGGTGCCGTGCGCGTTGGTAGCGCCCCCGGGCGGTGGAGACGGGGATGTCCAGGATGCCTGCGATCTCCACGAGCGACAGACCTTCCCAGTGGACGAGGGTCACGACTTCAGCCAGGTCGTCGTCGAGCCGGGAGATCAGGTCGCGCATCGCGATGGCGTCCGACGGGTCTGCGGTGGAGGCCTGCTGGGTCTCGGCGCGGAGTCGGTCGGCGAGGTGCTGTTGCCGGATCCCTGTGCGCTGGGCGTTGCGCAGCAGGTTCCTGGCCACGCCGAACAGCCACATCCGTGCAGGTTCGACGTCAGCTGGCAGGCTCGCGCGACGCCTCCACGCGACGACCATGGTCTCGGCCAGCAGGTCGGCGCCCTCGGTGCCGACCCGACGCTCGAAGTACGCGAGCAGCGCCGGACCAACCTCGACCATGAGCCTGGTGAAGCGGCGCTCCTCGTCGTCCGCACGATGAGCTTTCACTGGCCCGCACCGGCGTCGCAGTTCTCCTGCCCGATCAGGGCCACGCCCGCAGCAGTGGTGCCCGGGACGTGTGCCTGGATCGCCTTGTTGATCCCTTCCAAAGCGGCGCCGTGGTAGTCGACGTCTGCGTTGTCGTTGGACGTGCCCGGGCCGAACGGGATCGGCGTCTGACCATCCTTCAGCACCCAGTTCTGGTCGCCCCGGTTCTCGGCCAGCACACCGTCGATGTTCGCGTCCGCCAGCACTGTGCCGCCCGCGAGGTAGGCACGAAGCGCGTCCCGGCTCTGCACCAGGGCCGCAGGATCGGCCGGGTGCGCCCGGTCGGGGACCAGGACTAACCGCAGTTCGCAGGTCGCTCCGCTCGGCAGCGTGAACCGCACGTCCCCGTCAGGGCTCGGCACCCCGCCGGCACTGGTGGACGGGCTGGGGTTCTGAACCAGGTCGGCCCAAGCGGTGGTGTGCCCGAAGAACCCCGACCAGTCGATCGTCGTGCTCGCGTACGCCGCGCCGGCCCCGCCGACGATGACCAGCGGCACAGCCACGCTCGCGGCGACCCTCATGCGCCGGCGACGGGTTGACACCGACTCAGCGACGCACAGCGCCGCCATCGAGGCCAGAAGCGAGCGCACCTTCCACGTCGCCTCGCTCGTCGGCGGAGCCGCCGCCATGAGCAGCCGCTCGAGTTCGGGATCCGGCTCGAACCGATCCTCGGTCACGTTCGACATCTTCACCGCTCCGGTCCGGCCCGCCGTTCGAGCCTCCACCCACTACTTGTCCAGTCGAGCGCGAAACGTCCACGCTCCACGAAACCGGATCCCCGTGCCTTCCCCGGGCGGGATTTCCCCTCCTGACCGAACCCACGAACAGGCTCCAGACCAGGCCCCCGCGCAGCAGGCCCGACACCACATCGGCAGGCCCTGCGATGCTCGAGTGCGACCCGCTGCCCGTTGTCACCTCGGCGTTCGACGGCGCACCGCTGCTGGTCAGGTCCGGCATCGCTCCCGTCGGCCACAGGACTGGCCGGTTGACGACTCCGGCCAGACGCGCGTCGAGGCACCGATCGCAGCCGCCAACCCATCCTGTGTGCTGGGGTCCACACCCGGATCGTCGCACCGACCGACCACACCACGGCCGCGCCTCGCGGCCGCCCCACTCTCCGACATCTGGCCCGGTAACCTTGCCCCCGGTGATGGCCGAACGGGTCGAGGTTCTCCCTAGGTTCTTCCCTAGGGTCACCCCAGCTGATTTCCCCATCCCCCGCGCCCGTAGCTCAATGGATAGAGCAGCGGCCTTCTAATCCGCTGGTTGGGAGTTCGAGTCTCCCCGGGCGCACATGGCCCGCCATCGCACCAGCCTGACGCCGCTCGAGCGCCGGGCCGTCGTGCTGCGCTGGGCTGGCCGCGGCGCGCTCTGGCTGGCCCTCGGAGTCCTGGTCGGGGCCGCGGCGCTGGGGGCCCTCACGTGGGCCGGATCGTTGCCCGGCATCCGGGTGTGGGTGTCCGCCGGGGCCGGCCTGCTGGCCGCAGCCGCGGCCGGCATCGGGTCCACCGTGCCCGGGCCGGGCGAGCACGACGAGCACGCCGAGCACGACGACGGACCGCCGCGGTCCTGACGTGTCGTCGACCCGCCGTAGGCTGACGTCGTGACCAGCACCGCCACCAACGGAACCAGTGACCGGATCGTCTGGATCGACTGCGAGATGACGGGGCTGGACCTCACGGCCGACGCGCTCGTCGAGGTCGCCGTCGTCGTCACCGACTCCGAGCTGCACGCGCTCGACGGCGGGATCGACGTCATCATCGCCCCGCCCGAGGCGGCGCTGGCGCAGATGAACGACTACGTGCGGACCATGCACACCACGTCGGGCCTGCTCGACGAGCTCGCCGGCGGCATGTCGCTGTCCGACGCGCAGGCCGCCGTCCTCGAGTACGTGCGCCGCTGGGTGCCCGACGCGGGCAAGGCGCCGCTGGCCGGCAACTCCGTCGGCACCGACAAGACCTTCCTCGACCGCGACATGCCGGAGCTCGTCGGCCACCTGCACTACCGGATCATCGACGTGTCGAGCATCAAGGAGCTCGCCCGCCGCTGGTACCCGCGGGTCTACTTCAACGCCCCCGCCAAGCACGGCGGCCACCGCGCGCTGGCGGACATCCTCGAGAGCATCGACGAGCTGCGCTACTACCGCGCCACGCTCATGCCACCCGCACCCGGCCCCGACACGGCCACGGCCAAGGCGATCTCGGCGCGCATCGTGGAGACCTCGGTCGCCGGCGCCCAGCCGGCGTAGCGCGCATCAGCCGAGCTCCAGCCGCATCAGCACGCGCGGCGTCCGCGCCGAGACCGAGTCGGTGTCGCTGACCTTCGTGAAGCCGGCCTTCTCGAACATCGAGCGCGTGCCGACGTAGCCGCTCACGAGGTTCACCCGGGCGCCGGCGTTGTCCACCGGGTAGCCCTCCAGCGCCGGCGCGCCGTGGGCCCGGGCGAACTCGACGGCGCCGGCGAGCAGCGCGTGCGCGACGCCCTGTCGACGGTGGCCGGGCCGCACCCGGAAGCAGAACACCGACCACACGGGGCGCTCGTCCAGCCACGGGACCCGGCCGCCCCGACGGAAGGCGAAGAGCTCCGCGCGGGGTGCGACGCCGGCCCATCCCACGACGAGGCCCTGGTCGTACGCGAGGACACCCGGCTGCGGGTCCCGGGAACACAGGTCACGGACGTACTCCGCCTGGCCGGCCGGCCCGAGGGCGGACCTCTCGGGCGACCGAAGCCGGTTGGCCAGGCACCAGCACGCCTGCCCTCCCGACGTGGGAGGACCCAGGAGCGTCGTCACGTCCTCGAACCGCTCCGCGGTCGCAGGCACCACCTCGATGGCCACGCGGGCACGGTAGCGCGGAGAACCGACAAGGCGCCGACCGGTGGGTCGACGCCTCGTGATGGGGTGGCTGACGGGACTTGAACCCGCGACCCCCTGGACCACAACCAGGTGCTCTACCAACTGAGCTACAGCCACCACGGACCGCCGCAGCGGCGGGCCGACGAGAAGTGTAACGGGCCGCCGCGCCCGCGCCGAACACGGGTCAGAGGCGGGCCACGATGGCGTCGGCCGCCCGCGCCACCGACTCCGCACCGCCGTGCCCCAGGAACAGCGAGGGCTCGGTCAGCTCCACCTCGAGGATCACCGGCGCGCCCTCGTCGTCCGGGATCACGTCGACGCGCGTGTAGAGGAACGGCGCCGCGGTCCTGAAGATCTCGCCCAGCGCCGCGACCACCCGGTCGCCCAGCTCGCGCTCGGCCGCGCTGGGCTCGCGCGGCGTGATGACCTCGTCGCGGTACAGCGCGCCGTCGAGCTCGCCCGCACGGAACGGGCCGTCCAGCAGGGCGCTCTTGCGCACGGCGTGGCTGAACTCCCCGTCGAGGAACACCATGCCGGTCTCCCCCACGCTGTCGACGGCCCGCAGGTAGCGCTGCAGCATGACGTGCCGGCCCACCGCCATGAGGTTCTTGGCGTGCGTGATGGCGAGCATCCGCTGCTGCGTGGCCGAGGCGTCGTAGCGCCCGGTGTCGCGGGAGCCGGCGCTCACGGTCGGCTTGATGACGAACTCGCCGAACGCGGGCAGCCGCGAGTTGATCGCGCGCGAGCTCATGGTGGTCTCGGGGTCGAGCCAGATCGTCGGCACGATGGGCAGGCCGCGCTTCTCGAGGTCGGCGAGGTATCGCTTGTCCGTGTTCCAGGCGATGACGTCGGCCGGGTTGAAGAGCCGGCTCGTCTGCTCCACGCGCCGCGCCCAGTCGACGAACTGGGCCTGCCGCTCGGTGTAGTCCCACGTGCTGCGGACGACGACGTGCTGGTAGGAGGCCCAGTCCACGGTCGGGTCGTCCCACACCGCGGCGTCCACCGCGATGCCGCGCGCGACGAGCGCGTCGCGCAGCAGCCGGTCGTCGGGATCGAGGTCGGGCAGCTCGCCGCACGTCGCCAGGGCGAGCCGGGCCGGTCCGGAGGGTGGGGTCGTCACCCCCGAATGGTAATCAAGCGTCCCGACAGGCCCAGCGAGGCGCCCGACGAGCGAGCGGCGCGCCGTGCGCGGGCGGCGGTCACCGGGTCCCACCGTGCGGCGGCGGCGGCGGTCAGCGAGCGCCACCCGCGCGGGCAGCGGTCAGCGACCGAGGCCGTCCACCGCGGCACGCAGCCGGCGGCACCCCTCGGCGAACACCTCCGGCTCCGGCAGCAGCGACACCGCGAGCGCGCCGGGGGTCGGCAGGTCGTAGAACCAGCCCGGGTGCACCGCGAGGTGCGCCGACCGCAGCAGGTGCATCGCGAGCTCGTCGTCGGGTAGCCAGCGCGGCACGTCGACGAGCACGGTCCACCCGCCGTCGCACCGGCGCACGCGCCAGCCCCCGTCGTCGAGCAGGGCCCGCGCCGTGGCGAGGTTGGTGCGCAGGCGGTCGCGCGTCGCGGCCACCGCCTCGTCGGCCAGCCCCAGCAGCTCCGGCAGCGCCAGGGCCACCGGCGCCCCCACCGAGAGGTACGTGTCGGCGATGGTCTCGAGCGCTGCACTCGCCGCCGCCACCTCGTCAGCCGGCCCGGAGACCCGGATCCAGCCGAGCTTGAGCTGCGGCGCGCACAGCAGCTTGGAGAGCCCGTCGAGCGCGAACGTCAGCACCCCCTCCTCGCCGGCGAGCGTGCGGGGCGCCGGCGCGTCGAGCAGGAACGGGCCGAACACCTCGTCGGAGATGACCGCCGCTCCCCCGCGCCGGGCCGCCTCGAGCAGCGGCGCACGCTCGTCGTCGGCCACGTAGGCGCCCGTGGGGTTGCCGGGGTTCACGACGACGACCGCGCGCACGTCGTCGCGCGCGGCCACGCGCGCCAGCTCGGTGGTGTCGGTGGACCACCCGTACGGGTGCAGGTAGGTGACCGGGTACTCGGTGGTGCGCACGGCCGCCAGCCGCGCCAGGGGCTCGACGAGCGGGTACCCCGGCGCCGGGACCGCCACCGCCTCACCGGGGTCGGCCAGGAGCGTCAGCAGCCAGCCGTACGCCTCGGACGTGCTGGCGGTGAGGAAGTAGTCGTCGGGGGCGCCACCGAAGCGCGCGGCCAGCGCCTCGCGGGCGGCCACCGGGCCGTGCGGGTCCGGCCGGTACCGCCCCGCCAGCGGCGTGGCACGCTGGACCGCGGCCAGCACGCCGGGGTGCGTCAGGCCGTGCCGCGTGGGGTTGGAGTCGGTGAGGTCGAGCACCTCGACCCCGGCGTCGCGCAGCTCGGCGCGGGCCAGGGCCAGCGCGTTGGGGGTGCCGTCGGCGGTGGCGCGGGCGGCGAGGTGCACCGGCCCAGCGTAGGGCGGCGCCGGGATGCACCCACGAAACGCCCGCCGCGGCCCACGGGCGGGTGCCTCGATGCCGCCGTGCCCGCACCCGCGTCCGAGACCAAGGCCCGGCCCGCGGCGACACCCCTGGCGATCGGCATGGCGATCTCGCTCGTCGGGTGGCCCGTGCTGGGCGCCGCCGTCTACACCGGGCTGCGCCAGCCGAACGGCCTGGCGCCGTCGGCCCCGCTGGCGCTCCTCGGCTGGGTGCTCGTCATCGTCGGGGCCGCGCTCGTCGGGCTCGGGGTGCACCGCCTGGTGCAGCACGCGGACCGGGCGGCCGGCGTGCGGTTCGTCCGGGACGCGCGGGGCCGCGCCGTGTGGACCACCGCGCAACCCGCCGAGTCAGTCCCGCCGGAGTGGGCCGCGGAGGAACGACGAAGGCCGCCACCGCGCTCGGCTGAGGTGCGGTCCGCTGCGCTCGTCGCCCGTCGGCCGATCACCGCGGACAGTTGTCTACTGGACTAGACAGCCGCCCACGTGTGTGGACGAAACAACGACGGCCGCCACCGCGATCGGGTGACGGCCTCGTGAGTGGTACACCGCCAGGGACTTGAACCCTGAACCCGCTGATTAAGAGTCAGCTGCTCTGCCAGTTGAGCTAGCGGTGCGCGGTGGTCGAGATTACCAGCCCTCGCGGCTGGATGCGAAACCGCAGGTCACAGGTACAGCCCCGTCCCCTGGCCCTCGCCCGCCGGCTCCGCCACGGCGTGGACGTCCTTCTCGCGCAGCAGCAGGTAGGTGTCGCCGGCGAGCTCGACCTCGGCCCGGTCCTCGGGGTCGAACAGGATCCGGTCGCCCACGGCCACCTGCCGCACGTGCTGGCCCACGGCCACCACCGAGGCCCACGCGAGCCGGCGGCCCACGGCCGCGGTGGCGGGGATGACGATCCCGCTCGCCGACCTGCGCTCGGCCGCCTCGCCGTCGACGGCGACCAGCACCCGGTCGTAGAGCATCCGGATCGGCAGCTGGGGGCGCGCCGGGTCGGTGGTGGCGGTCACAGACGGGACCGTACCCGCAGCCCTAGGCTGGTCGAAAACGGCCCCGTCCCGAGGAGTCTCCCGTGCCGCGACTGACCGTCGGCGACCTCGCCCCCGACTTCACGCTGCCCGCCGCCGATGGCAGCTCCGTCACGCTGTCCGCGCTGCGCGGGTCGCACGTCATCGTGTACTTCTACCCGGCCGCCGGCACCCCCGGCTGCACGCTCGAGGCCGTGAACTTCAGGGACTCGTCGGCCGTGCTGCGCGACGCGGGCTACCGGCTCCTCGGTGTCTCGCCCGACAGCCCGGCACGGCTCGCGTCGTTCGCGGCCGACGAGCGGCTCGACTACCCGCTGCTGGCGGACGAGGAGCACGCGGTGCTCGAGGAGTGGGGCGCCTGGGGCGAGAAGACGCTCTACGGGCGGCTCATCACGGGAGTCATCCGCTCCACGGTGGTCGTCGACCCGCAGGGCCTGGTCACGCTCGCGCAGTACAACGTGCGGGCCACCGGGCACGTCGGCCGGCTGCTGCACGACCTCGGGCTGGAGGCCGCCGCATCCTGAGAGGATCGGCGTCGCGGGAGTGGTGAAACGGCAGCCACGCCAGGTTTAGGTCCTGGTGCCCGAGAGGGCGTGCGGGTTCGACTCCCGTCTCCCGCACCGTCTCACGCGACCCGTCCCCGGCCGGGCCCTCACGCGGCACGTAGCATTGGTCATCATGAGCACGCTGCAGCGCCCCATGATGCTCTCCAAGATCCACCGCGCGACCGTCACGCAGGCCGACCTCGACTACGTCGGCTCCATCACGGTCGACGAGGAGCTGATGCAGGCCGCGGACATCCTGCCGAACCAGCAGGTGGACGTCCTCGACATCGACAACGGCGCCCGCCTCACCACGTACGCCATCCCCGGGCCGCGCGGCGGCCGGGACATCAAGATCAACGGCGCGGCCGCCCACCTGGTGTCCGTCGGCGACCGCGTCATCGTCATCGCCTACGGCGTGATGAGCGACGACGAGGCGCACCGCCACCAGCCGATCGTCGTGGTGGTCGACGAGGCCAACGACCCCGTCGAGCACGCGGCCGCGACCGCGTCCCGCTGAGCCCGCGGGCGTCGAGTGCGCCCGACGACGACGAACGGCCTGCCCCCGTCAGCGGGGCAGGCCGTTCGCACGTGGGCGAGCGCTCAGGCCTTCGCGGTCTCGCGCTCGGAGATCTGCTTGCGGACCTCGTCCATGTCGAGGCCCTTGACGGCGTCGATGACCTGCTCGAGCGCCGGTGCCGGCAGCGCGCCGGGCTGGTTGAAGACGAGGATCCCGTCACGGAACGCCATGAGCGTCGGGATCGACGTGATCTGCAGCTCGGCCGCGAGCTCCTGCTCGGCATCCGTGTCGACCTTGCCGAACACGATGCCCTCGTGCTTCTTCGACGCCGACTCGAAGATCGGGCCGAACATGCGGCACGGCGGGCACCAGGTGGCCCAGAAGTCGACCAGGACGATGTCGTTGTCCTTGACGGCCGCGCCGATCGTCTCGCCGGTCAGGATGGTGGTGGCCATTCGGTTGCTCTCCTCGCTTCCGTGGTACTCGTCCTACAGCGCGAACCGTAGCGCCGCTATTCCATCGCTCGTCGTGCGCGCCGACTCCCCGGCCGCCGCCACCGCACGGTAGAACAGCACGGTGACCGACACCGCCGAGTTCCCCCGGGACCCGAGCGAGCCCGAGCGACCCTCCGGCTGGCTCGACGAGCGTGAGCTCGCCCAGGCCCGGGCCATCCTGCCCATCCTCTACGTCGACGTGGTGCCCGTGCGCGTGGACGACAGCGGGGACGTCGTCGCGGTGGGGCTCCTGCTGCGCGTCACGGGCACCGGCTCCATGACGCGCGACCTGGTCTCCGGCCGGGTGATGTTCCACGAGCGCGTCCGCGACGCGCTGCTGCGGCACATCGAGAAGGACCTGGGCCCCATGGCCCTGCCGCAGGTCCCGGCCTCGCCGCAGCCCTTCACCGTCGCGGAGTACCTGCCGACCCTCGGCGTCACGCCGTACCACGACCCCCGCCAGCACGCGGTGTCGCTCGCCTACGTGGTGCCGATGCTCGGCGACTGCCGGCCGCAGCAGGACGCGCTCGACCTGGCGTGGCTCACGCCCGAGGAGGCGTGCGCCGACACCGCGCAGGTCGAGATGGCGGGCGGCCGCGGCCTCCTGCTGCGCCAGGCGATGGCCTGGGTCGGCCGCATGCCGTAGCGCGCCTGCGGGGGCCGGCGTGGCCCGGCCCGGAGCGGGCCCGGGGCGCGTCCGCCCGACCTCGCGGGCGCTCAGCCCAGGTCGAGGCGCGGCCAGTCCGCGAGGTCGGCCCGCATCGCCCGGTCGTGCGTCGCGACGACGACCGCCGCGCTCGTGGCGCGCAGCGCCGCGGTGAGCTCGTCGACCAGCGCGGCCGACAGGTGGTTCGTCGGCTCGTCGAGCACCAGCACGTGCGGCGCGTGCAGCAGCGCGCGGGCCAGGTCGAAGCGGCGGCGCTGGCCCACCGACACCTCGCGGAGCGGCCGGTCGAGGTCCTCCTCCGACAGCAGGCCGAGCGCGGCGACGGGCACCAGCTCGTCCGGGTCCAACGCGCCGGCCTCCAGCAGGCGCAGGGCGTGGGACGCGTACGCGTCGAACGACGAGCCCGCAGGCTCGTCGTCGCGCTCCTGGCCCAGCACCCCGAGCCGCACCCCGGGCGCGAGCGTGCGGCTCCCCCGGTCGGGCACGAGCGTGCCGGCGAGCACGGCGAGCAGCGTCGACTTGCCCGAGCCGTTGGGCCCGGTGACCAGCAGCCGCCCGCACGGCGGCAGCTCCACCCGGTGCCCGGGCAGGTCCAGCCGGCCGGCCACGCGCGGCGCCCGCAGGTCCAGCAACGGCCCCCCGGTGTAGCCGCGCGGCGTCGCGGGCAGGTCCGGGAACGCCAGCGCGGGCGGTGGCACCGGCACCGCGACCGCCCCGGCCTCCAGCCGCTGCATCAGCCGGTCCACCGTCTTCACCTGCGACCGGGCACGCGTGCCGCGGCGGTTGCGGTCGCTGCCCTTGGGCGGGCGCCACTCGTCGGAGAGCCCCTCGTACGACCGGTCCAGCCGCCCGGCGAGCGCCTCGGCGCGCTTGCGCTCCATGCGGTACCGGGCCCGCCAGCGCCGCAGCATCTGGTCCTTGGCGAACCGGTAGTCGGCGTAGCGGGTCGCGCCGTAGAGGGCGGGCCGGCCGTCCATGGCGGGGTCCAGGTCGAGGATCCCCGTCATGACGTCGTCGAGCAGCTGCCGGTCGTGGGTGACCACCACCAGGGCGCCCGGCCAGTCGCGCAGCTGCGCGGTGAGGTACTCGACGCCCGCGTCGTCCAGGTGGTTGGTCGGCTCGTCGAGCAGCAGCAGGTCGGCGCGCTCCGAGAGCCGGGCGGCGAGCCGGACCCGATAGCGCTCGCCGACCGAGAGGGCGGCCAGCTCCCGCGCGCGGTCGCGCGGCGCGTCGAACCTCGTCAGGGCCTCGTCGGCCCGGCGCGGCGCGTCCCACGCGGCGAGCCGCTCGCAGCGCGCCACGGCGGCGGACAGCCACCCCGTGTCGCCCGTCTCGTGGTCGAACGCGGCGATGGCCGCCGCCAGCTCGTCGGACGCCGCGCGCGCCGCGGCCTCGGACCGCGCCAGCACGTCGCCGACCGTGGCGCCCTCGCCCGCGGCGAGCTCCTGCTCGACCACGGCCAGCGTGCCGTGGCGACGCACGTGGCCGCCCTGCGGCACGAGCTCGCCGGCGAGCACGCGCAGCAGCGTGGACTTGCCCGCGCCGTTCTCCCCCACCAGGCCCAGCCGCGTGCCCGCGGCCACCACGAGGTCGAGGTCCTCGAGCACGGCTCGGCCCGGGTAGCCGAACGTCACGTGCTCGGCGACCAGCTGCACCCCGGCGGGGTCGGTCATCAGCCGCCCAGGGCCCGTGCCACGGCGGGCACGAGCGCGCGGAACGCCTGCCCGCGGTGGCTGATCGCGTTCTTCTCCTCGGGCGCCAGCTCCGCGCACGTGCGCGTGTCGCCGAGCGGGACGAGCACCGGGTCGTACCCGAAGCCGTTGCCGCCGCGCGGCGCGGCCGCGAGCGTGCCGACGAGCGCTCCGTGCTCCACCACCTCGACGCCGTCCGGCGTCACCAGCGCCGCCGCGCACACGAACCGCGCGCCGCGGTGCGGCTCCTCGATGTCCGCGAGCTGGGCCAGCAGCAGGTCGAGGTTGGCCTTGTCGTCGCCGTGCCGGCCGGCCCAGCGGGCCGAGAAGATGCCGGGTGCGCCGCCGAGCACGTCCACCGCCAGGCCGGAGTCGTCCGCGACCGCCGGCAGGCCGGTGGCCCGGGCGACCGAGCGGGCCTTGATGAGGGCGTTCTCCTCGAACGTGACGCCGTCCTCGCGCGGGTCGGGCACGCCGAGCTCGGCGGCGGTCACGACGGCCTCGAGGTCCAGCTCCGGCAGCGCGGGGTGGAGGATCGCGCGCAGCTCGCCGAGCTTGTGCCGGTTGTGCGTCGCCAGCACCAGGCGCGCCGCGCTCACGCGCCCGTCACGCGCGTGCCGGGGGCGGCGGCCAGGGCCTGTGTCTGGAGCGCGGCCAGGCGCGCGTTCCCGCCGAGGGCCAGGTCGAGCAGGGCGTCCAGCTCGCGGCGGTCGAACGGCGCGTGCTCGGCGGTGCCCTGCACCTCGACGAACCGGCCGGCGCCCGTCACCACGACGTTCATGTCCGTCTCGGCCCGCACGTCCTCGACGTAGGGCAGGTCCAGCAGGGGCACGCCGTCGACGATGCCGACGCTCACCGCCGACACCGAGTCGTGCAGCACCGGCGTGCCGGGGGCCAGCAGCCCCTGCGCGGTGGCCCACGCGACCGCGTCCGCCAGGGCGACGTAGGCGCCCGTGATGGAGGCCGTGCGCGTGCCGCCGTCCGCCTGCAGCACGTCGCAGTCGAGCACCACCGTGTTCTCGCCGAGCGCGGCTACGTCGATGACCGCCCGCAGGCTGCGCCCGACGAGCCGAGAGATCTCGTGCGTGCGCCCGCCGACGCGGCCCTTGACCGACTCCCGGTCGGAGCGCGTGCTCGTGGCGCGCGGCAGCATCGCGTACTCGGCCGTCACCCAGCCCTCGCCCGACCCCTTCTTCCAGCGCGGCACGCCGGCCGTGAAGCTGGCGACGCACAGCACCTTGGTGCTGCCGAACTCGACGAGGACGCTGCCCTCCCCGGCGTCGAGGTAGTGGCGGGTGATGGCGACGGGGCGCAGCTCGTCGGGCCGCCGCCCGTCCGCGCGATGCCCCTCGGGCGACTGACTCATGCGGCGAGCCTATCGGCCGCCCCCGACACCCTCGTCGGGCGTCCGCCGCCCGCCGCCGACGGCCCGCCTACAGCAGGAAGCGGGCGCCCGGCGTGGCCAGCGTCGTCAGCCCGTCGTAGGCGGTGCTCGCCTCGGCCTGCGCCACGAGGGGGTCGTTCCACGCCGGCAGGTGCGTGAGCACCAGGTGGCGGGAGCCGCCGCGGGCGGCCGCCTGCGCCGCGCGGCGCGCCGTCAGGTGGATCCCCCGCACGGCGTCGTCGCGCCCCTCCTGGAACGCTGCCTCGGCGAGCAGCAGGTCGGCGTCCGTCGCCAGCGCGTCGAGGCCCGGCCCGGCGTCGGTGTCCCCGGTGTAGGACACGGTCACCGAGCGGCCCGGATCACCCTCGGCGGGGCCGGTGACCCGCACGCCGAAGCACGGCACCGAGTGCGTCATCGGGACGGGCGTGAGCGTCAGGGGTCCCAGGACGACCGGGGCCTGCGGGTCCCACGTGCGCACGTCGAACTGCCCGTCCGTGCTGGCCGCCGGGTCCTCGTCGCCCGTGAGCTCGAGCAGCCGCGCGCGCGTGCCCGGGGGGCCCCACACAGGGATGACGGGCAGCGGGCCGGTCGGCCGGTACCGCCGGGCCACCGAGAGCACCGCCATGTCCGCCACGTGGTCGGCGTGCAGGTGGGTGAGCCCGACCGCGTCCAGGGCCGCGACGTCGCCGTACCGCTGCAGCGCCCCGAGGGCACCGTTGCCGAGGTCCAGCGCCACCGTCCAGGTGCGGCCGCGCTCGTCGTCGGCCTGCACGAGGTAGGCCGAGCACGCCGACTCCGCGGACGGGAACGACCCCGCGCAGCCGACGACGACGAGCCTCATCGGATCGCCGCCAGGGACTCCACCCGGTCGACCTCGGGGCCGAGGAACCGCCGCGCCAGCGCGGCGAACGAGACCGGGTCGCCCGTGGCCAGGAAGCGGTGCGACGGCGGCCCCGCCTCCGGGCTGCGTTCCAGGCCGTGCGCGACGAGCGTGCGGTACACGTCCTTGGCCGTCTCCTCCGCCGACGAGACGAGCGTGACGTCCTCGCCCATGACGTAGGAGATGGCTCCGGTGAGCAGCGGGTAGTGCGTGCAGCCCAGGACGAGCGTGTCGACACCGGCCTCGCGCACCGGGTCGAGGTACTCGCGGGCCACGGCCAGCACCTCCGGCCCGCTCGTCTGCCCGGCCTCGACGAGCTCGACGAACCTCGGGCACGCCTGCGACACGAGCTGCACCTGGGAGACCGCGAACGCGTCGTCGTACGCGCGGGAGTCGATCGTCGCGCGCGTGCCGATGACGCCCACCTTGCCGTTCCGCGTCGCCGCGACGGCACGACGAGCGGCGGGCAGGATCACCTCCACGACGGGGATGCCGTGCCGCGCGGTGTACCGCTCACGCGCGTCGCGCAGCATCGCGGACGACGCCGTGTTGCAGGCGATGACGAGCATCTTGACACCGGCCTCGACGAGCTCGTCGAGCGCCGCCAGCGCGAACGCGCGCACGGCGGCCAGCGGCTTGGGGCCGTAGGGGGTGTTGAGGGTGTCGCCGAGGTAGAGCACCGACTCGTGCGGCAGCTGGTCGATGATCGCCCGTGCCACGGTCAGCCCCCCGACGCCGGAGTCGAAGATGCCGATCGGCGCGCCGTTCACGCGGACCACCCTAACCGCCCCCACCCACGGCTCCGCGCCCGCACCCCGGCGGCGGGAGGACCGTGGAGCCGGGCGGGGGAACTAGGTTCGGCACATGACGCCGAGCACCGCCCTGCTCACGGACCGCTACGAGCTCACGATGCTGCAGGCCGCGCTGGCCGACGGGACCGCCCACCGGCGCTGCATCTTCGAGGTGTTCACGCGCCGCCTGCCGCACGGCCGCCGCTACGGCGTGCTGGCCGGCACCGGCCGCGTGCTCGAGGCGCTGGCCGACTTCCGCTTCGGCGACGCCGAGCTCGCCTGGCTGGCCGACGAGCGGGTGGTCGACGACCGGACGCTGGCCTGGCTCGCCGACTACCGGTTCACCGGCGACATCGTCGGCTACGCCGAGGGCGAGGTGTTCTTCCCGCTCTCGCCGGTCATGGTGGTCGAGGGCACGTTCGCCGAGGCGGTGCTCCTCGAGACGCTCGTGCTGTCCATCCTCAACTACGACTCCGCGGTGGCCTCGGCCGCGAGCCGCATGACGAGCGCGGCGGTGGACCGGCCGTGCCTCGAGATGGGTGCGCGGCGGGCCCACGAGGACGCCGCAGTGGCCGCCGCGCGCGCCGCCGTCATCGCGGGCTTCGTCGGGACCTCCAACCTCGAGGCCGGGCGCCGCTACGGCCTGCCGACCATCGGCACCGCCGCGCACGCCTTCACGCTGCTGCACGACGACGAGCGGGCGGCCTTCGCCGCCCAGGTGGCCACGCTGGGCACCGGCACCACGCTGCTCGTCGACACCTACGACGTGCGCGCGGGCGTGCGGCACGCGCTCGAGGTCGCCGGCACCGGTCTCGGTTCGGTGCGGCTCGACTCGGGCGACCTCGCGGTCCAGGCCCAGGAGGTGCGGGCCCAGCTCGACGCGGCCGGCGCGCACGGCACCAGGATCGTCGTGACCTCCGACCTCGACGAGTACGCGATCGCGGCGCTCGCGGCCGCGCCGGTGGACTCCTACGGGGTGGGCACGTCGCTCGTCACGGGCTCCGGCGCCCCCACGTGCGGCATGGTCTACAAGCTGGTGAGCCGCGAGCGCGCCGACGGCACGATGCAGGCGGTGGCCAAGGTCTCGCAGTCGAAGGCCAGCGTCGGCGGCCTCAAGGCCGCGGCCCGCCGCCTCGGGCCGGACGGCCGGGCGGCCGAGGAGGTGCTCGTCACGGGCGAGGACGCCGCGGTCCGGGCGTGGCGCGAGCACCGCTGGGCCGGCGCCGAGCGGGCGACCGACGGGGACGGGCTGCGCGCGCTGCACGTGCCGCTGGTGACGGCGGGCGTGGCCGACGAGCGGTGGACCGGGTCCGGCGCGGTGGCCACGGCCCAGGCGCGGCACCGCGCGTCGCGCGACGAGCTCCCCCGCGGGGCACGGCGGCTGTCGGCCGACGAGGCCGCGGTGCCCACGGTGACCAGGACGCTCTGAGGCGGCGGCCGGCGACCAGGGGCGTCGCCCGCGGGCGCGCCTCCGGCCGCGCGTGGACCGACCTTCCGGTTGCGCGTGGACCACGCCCGCGCCGGCGTGCGGGACCGCCCCGGCACCGTGCCTCCGGCGGCGGCACGGGCTGCGCGCCCGGGCCGCCGCCGGTCGGCTGCGGCACTACACGCTCGAGCGGCGCGCGATCCCCACGACGAGGCTCACGACGAGCACGGCGATGCCGATCCAGATGAGCACCTTGGCGGCCGCGATGGCGACGCCGAGGATGAGCAGCACGACACCGATGATGATGAGGAGAAGCCAGGCCGGCATGGCGGCCTCCTTCCTGCTCACGGCGCAGGCACCGGGACGGTCCAGCCCGGTGTGCGCCCCCCGAGCCTGCCAGGACCGGCGCGCTCACGCTCGTCCAGACGGTGCCCGCGCAGGTCAGCGGCGCCCGACGAACCACTGACGCAGCATGCCGACGCGCGCCTCGATCTCGTCGGCGCTCGCCAGCGCCACCTCGGGCCCACCGCAGCGACGGCGCAGCTCGGCGTGCACGGCCGCGTGCGGCTGGCCGGAGCGGCGTGCCCACGCGGACACCAGCTGGGCCAGCTCCTTGCGCGCGGTCGCGTGCCGCCGGTGCTCGCTGGCGGCGACGGCCGCGGCGTCGGCCGAGCGGTCGCGGCGGCGGGCGCGCAGCTGGTCCGCCTGACGCTGCCGCAGCAGCGCCGCCACCTGGTCGGGGTCGAGCAGGCCGGGCAACCCGAGGAAGTCGAGCTCCTCGTCGGACCCGACGGCCGCCTCGAGCCCGAACTCGTCGCCGTCGAACAGCACGCGGTCGAACGACGCCTGCGCCTCCAGGGCCTGGAAGGCACCGACGACGCCGTCGGCCCCCACCTCGTCGGACGCGCGCTCCTCGCGGTTGGCCTCGGCCAGCAGCGCGTCCTCCGGGACGAAGTCGCCCTCGGCGACGGGCCGGTCCAGGGCGTGGTCGCGCTCGACCTCCATGGAGTTGGCCAGCGCGAGCAGCTGCGGCACGTTCGGCAGGAACACCGACGCGGTCTCCCCGCGCTTGCGCGCGCGGACGAAGCGGCCGATCGCCTGGGCGAAGAACAGCGGCGTCGCGGCGCTCGTCGCGTACACGCCGACCGCGAGCCGCGGCACGTCGACACCCTCGGACACCATGCGCACCGCGACGAGCCAGCGCTCGTCGGAGGCCGAGAACTCCTCGATGCGCGCGCCCGCGCCCTCGTCGTCGGACAGCACCACCGTGGGCGAGCGGCCGGTGAGGCGCGCGAGGTGCCCGGCGTACGCGCGGGCGTCGGCCTGGTCGGTGGCGATGACCATCGCGCCGGCGTCCGGAACGGCCCGGCGCACCTCGGTGAGCCGGCGGTCCGCCGCGGCGAGGACCGAGCCGATCCACTCGCCGTCGGGGGCCAGCGCGGTGCGCCACGCCTGGGCGGTGACGTCCTTCGTCGTCGGGTCCCCGAGCCGGGCCGCGACCTCGTCGCCGGAGCGTGTGCGCCAGCGCATCGACCCGCCGTACGAGAGGAAGATCACCGGGCGCACCACGTGGTCGCGCAGCGCCTGCTCGTAGCCGTAGGCGTAGTCGGCCACGGAACGGCGGATGCCCTGGGCGTCCGGCTCGTAGCGGACGAACGGGATGGCGGCGGTGTCCGACCGGAACGGCGTGCCCGTGAGCGCGAGCCGCCGCGTGGCGCCGTCGAACGCCTCGCGCACAGCGTCGCCCCAGGTCAGCGCGTCACCGCCGTGGTGCACCTCGTCGAGCACGACGAGCGTGGGCGCGGCCGCCGTGCGCGCCGCGTGCAGCGCGGGCCGGCTGGCCACCTGGGCGTACGTGACGGCCACGCCGTCGAAGCCCTGCCCGTGCCGGCCCTGCGCGTTGCGGAACCCCGGGTCGATGCGGATGCCGACGCGCGCCGCCGCGTCCGCCCACTGGTGCTTGAGGTGCTCGGTCGGCGCCACCACCGTGACGCGCCGCACGACGCGCGTCGCGAGCAGCTCGGCGGCGATGCGCAGCGCGAACGTCGTCTTGCCCGCGCCAGGCGTGGCCACCGCGAGGAAGTCCCGCGGCGCGGCCGCCCGGTACTGCTCGATCGCCTCCGCCTGCCACGCCCGCAGCCGCTCCGCGGTCCCCCACGGCGCGCGCCCGGGGAACGCCGGCGGCAGCTGCGAGGCCGCCGCCGTCGAGGCGTGCGTGCTGTAGGGGGAGGGACCGGACGGGAACTCGTCCGGCGCCGTCACTTGCCGCGGCCGCCGAACCAGCCGCCGCGGCCGCCGGAGCCCTCGCCGCCACCGCCGGAGCCGCCGGCGTCGTCGCCGTCCTGCGGCCCGCGCAGCCCCTCGTAGATCTCCTTGCACACCGGGCACACCGGGAACCGGGACGGGTCGCGCCCGGGGACCCAGACCTTGCCGCACAGCGCGACGACGGGCTTGCCGCTCACCGCCGACTCGAGGATCTTCTCCTTGCGCACGTAGTGCGCGAACCGCTCGTGGTCGCCGGACTCGAGCTCCTCCCGGACCTCCTCGCGCTCCAGCACGGAGGTCGCGCGGCCCGTCTCGGGCGCGTCGTCGGGACCGGGCACGGGGGGAAGGGGCTCACTCACGTCCCCGATCCTAAGCACGCCCACCCCCACCGGACCCCGCCCCGGGTCCCGACCCCGCCCCCGCACCACCCCTCGCGCCCTCACCGGCGCCGAACACGGCAGTTCGTGTCGAACACGGCAGTCCTGCCTGCCGTGTTCGACACGAACTGCCGTATTCGAGGAAGTGGGTGGAGGGGTGGGCGTGCAGCCGAAGGCGCGGTCGAGCAGCGTCACGCCGTCGCGCAGCACGACGAGCTGGGCGCGCGCGCCACGCGCCCGGACCAGGAGGACGGCCGCCTCGAGCCCCTCGGGCACGACGCCGGAGACGGCCACCTCGCTCCCGACCACCTCGACCGGCGTCACGCCCCCATGGTGCTTCGCGCGGAGCTAGATGCCCTGCCAGGTGGGTTTGTCGGCGTAAGTCTGGCGGTAGTAGTCGGCCAGCTGCAGGCGGCTGGCGGCGGCGTCGTCGACCAGCACCGTGGCGTGCGGATGGTGCTGCATGATCGTCGCCGGCCACATCGCCGACACCGGGCCTTCCACCAGCTGGTGCACCGCCTCGGCCTTGTGCCGACCCGTGGCCAGCAGCACCAGGTGCCGCGCCGACATGATCGTGCCCAACCCCTGCGTCAGGCAGTGATGGGGCACCTTGTCCAGGTCGCCACCGAAGAACCGCGCGTTGTCCACCCGCGTCTGACGCGTCAACGTCTTGATCCGCGTCCGGCTCGCCAGCGACGACCCAGGCTCGTTGAACCCGATGTGCCCGTCCGTGCCGATCCCCAGGATCTGCAGGTCCACCCCACCGGCCGCCACGATCGCCGCCTCATAGGCCGCGCACGCCCCCGGCAGGTCGTCGGCCAACCCGTCCGGACCCTGCACCGCCCCCGGCGCGAAGTCCACCCGCGAAGCGATCTCCCGCTCGATGACGGTGCGGTACCGCTCCGGGTGGTCCGCCGGCAGGCCGACGTACTCATCCAGCATGAAGCCCCGCGCCGCGGCGAACGACAAGCCGTTCTCCGTGTGGCGACGCGCCAGCTCGTCGTACACCCGCAGCGGGCTGCTGCCGGTGGCCAGGCCGAGGACCGCCCCGGGCTTGGCCCGCAACAGCCGCTCCACCGCATCCGCCGCCACCACCGCCAGCTGCGCCTCCGGCGCGATCACGACCTCCATGCGCTCTCCTTCGATCCGAGCAGCGCGGCGCCGACGGCGCCGACCGGCACCCCGGCGGGCGCCAGCACCACGCGCCGCGAGAGGCCCATGGACGCGAGGAACTCCGAGTCTGCCGCCTCCCGCTCCAGCTGGGCCCGGACCCGCCCGGCCAGCCGCTCCCCCAGCTCGCTGACGCCGCCGCCGAGCACCACGCGCTCGACGTCGTCAGTGAGCACCAGGACGCGCACCGCCGCCGCGACCGCGCGGACCACCTCGTCGCGCACCTCGACCGCCGCCTCGTCGCCCGCGTCCGCTGCGTCGAACAGCGCGAGCGGCGCGGGCACCGCACCCGTCGTCGGCCACCGCGCCGCGATCGCCGAGCCGGACGCATAGCGCTCGAGGCACCCCCGCTGCCCGCACGGGCAGGGCCGGCCGTCCGGGATGTAGACGAGGTGCCCGATCTCCCCCGCGGCGCGGTGCGCGCCCCGGCGCAGCGTGCCGTCCAGCAGCAGGCCCGCGGCCAGCCCGGTGCCCAGCGCGAGGAACGCGAGGTCGCCGTCGCGCCGGCCGGACAGGTGCGCCGCGCCGAGGGCGGCGCAGTTGAGGTCGTTCTCGAGGTGCACCGGCAGGTCTGCGACCTGGGCGGACACGAGGGCCGCCATCGGCAGGCCGTCGCCGATCCCGAGGTTGACCGCGTGCGCCACGGAGCCGCGGGCCGGGTCGACGATGCCGGGCAGGCCGATGCCGATGCCGCGCAGCGCCGCCAGGTCCACGCCGACCTCGTCGGCCAGCCGCCGGGTCGCCTCGACCGCGGTGCCCACGATCCCCTCGCCGCCGTGCCGGCTGGGCAGCCGCACGCTCGTCGCCAGCTGGCCGTCCGGGCCGACGAGGACGCCCAGCACCTTGCTGCCGCCGACATCGAGGCCGACGGACCAGCCCGGGCGCGGGCCTGCCCCGACCCGCGCGGTGCGCGGGTCCGTGTCCGAGACGCTCACGTCAGCCCTTCACCGCCCCGGACACCAGTCCCGAGGTCATCCGGCCCTGCACGAACAGGAAGAACACGATCACCGGCAGGGCGATGAGCGTCGAGGCCGCCATCACCTGGCCCCAGTCGATGTCGCGCGCGGCGCTCGTCTGGATGAACCCGCGCAGCCACAGGGGCAACGTTCGCACGTTGTCGGCCTGGAGGACCACGAGCGCGGTGGTGAACTCGTTCCACGCCTGCAGGAACGCGTAGACGCCGGACGCCACGAGGCCCGGGGCCAGCAGCGGGAAGGTGATGCGCAGGAAGGCCCCGAACCGCGACAGGCCGTCGACCATCCCGGCCTCCTCGAGCTCGAGCGGGACGCCGGCGACGAAGCCGCGCAGCATCCACACCGTGAAGGGGACCACCATCCCCACGTAGATGATGGAGATGCCCACCACGGTGTTGAGCAGGTGCAGCGTGCCCATGAGGCGGTACTGCGCGATGAAGAGCCCCTCCGCGGGGAGCATCTGGATGACGAGCACCGCGAGGATGAAGCTCGTCCGGCCGCGGAAGCGGAACCGGCTGATGGCCAGCGACGCCAGGAACGCGAACAGCAGCGTGCAGACCACGGTGAGCAGCGTCACTGCCAGCGACATGCGCAGCGCCGGCAGGAACGTGTCGCCGCTCCACACCGCCGAGTAGTTGTCGAACGAGGGGTTGACCGGCCAGAACTTCGGCGCACCCGAGCTGAGCCGGATGTTGGACATGAGCGACGAGCTGATCATCCAGTACACCGGGAAGGCCCACACGAGCGCCACGAGGACGGCGACGACGCTGAGCACCACCCGGCCGGTGCGCGGGCGACGCGTGGTCGCGGTGGTCGCGGTCATGCCTGGGCCTCGTCCTTCAGCAGGCGCCGCACGTAGAACCACGACAGCGCGATGGTGAGCAGCAGCACGAAGATCGACACGGCCGACGCCTTGCCGAAGTCACCGGACCCGATGCCCAGCTGGTAGATGTACGTGCCGAGCAGGTTCGTCTCCGACGGCGTGCCGCCGGCGTCCTGCAGCAGCCTGATCTGCGCGAACACCCGCAGGTCCCAGATGATCTGCAGCAGCAGCACGATCGAGAGCACGGGCCGGATCATCGGCAGGATGATCCAGCGGAACCGGCCCAGCCCGCCGGCGCCGTCGATCTGCGCCGCCTCGAGCACGTCGCCCGGCACCTGCGTCAGGCCGGCGTAGGCCGAGAAGGCGACGAACGGCACCGAGGCCCAGACGATGATGACGGTGGCGACGAAGAAGAACGACAGCGGGTTCTCCAGCCAGGAGTGCCCCACGTAGTCGAGCCCGAGCCGGGTGAGCAGGTAGTTGACCACGCCGCGGCGGTAGTCGAAGAGCCAGCGCCACACCGCCATCGCCGTGATGACGGGCATCGCCCACGCCAGCAGCATCGACACCTGCACGCAGATGCGCGCCCACGCAGGCACGGCCTTCATGAGCAGCGCGACGAGCACCCCGATGAGCAGCGTCGCCACCGCGTTGACGAGGCAGAAGACCAGCGAGCGGCCGACGACGGTCCACAGGTAGGAGTCCTTGGCCAGCGCCACGTAGTTGCCGAGGCCCACCCACTCGGCAGGCTTGCCGAACTGCTGGGCGAGGCCGAACTTCTTCAGCGACGTGAGGACCTGCCAGACGACCGGGTAGCCGAGCGCCAGCAGCAGGATCGCCACGGAGGGGATGAGCAGCACGTACGGCAGCGCGGGGGTGCGCCGGCTGGCGACGCGGGCCGCGCGGCGGCGGGGGGCCGGGGCCGACGAGGCGCGGGCCACCACGGGGACGGAGTCGGCGGAGGCCGCCGGCAGGGGTTGGGAGGACATCACCGCTCCTCGCGATGTCGGGCGTTCGGGGCCTGGGTGCGGCGGCGGCGCCCGGTGGCGCCGCCGCCGCCGCTGTCAGGACTGCCCGTTGAGCATCGGCGTGATCTCGGCGTCGAAGGCCTTGGCCGTCGAGTCGATGTCCGCGCCGGAGGCGATCTTCTGGAAGAACTCCTCGAGCTTCTTGCTGTTCTCCAGCGCGGCCCAGCCGGGCGCGGCCGGCGTGAGCTTGGCGTTGAGGGCCGACTGGCTCAGGGCCTGGGCGAACTGGTCGGTGCCCAGCGAGCTGACGTAGTCGGTGTTGGCCGGGCCGAGGCCCGCCTTGCCCAGCATCTGCTGGTAGGTCGGCGAGAAGATGATCTTGAGCAGGTTCTTCGCCAGCTGCGGGTGCTGCGACTTGGCCGAGATGCCGATGTTGGAGCCGCCGGCGAACACTGGAGCGGCGCCGCCGTCGACACCGGGCAGGACGAACACGCCGAACGTGCTGTCGTTCCAGTTGCGGACGTCCTTGCCGTCCTTCTGCGCCAGGTCACCGATCGACCAGTGGGCCCATCCCGGCGCCAGGATCGTCGCGGCGTCGAGCGAGTAGCTCGTCGTGGTGCCGTCGGCGGCCTTGACCGAGTCGGAGTCGTTGAGGTGGTTGTAGGTGTTGGCGTCCGTGGCGTCCTTCGGGGCCTTCGACGCGGTGGTCCAGATGGCCTGGAGCTGCTTGAGGCCTTCCTCGGTCTTCGGGTCCTCGAACGTCGCCTTCCACTGGTTGCCGTCCTTGACGGCGATGTCACCACCGTTGGCGAAGATCCACGAGATGCCGTTGCGCCAGTCCTGGCCACCCAGCCACAGGCCGGAGAGGTTCTTGATGCCCTTCGGGTCCTTCTGGGCGATCGTCGCGACATCCTGGTTGAACTCGGCGAGCGTCTTCGGCGGCGCGGTCACGCCCGCGGCGGCCCAGAGGTCCTTGCGGTAGAACACGTACCGCGACCCGAAGTAGTAGGGCAGCGAGATCG